>CANJXI010000022.1 GCA_947478785.1 Caulobacteraceae bacterium
CAAGGTCGCCCCGCCGTTCCGCGAGGTCGAGTTCGACATCATGTACGGGGAGGGGATCTCCAAGCTGGGCGAGGTCATCGACCTGGGCGTCAAGGCGGGGATCATCGAGAAGTCGGGCTCCTGGTTCTCCTGGAACTCCACCCGCATCGGCCAGGGCCGCGACAACGTCCGCGAGTTCCTCAAGGCCAACCCCGATATCGCCTCTGAGATCGAGAAGTCCGTGCGCGGCGCCAAGGCGGTGATCGCCGAGGAGCTGCTGGTGGGCGGCCCCGAGCCCGAGGACGAATAGGCTCCGCGCCGAGGCGCCCGCGGCCGGCCGGGCCTCCCCGCCGCCGATCCGGCCAATCGCCCCGCGCGGGCGCATCCATCGCGGTCAGGACGCCCGGGTTCATCCCCGGGCGTCCTTTTCCTTTGCCGGGCCCCGTGGAAGTCTCGTAAACGGCCCTTCCCAAGCCTGGACGGGGAATATCCCCGATGTCTTAAAAGAAGCCCGGTCGATGCAGAGCCTGAACGACATCCGCAGCCATTTCCTGGACTACTTCGGCCAGAAGGATCACGCCGTCGTGGCCTCCGCCCCGCTGGTGCCGCAGAACGACCCGACCCTGCTGTTCGTCAACGCCGGCATGGTGCCGTTCAAGACCTATTTCACCGGCGCCGAGACCCCGCCCTGGCCGCGCGCGGCCTCGTCGCAGAAGTGCGTCCGGGCCGGCGGCAAGCACAACGACCTCGACAACGTCGGCTACACCGCCCGCCACCACACCTTCTTCGAGATGCTCGGCAACTTCTCGTTCGGCGACTACTTCAAGGACGGCGCCATCGCGCTCGCCTGGGACCTGCTGACCAAGGAGTTCGGCCTGTCGCCCGACAAGCTGCTGGTCACCGTCTACGCCGACGACCAGGAGGCTCCGGGCCTGTGGAAGAAGATCGCCGGCCTGCCCGACGACAAGATCATCCGCATCGCCAGCGCCGACAACTTCTGGTCGATGGGCGACACCGGCCCCTGCGGGCCCTGTTCCGAGATCTTCTATGACCACGGCGCCCATGTGCCCGGCGGTCCGCCCGGCAGCCCCGACGAGGACGGCGACCGGTTCGTGGAGATCTGGAACCTGGTCTTCATGCAGTACGACCAGCAGGCCGACGGGACGCGCATTCCCCTGCCCAAGCCTTCCATCGACACCGGCATGGGCCTGGAGCGCGTGGCCGCCGTCCTGCAGGGCGTGCACGACAACTACGACGTCGACCTCTTCCGCGCGATCATCGCCGCGTCCCGCGAACTGGTGGGCGGCGAGGGCGGGGCGTCCAACGGCCCGTCCCACCGGGTGATCGCCGACCATCTGCGCTCGTCCAGCTTCCTGATCGCCGACGGGGTCATGCCCTCCAACGAGGGCCGGGGCTACGTCCTGCGCCGGATCATGCGCCGCGCCATGCGCCACGCTCACCTGCTGGGCGCGACCGACCCGCTGATGCACCGGCTCGCCCCCACCCTGGTCGCCCAGATGGGTGAGGCCTATCCGGAGCTGAAGCGCGCCGAGGCGGCCATCGTCGACACCCTGCGCCAGGAGGAGGAACGCTTCCGGCGCACGCTCGGCCGCGGCATGTCGATCCTCGAGGACGCCACCGCTGGCCTTGGCGCGGGCGACGTGCTCTCCGGCGAGACGGCCTTCAAGCTCTACGACACCTACGGCTTTCCCCTCGACCTCACCCAGGACGCGGTGCGCGCCAAGGGGCTGACCGTCGACCTCGAGGAATTCGACCGCGCCATGGGCCGCCAGCGCGACATGGCCCGCGAGAACTGGACCGGCTCGGGCCAGGTGGCCGCCGCCGCCGGCTGGCTGGCGATCCGCGACCGCCTCGGCCCCACCGAATTCGTCGGCTACGAGGATGGCGAGGTCACCGCCGAGGTTCTGGTCCTGTCGCGGGACGGCCACGAGATCGACGCGGCGCTGAGCGGCTCCACCGTCCAGGCGCTCTTCGACCGCACGCCCTTCTACGCCGAGAGCGGCGGCCAGGCGGGCGACCAGGGCGAGGTCGCCTGGACGGGCGGCCGCGCGCGGGTCACCGACGTCCAGAAGCTGGCCGGCGACCTGCATGTCCACGACCTGGAGATCCTGGAGGGCTCGCTGAAGCCCGGCGAGCGGGTGCGCCTGGCCCTCGACGCCGAGCGCCGCGCGGCGACCCGGGCCAACCATTCCGCCACCCATCTGCTGCACGCCGCGCTGCGCGGCGTTCTCGGTGCCCACGTGACCCAGAAGGGCCAGATGGTCGACGGCGAGCGCATCCGCTTCGACTTCAGCCACGGCCAGCCGCTGACGCCGGCCGAGATCGACCGCATCGAGACCGAGGTCAACGCGGTGATCCGCCAGAACCTGCCGGCGGCCACCGAACTGATGGCCCCGCAGGAAGCCATGGCGGCGGGTGCCATGGCGCTGTTCGGCGAGAAATATGGCGAGACCGTCCGAGTCCTGACGCTGGGCCGGGGCCTGGGCGGCGAGGGCGCCTATTCCGTGGAGCTCTGCGGCGGCACCCATGTGGCGCGCACCGGCGACATCGCGCTGTTCAAGATCGTCCAGGAGCAGGGCGTGGCCGCGGGCGTGCGCCGGATCGAGGCCTTGACCGGCGAGGCGGCGCGCCGCTGGCTGCTGGAGCAGGCCGCCGTCGCCAAGGGCCTGGCCGACCTCTTCAAGACCCCGGTCCTGGAGGTTCCCGCCCGGGTCGCCGCCCTGGAGGCCCAGCGCCGCCAGCTGGAGAAGGAACTTGGCGACGCCAAGCGCCAGCTCGCCATGGGCGGCGGCTCCGGCGGCGCGCCGGCGGCCGGCCCCGAGGAGATCGGCGGCCTGCAGGTGCTGGCCCGGATCATGGTGGGGGTCGGCGGCAAGGACCTGCGGCCCATCGCCGAGGAGTTCAAGAAGCAGCTGCCGGACGGCGTCATCGCCCTGATCGGCACCGCGGACGGAAAGGCCGCGGCCACCGTCGCCGTGACCGGCCAGGCCCAGGCCCGGTTCAGCGCCGTCGATCTGGCCCGCGCCGCCGTCACCGCCATGGGCGGGCAGGGTGCGGGCGGCCGTCCCGACTTCGCCCAGGGCGGCGCCCCCGACGCGGCCAAGGCCGCCGAGGGCCTGGCCGCGATCAAGGCGCTCCTGGCCGGCTAGGCGGCGGCGAGCGCCTCCTGGAGGTTCTGCGCAACCTTGTCGATGAAACCCTCGGTGGTCAGCCACCCCTGGGTGTCGCCGACCAGCAGCGCGAGATCCTTGGTCATCGAGCCGGATTCGACGGTCGAGACGCAGATCTTCTCCAGGGTGTCGGCGAAGCGGTCGAGCTCGGGGTTGCCGTCCAGCTTGGCCCGGTGCTTCAGCCCCTGGGTCCAGGCGAAGATCGAGGCGATGGAGTTGGTCGAGGTGGCCTCGCCCTTCTGGTGCTGGCGATAGTGCCGGGTGACGGTGCCGTGGGCGGCTTCGGCCTCCATGGTCTTGCCGTCGGGCGTGATCAGCACCGAGGTCATCAGGCCGAGCGAGCCGAAGCCCTGCGCGACGGTGTCGGACTGCACGTCGCCGTCGTAGTTCTTGCAGGCCCAGACATAGCCGCCCGACCACTTCATGGCCGCGGCCACCATGTCGTCGATCAGCCGGTGTTCGTAGGTCAGGCCCGCGGCCTTGAACCGGCCGGCGTACTCGGCGTCGAACACCTCCTGGAAGATGTCCTTGAAGCGCCCGTCATAGGCCTTGAGGATGGTGTTCTTGGTCGAGAGATAGAGCGGATAGTTCCGGGCCAGCGCATAGGCGCAGGAGGCATGGGCGAAGTCGCGGATCGAATCGTCGAGGTTGTACATCGCCATCGCCACGCCGGCGCCGGGGTACTTGAAGACCTCCTTCTCGATGGTCTCGCCGTTGTCGCCCTTCCAGGTGATGGTCATGGTCCCGGGGCCCGGCACCTTGAAGTCGGTGGCGCGGTACTGGTCGCCGTAGGCGTGGCGGCCGATGATGATCGGCTGGGTCCAGCCGGGCACCAGGCGCGGCACGTTCTTGCAGATGATCGGCTCGCGGAAGACCACCCCGCCCAGGATGTTGCGGATCGTGCCGTTGGGCGACTTCCACATCTGCTTGAGCTTGAATTCCTCCACCCGCGCTTCGTCGGGGGTGATGGTGGCGCACTTCACGCCGACGCCGTGCTTCTTGATCGCCTCGGCGGCCTCGATGGTCACCTTGTCGTCGGTGGCGTCGCGATTCTCCATCCCCAGGTCGTAGTAGTCGAGCTCGACGTCGATGAACGGGAAGATCAGCTTGTCCTTGATCCACTGCCAGATGATGCGGGTCATCTCGTCGCCGTCGATGTCGACGACGGGGTTGGCGACTTTGATCTTTGCCATGGGGGCAGGCGCTCCGCGGGATTCAAGGTTGTTTGGCCGTATAGCCGTCACCGCGCCGGACGCAAAGGTTTAGCCGACGCTACGGCCGATCACCCGGCCAAGGTCTGCGAACAGCGACGCGCGGGCCTCGTCGCTCACCGTCGATCCGCTGAGGAAAGCCGCCACCGCATAGTTGCGGCCGTCGGGCAGAGTGGCGATGCCGACGTCGTTGTAGGCGGGGCAGTAGCCCTGGTCGACGCCGGCCGTTCCAGGCTTGTGGGCGAAGCGTGCGCCCCGGGGAAGGCCGGCCTTGATCCGGTCGCCCGCGCGCTGGGACTGGGCCATGATGCCGATCAGGCGACGCGTCGATGCGGCCGAAAGCAGCTCGCCCTCCACAAGTTTCGACAGGAACACCAGCATCCCGCGCGGGGTCGCGGTGTCGCGCGGATCGTCGACGTAGGCGGCCATGGCGGCGCGGCGCTTGTCGGGCGGCACGGACGCGACGGCCGTGGCGAAGCCGGGGCCTCGCCAGGCGGCGCGGAACGAGGCCACGCCGTAGACGTCGGGCTGCAACTCGCGCTCGTAGCGGTCCACCCGCAGTTCATCGACGTTCTTGGATCGCAGCCAGGCGGTGACGGCCCCGGGGCCCCCGATGCGCTTCATCAGGACGTCGGCGGCGGTGTTGTCGCTGTCGCTCACCGCCGCGACCAGCAGCTCGTCCAGGGTGTAGTCGCGCCGTTCCGGCCAGGCGTCCGCGATCGGCGAGTGGGGCGGGGACAGCTGAAGTCCGCTCAGTTGCACCGTCTCGGCCAGCGGAAGGCGGCCGGCGTCGACCTCGGCGAGCACGGCGGCGCCCAGGGCCGCCTTGAACACGCTCTGCATGGGAAACCGCCGGTCGCCGTTCAGGGTGTAGTACTGGCCGCTCTCCAGGTTGGTCAGGCCGAAGCCCAGGATCCCCGGTTTGGCCCGCAGCGCCAGGGCGCCGACCTCCTTGTCGAGCCGCGCCATGTCGAGGGTTGGCGTGTGCGAGGCGGTCAGCGTCTTCTTCTCGCCGCAGGCCGCCAAGGCCAGGCTGGCTGCGCCAATCAGCAGATTGCGCCTGGGAAGGGTTGCGCTGATGCGCCTTTGCGAACGACAACGCGCCATGGCCGAAGGATCCTTCCAGACACCTGTCGTAATCCTGAACGCGCCGCAACTCGCGCAGAATATCGGCGCCGTGGCTCGCGTTATGGCGAACTTCGGGCTCGTGGACCTGCGACTCGTCAATCCTCGGGACGGCTGGCCGCAGGAAAAGGCCTGGGCCTCGGCCAGCGGCGCGGACTGGCCGCTGAACGGCGCGCGCATCTACCAGCGGCTGGAGGCGGCCGTCGCGGACCTGCAGCGGGTCTACGCCACGACTGCGCGCCCTCGGGAAATCCAGCTGCCGATCCTGACGCCCCGGGCCGCGGCGGCGGAGTGGTCGCAGGCCATCGCCAACGGGGAGCGGGTGGGCCTCTTGTTCGGCGGCGAGCGCGCCGGCCTGGAGACCGCCGACATCGCGCTTTGCCAGGCGGTGGTGACCCTGCCGGTGGACGTCCGTTTCAAGTCGCTCAACCTCGCCCAGGCCGTGGCGATCAACGCCTATGAGTGGCGGATGACGGTGGCGGAAGGCGCACCGCCGGCCTTCCGAGAGGGCCCGCCGCCGGCCGATGGCGCGGCGATCCTGGGCCTCTTCGAGCATTTCGAGCGGGAGCTGGACGCGGCGGGCTTCTTCCATCCGCCCGAGAAGCGGCCCTCGATGGTCCAGAACCTGCGCTCGGCGCTCGGCCGCGCGCGCTTCAACGACCAGGAGGTGCGCACCTTCCGGGGCGTGGTCACCGCGCTCTCCAGGGGGCGGGGCCGGGTGCTGGAGAAGATCGCCCGCGAGAAGGCCGGGAAGGACGGGGGCGAGTGACCCGCTTCCCTTGACTTCGCGGGGGCGGATGGGCATACACGCCGCCTTCCAGCCGCCGGCTTGCCGGGACGGCCTGGACACCTATGACGGGTGACGCGAAGGCCGCCGTTGAAATCGCGCTTCCAGTTTCGGGGGCGCCGGCTCGGGTCGAACAGAAGAGCTATCAATGTCCAAGCGCCACAGCGCCAAGTACAAACTCGACCGCCGGATGGGCGAAAACATCTGGGGCCGTCCGAAATCCCCGATCAACAAGCGCGCCTACGGCCCCGGCCAACACGGCCAGCGCCGCAAGCAGAAGGTCTCCGACTTCGGCCTGCAGCTGCGCGCCAAGCAGAAGCTGAAGGGCTACTACGGCAACCTGACCGAGAAGCAGTTCAGCAAGACCTACGAGGAAGCCGCCCGCCGCAAGGGCAACACGGCCGAGAACCTGGTGGGCCTGCTGGAGAGCCGGCTGGACGCGGTGGTCTACCGCGCCAAGTTCGTGCCGACCCCGTTCGCGGCGCGCCAGTTCGTCAACCACGGCCACGTGCTGGTGAACGGCAAGCGGGTGAACATCCCCTCCTATCGGGTGAAGCCCGGCGACGTGGTCACGGTGCGCGAGAAGTCGCGCAACATGGCGTTGGTGCTGGAAGCCCTGCAGTCGCACGAGCGCGACACGCCGGAATATATCTCGATGGACGGCAAGACCATGTCGGCGACCTACGTCCGCATCCCGGAACTGGCCGAAGTGCCCTATCCGGTGAAGATGGAACCCAACCTCGTGATCGAATTCTACGCGTCTTAAGACCGCGGGATTTTACGACCTTCGAAGGCCCCGGAGAAATCCGGGGCCTTTTGATTCGTGGGTCATAGACGGCTGACGGCGTGTGGCCGCACGGCGCTGTGCTCGGGGATCTGATCGAGGAAACCCTCGTCGTGGCCGGGGATCACGAAGTCGCCCTGGTCGCGCATGGCGGCGAGGCGGCGCTTGGAGGCCTGGTAGACGGGCTTGTCGAAGGCGTGGGGCTGGTCGGCGTCGGTGCGGTCCAGCGAGCGGCAGAAGTAGCAGGAGTCGCCCGCCAGAACGTCGTAACCGCCGAAGCGTCGCACCCGGAGCGACTGGTGGCCGGGACTGTGGCCGGGTGTGGCGAAGACTTCCACCGATCCGTCACCGAAGATATCCAGCGTCTCGCCGGTGCGCCGCGAGCTGGACGACAGCTCGATTCGCGAGGCGTCCTCGTCGCGGTGGATCAGCGTCGGCGCGTCGCCCAGCAGCGGCAGGCCGCCGGCATGGTCGTAGTGGGCGTGGCTTAGCACCACGGCGTGGAGCTCGCGCGGCGCCACGCCCAGGGTGCGCAGGCGCGATACGACGTCCTGGCCCGCCGGCGCCTCGTTGTGCAGCACCTTGGCCTGTACCCGCCCATCCTTGTCGGGGTGCAGGCCGGTGTCGAACAGCACCGGGGCGGCGGTCGGGTGGGTGATCAGGTAGGCATAGACGGGCAGGACGCTGTCGCCTGTGGAGCCGGTCTCGAAGGAGTCCACCGGCCCGCGGATGGTGCCGCAGCGCATCGGAATGATCTCAGGCGTGGCCGCCATGAAAGTTCGCCCCCCGCGCGATCAATCGGCCAGTACGCCCTGTTCGGCCATGAAGGTCTTCAGCTCGCCCGACTGGAACATCTCGCGGACGATGTCACAGCCCCCGACGAATTCGCCCTTCACATAGAGCTGCGGGATGGTCGGCCAGTCGGAGAAGGTCTTGATCCCGTCGCGAAGCTGCTCGTTCTGCAGGACGTTGACGCCCACGAAGTCCGCGCCCAGGTGGTCGAGGATCTGCACGACCTGGGCCGAGAAGCCGCACTGGGGCTGCTCGGGCACGCCCTTCATGAACAGCACGACGGGGTGGTCGGCCACGGCCTTGGCGATGAAGTCGTGGACGGGGTTGGCGGCGGCAGTCTCGGTCATCGGTCGCCCTTTCGGCGCAAATTCTTCGTCCAAGAGCTAGGGAGCCCGGCCCCCTGGGTCAAGTTTCCAGGCCCCCGTCAGGCGGGCGCGGCGGTCTCCAGCGCCAGCGCGTGCAACTCCCCGCCCATCCGGCCCTTCAGCGCGGCATAGACGAGCTGGTGCTGCTTGATCCGCGGCAAGCCCGCGAAGGCGGTCGACACGATCCTGGCCTTGTAGTGGTCGCCGTCGCCGGCCAGGTCCTCGATCTGGATCGTGGCGTCTGGAAACCCCTCGCGCAGGATCGTCTCGAGGTCGGTCTGGGCGATAGGCATGGGGTGCGCTCCGGATGTTGGGGCGGGGATAGGCGGGATGCGGACGTGCGCGCAAGGTCAGTCGATGATCGCCGCGTAGATGATGCTCTTCAGCTGGCCCCGGAAATTGAAGCTGCCCGAGGGCATGAGCTGGGTCATGAAGACCACGGAGAGGTCCTCCTTGGGATCGACCCAGAAGATCGTCGAGGCGGCCCCGCCCCAGTAGTAGTCGCCGACGCCCAGCGATCCGGTCTCCACCTGGCCCAGCGTCGAGGCGAAGCCCAGGCCGAAGCCGATCCCCTCGTAGGCTGTCTCGGTGAAGGCGCCGTAGGCGAGCTGGGTGAGGTCCTTGCCGCCCGGCAGGTGGTTCATGTGCATCAGCTCCACGGTGCGGGGGCCCAGGATGCGCGCGCCGTCGAGTTCGCCGCCCCGGCGCAGCATCTCGCAGAAGCGCAGGAAGTCGCCGATGGTCCCGGTGAGGCCCGCGCCGCCGGAGGCGAAGCCGGGATCGCGGGTGAATGTGCTGGTCGCCGGGTCGTCGCTCAGCGCGAGCTGCTTGTCGGCGCCCCGCTCGTAGTTGGCGGCGAAGCGGCCGATCTTCTCGGGGGGGACCTGGAAGGCGGTGTCCTTCATGCCGAGCGGCGCGAAAATCACGTCCTCGAGGTAGCGGGCGAAGGGCTGGCCGGAGATCACCTCGACCAGGGCGCCGCAGACGTCGGCCCCTAGCGAATACATCCAGCGCGTTCCGGGCTGGTAGCGCAGCGGAACCTGGCCGAGCTTGTCAAGGAACGCAGGCATGCCGTCGGTCCCGCCCAGCGAGCGGACGCCGAGTTTGCGATAGACCTTGTCTACCGGGTGCTCGGCCCCGTCGCCGAACAGGCCGCCGCCATAGGTGAGGCCGGCGGTATGGGTGAGCACGTCGCGGAAAGTGACCGGCCGGTGGGCGGGTTCGGTCTGCATCGCCTCGCCGTCGCCGGAGAGCCACACGCGATGGTCCGCCCAGGACGGGACGTAGCGGCTCACCGGGTCATTCAGCTGGAAGAGGCCCTGTTCGTAGAGGGTCATCAGCGCCACCGAGGCGATCGGCTTGGTCATCGAATAGATGCGGTAGATGGTGTCGGCCTGGGTCGGTTTGCCGCGCTCGCGGTCCATAAGGCCGAAGCCCTTCGCATAGGCGATGTGGCCGTGCCGGGCGACGGCGATCTGGCAGCCCACGAGCTTGCCCGGACCGACGTACTGGCCCTGCAGCAGGTCGCCGATGCGCTCCAGGCGATCCGGGTCGAGGCCGGTCCACTGGGATTGGGCGTCCATCATTTCCTCCCGGCGATTGGCGCTCGCGGCCATTGGCGGCCATCATGGTCGCCCGCGGGCGGGCCCGCCAAGCAAAAGGAGAATCGCCGTGGAGGTACTGGACGCGCTGGCCGAGGCGATCGGCGAGCAGCTGAAGGCGCGGAAGGAGACCGTGGCGGTGGCCGAGAGTTCGTCCGGCGGGCTGATCTCGGCGGCGCTGCTAGGGGTGCCGGGCGCCTCGGCCTACTATCTGGGCGGCGCGGTGGTCTACACGGCCAAGGCGCGCGCGACGATGCTGGCCTTGCCCCGCGAGGCGGTGGCGGGGATGCGCTCGGCCAGCGAGCCCTATGCGCTGCTGCTGGCCCGCACTGCCCGCGAGCAGCTGGGCGCCACCTGGGGAATATCGGAGACCGGGGCCGCTGGTCCCACGGGCAACGGCTATGGCGACTCGCCCGGCCATACCTGCGTCGCGATCTCTGGGCCGGTGGAGACGGTGCTGACGGTCGAGACGGGCGTAGACGACCGGCGCGCCAACATGCGCGCCTTCGCGGGCGCCGCGATGGAGCTGTTGAAGCGGGCTATTGCGTAGAGGCGAGGCCGGCGTCTGGAGACGTCAGCCGGGGCTTCGTCGCAGGGTATCGCCGAAGGTCGGACCGTCGACGAGCTTTCCGTCGGGCGCTGTGTCGCGGGGGATCGCCGGGGCGGCGGCCTCGGTAGACGGGTCCCGCGCGGCCGCGCGCCGGGCCTCGCGTGATGGTCGCCTCGTCAGCTCACAGGCTGACCTTGGCGTTGTCGCCCATCTTTGGGGCCGCGCCGGTGACCATGGCGATGGCCATCTTGGTGAAGGCCACGGCCCGGTTCGGGCTGTCCCACAGTTCGCCATCCTCCGGGGTGACGGTGATCAGGCGGATGTTGGGATCGCTGTCGTCCTCCCACCACGCCTTGTCGAAGGCGGTCCAAAGGCTCTTGATCTTGGCGCGGTCGTTGCTGACCTTGGCGGGGCCAGAGACCACCACATATTTGTGGCCGCCGCTGTCGACCCAGGCGCACGAGACGAAGGGGAAGCGTTCGATCTGCGCGTCCTTTTCGCCCTCGACATCCACGAGGAAGTAGATGGCGTGATCGTCGCGGGCGAGCCGGGCCGAGAGCGGGCGGCTGCGCTGGCGCTCACCGTCCCAGGTGGTGAACATGCAGATGTCGATCTTCTCGGCGAGCTTCCAGATCCGATCCTGGACCTCGGCTGGGGTCTTAGAGTTGTCGTTGGGATGGTCTTTCGCCATGCAGGCCTCCTGTCGCGGGATATCCCAAACGACTTCGCGGGCAGAGCGTTGCGCCACCGCCTGATCGAATGCGGGCGCTGACATCAAGCGCGAAAGAAAGGTGCGAACCTCTCGGCGCCGTGCCCGAGTCCGCTTCCAGCGCGCTACCTATTCCACCGCTAAGCCGGCTGCTTCGCGCCGAAGCGCTCGGCGTTGCGGGCGCGGGCCTTGGCGGCCTCTTCCGCGCGGTCCTTGGGGTGGGCGGTGGTTTCCAGGCTCTCGAACAGGCGGTGGGCGACGGCGGCGACCTCGTCCACGGCGGTGTCGAAGGCTTCGCGGTTGGCCTTCGAGGGGGTGTTGAAGCCCGACAGCTTGCGGACGAACTGCAGCGCGGCGTCGCGAATCTCCTCGTCGGTGGCCGGCGGGTCGAAGTTGAACAGGGTCTTGATGTTGCGGCACATGGGCGGGCGTCTCCTGCTGCGGGGACCTAAGATAGGCGCCGGGGCGCAGGGCGCGACCTCGGCCGTGGGATCGGTGTCGCATCCGGAGCGGCGCGGCCGCCTCCAGCACCCGCTCTTCGCCGGGCGGTTCCCCCTCTCCCGCAAACGCGGGAGGCATGGACGAGTCTAACTCTCCATGAACTCCGGCAGCCAGGCTTCGTGGGCGGCGCGCAGGCGGGCCAGCGGGATTGTGAAGCTGGGGCCTGCGAGGGAATCGCCGCCGGCCTGGCCTATGACGGCCGCGGGGACTCCTGAGGCCTTGGCGGCGGCGAGGATGGGGGCGGGGTCGGGGACGGCCAGGAGGTAGCGGGCCTGGTCTTCGCCGAAGAGGTTGGCGGGGCCGGCGGTGCTATTGTCGAGGGTCGCGCCAGTTCTGGAGGCCAGCGCCATCTCGGCCAGGGCCGCGATCAGTCCGCCGTCGGAAAGGTCATGGACGACAGTCGCTTGGCCGGTCTGGATGAGGCGCCGGACTAAGTCGCCATGGCGGCGCTCCAGGGCGAGGTCGACGGGCGGGGGGGCGCCGTCTTCGCGGCCCAGGACCTCGCGCAGATACATGGATGCGCCGAGCTCGCCCCGGGTCTCGCCGAGCAGGACCAGGGCGTGGCCGGCCCGCATGCCGCTGAAGTCGGCGCGGCGGGCATAGTCGGCCAGCAGGCCCACGGCGCCTACCGTGGGGGTCGGGGGAATGGCCGAGCCGTTGGTCTCGTTGTAGAGGCTGACATTGCCGCTCACGACGGGGAAGTCCAGCGCCCGGCAGGCCTCGGCCATGCCGTCGATGGCGCGGACGATCTGGCCCATGATCTCCGGGCGCTCGGGGTTGCCGAAGTTCAGGTTGTCGGTGATGGCGATGGGCTCGGCGCCCACGGCCGTCAGGTTGCGCCAGGCCTCGGCCACGGCCTGCTTGCCGCCTTCGTAGGGGTCGGCCTGGACGTAGCGCGGGGTGACGTCGGAGGTGACGGCCAGCGCCTTCCTGGTCCCGTGCACGCGCACGATCCCGGCGTCGGCGCCGGTGGCCGAGTCCTCCAGGGTGTCTGCCATGACGTGGCGGTCGTACTGTTCCCAGAGCCAGCGCTTGGAGGCCATGTCGGGGGCGCTCATCAGCGTGAGGATGGCCTCGGCGAGGTCGGCGGGGGCGGGCAGGGACGCCGGGTCGAGGCGGGCTTGCAGGACCGGTTGTGTCCAGGGCCGGTCATAGAGCGGGGCGTCGTCGAACAGGGGAGCCAGCGGAACGTCGCAGACCACCTGGCCCTGGTGGCGCAGCACCATGTGGCCGGTGTCGGTGGTGCGCCCGATGGTGGCGGCGTCCAGGCCCCACTTGGCGAAGATCCGCTGGCCGTCTTCCTCGCGGCCGGGCTTGAGGATCGCCAGCATCCGTTCCTGGCTTTCCGAGAGCATCATCTCGTAGGCCGACATGCCGTCCTCGCGCTGGGGCACGCGGTCCAGGTCGAGTTCGACGCCGACACCGCCTTTGCCGGCCATCTCGACGGTGGACGAGGTGAGGCCGGCCGCGCCCATGTCCTGGATCGCGGCCACCGCGCCCGACGCCATCAGCTCGAGCGTGGCCTCGATGAGCAGCTTCTCGGCGAACGGGTCTCCGACCTGCACGGTGGGGCGCTTCTCGTCGGAGGCGTCGTCGAATTCGGCGGAGGCCATTGTCGCCCCGTGGATGCCGTCGCGGCCGGTCTTGGAGCCGAAATAGACCACCGGCAGGCCCGCGGCCGGCGCGGCCGAGTAGAAGATCTTGTCGGCGTCGGCCAGGCCCACGCACATGGCGTTGACCAGGATGTTGCCGTCGTAGCCCCGGTGGAAGTTGGTCTCGCCGGCCACGGTGGGCACGCCCACGCAGTTGCCGTAGCCGCCGATGCCGGCGACCACGCCGGCGACGAGGCGCTTTGTCTTGGGGTGCGAGGGGTCGCCGAAGCGCAGCGCGTTGAGGAGCGCTATGGGCCTGGCGCCCATGGTGAAGACGTCGCGCATGATGCCGCCGACGCCGGTGGCCGCGCCCTGGTAGGGCTCGATGTAGGAGGGGTGGTTGTGGCTCTCCATCTTGAAGATGCAGGCCTGCCCATCGCCGATGTCGATAACGCCCGCATTCTCGCCCGGACCGCAGATCACCGAGGGGCCGGTCGTGGGGAACTTCCCGAGGTGGATCTTGCTCGACTTGTAGGAGCAGTGCTCGGACCACATCACCGAGAAGACGCCCAGCTCGACCTCGTTGGGCTCGCGGTTCAGGCGCTGGACGATGACGGCGAATTCGGCGGCGGAGAGGCCGTAGGAGGCGGCGGTCTCGGCGGTGGTCTTGGCGGGCGCGGCGGACATGGGCGGGGGTTTAGCGGGAGTCAGGGACGAGGGCGAGAGGGGCCGGCGTCCGCCGCCGATATCGGCCGGCAAGAAAAACGGCCCGGGGACTGGGGGGAGCCCGGGCCGTTTAGGTTGCCGCTCGTCGGGAGGGACGAGAACGACAGCGTCGCGCGGAAGCGACTGCCCACCATCGCCCGAGGCGACGGGCGGGGTCTTGATCCAGATCAATTTGGGGGGAAGGTGTCGACTGACCAGACGACCCAATCAGGGGGGCTGGGGGGGCTATTCAGGATCCGGACCGGATGCCGATCAGCCGACAGTCGCCATAAACCCTCCCCATGTGTCCGAGGCGGGCCGTGATTGGGGCCATTTCGGGGCGTTGTGTGTCTGCCACAGGGCGCCAGGAACCGTACGCCCGTGGCGCGAGCACGCTTGCCACGGGTGGCGCTAGGCGCGCACAGATCGATCAACGGCGGACGACTTCGGTCGGACGTCGGGGCAAGGGGCCCCGCGACGCTTCCCAGGATCCCAGTCCTGCGCGGTTAGACGGAAGCGGCGAAGGCAGTCCGAAGGGGCTGCCTTTTTTGCCTTCAGCTCGGCGCCGCTTCTTCCTTGGGCCAGCCTTGGTACGTCGGGGGCACGCCGTTGGGGAGCGCGCGGGCCAGCATGCGGGCGTAGGCCGGCCTGGCCGTCACCCGCTCTGACCAGGCGGCGAGGTTGGGGGTGGCCTCGCCGGGGCAGGCCCCCTGGGCGACGCGCGCCGGCAACAGCATCATGATGTCGGCGGCGGTGAAGGCCTCGCCGGCGAAATACTCCTGGCCGGCCAGGGACTGCTCGAAGAAAGCCAGCATCCGCCGCGCATTGCCCAGGTAGCGGGCCGCGAGGGCCTGGTTGCGGGCGTCGAGCGTCGGCAGGGACGCCAAGATCCCCTCGGTGAGGATGCGGCCCATGGCCGAGCCCTCGGCGAAGTGTATCCACTGGAGGTATTGCGCGTAGCCGGGCTGGCCGGGCTTCACGCTGAACCGCCCCTCGCCATATTGGTTGATGACGTACTCCAGGATTGCGCCGGACTCGATCAGCCACTGGTCGCCGTCGCGCACGGTGGGCGCGGTCCCGATCGGGT
The DNA here is from genome assembly GCA_947478785.1 of Caulobacteraceae bacterium. Lineage (GTDB taxonomy): Bacteria > Pseudomonadota > Alphaproteobacteria > Caulobacterales > Caulobacteraceae > Phenylobacterium. The sequence continues at coordinate 14,980 of CANJXI010000022.1, forward strand.
GGACGGCCTTGATCGCCTGCGTCGAGGCGTGGATGTCCCTGGGCGTGAAGATGAGCTCATAGTCGAGCCCGAGTTCCTCCATCAGCCAGACCACCCGGTCCGAACGCCGGGCCTCGATATGGTAGATCGTCAGCATCGCGCTTCTCCCCGTCGGGTCTCCCGCCTCCGACAAGCGTCCGCCTCCCGCCGTCAGACCGGCTGGGCGTCTTCCTTGGGCCAGCCGGCGAGCGTCGGCGGCGGGCCGTTGGGCAGGGCGCGGGCCAGCATGCGGGCGTAGGCGGGCCTCGCCTCAACCCGCGCGCACCAGGCCTCCACATTGGGACGGACCTCACCCTGGCAGGCGCGGCGCGCGGCGCGCACCGGCATGAGCATCATGATGTCGGCGGCGCTGAAGTCCTCGCCCGCGAAATAGTCCTGGCCGGCCAGCGACTGCTCGAAAAAGTCCAGCAGCCGGCGCGAATTGCCCGCGAACAGTCCCGCGATCGGCGGCTTGGGTGCGCCGCTGGCCGCCAGCATCGGGGCGATCATCATCTCGTTGATGATGCGGCCCATGGCCGAGCCTTCGGCGAAGTGCATCCACTGTAGGTATTGCGGATAGCCTGGGGCGTCGGGCTTCACGCCGAACCGTCCGCCGCCATGGCGGTTGACGACATATTCCAGGATCGCGCCGGATTCGCAGAGCCAAAGGTCGCCGTCGCGCACGGTTGGGGCGGCGCCGATCGGGTGGACGGCCTTGATCGCCATCAGCGAGGCGGCGATGTCCTTGGGCGTGAAGATCAGCTCGTAGTCGAGCCCAAGCTCCTCCATCAGCCAGACCACCCGGTCCGACCGCCTGGCCTCGATGTGATAGATCCGCAGCATGCGCCCCCCCGTCGGGGTCGTTCGCCCCGCTGTCACGGATGATAACGCCGAAATCCGGCGGGGCGATGGACTATTCCCTGGCCTGACCTTCGCCTCCCCTATGGGAGTTGACCGCGGTGCGGCTATGCTGGAGCCAAATCCGCACAAGAAAACGGGAGAAACACCATGGCGAGGAAACGGGCGTTCGTGACGGGAGCCAGCCGGGGCATCGGCAAGGCCATCGCGATCAAGCTGGCGCAGGGCGGCTTCGACGTGGCGATCACCGCGCGGACTGTGGAGGAGGGCGAGGAGCGGGAGCATTCCAGCACCGTCAAGCGCTCCGACACCTCACCGCTGCCCGGCAGCCTGAACAGCACCGCTCAGGCCATGCGCGCGGCCGGCGCGGAGGTGATGGTGCTGCCCGCCGACCTCACGCAACGGGCATCGCTGGGAGCGGCGGCCACGACGGTGCTGGAGCGCTGGGGTGGGGTGGACCTGCTGGTCCACAACGCCCGCTTCATCGGCCCGGGCCACATGGACCTGATCCTGGAGACCCCTGTCGAGGTGCTGGAGAAACACGTCGAGGGCAACGCCCTCGCGCCGCTGCTGCTCACCCGGATGCTGCTGCCCGCGATGATCGCCAAGGGCGGGGGCACGGTGATCTACATCACCTCCACGGCGGGCTACACGGGGTCGCCCAAGAAGGCCGGGCAGGGCGGCTGGGGCCTGAGCTACGGCATGTCGAAGTCGGCCGGCCACTCGATCGTGCCGATCCTGGATGTGGAGTACGGCGACCAGGGCATTCGCGCCTTCAACCTGCAGCCGGGCCCGATCCGCACCGAGCGGCTGCTGCAGGACATGGGCGGCTTTGGCTTCAACGCCGACGGCTGGACCCCGCCGGAGGTGATCGGCGAGGTCGTCAACTGGCTGGCCACCTCGCCGGACGCCGACAAGCTGAAGGGGACCTGTATCCAGGGCCAGGAGCTTTGTGACGAACTGGGCTTGCTGCCCGGATGGTCACTGAAGCCGATCGCGGTCTGACCGACCGGCCGCGACCGAATACATCTGTACGGGGCGCTCACGTCGGGCCATCTTCCCGGCGATGGCGCGCCAAGCGTCGCGTCAGGGGACGGAAACGATAGATGGATCTGACGCGCGAAAGCCCAATTCCCCTGGCCGCCCAAAGGCCGGCGGATGTCGCGGCCGAAGCGAAACCTGGCCTTCGCCAGTGGTGGTGGCTGATCCTGGCCGGCCTCACCTATGCGATGAACAACCTGGACCGCAACATCCTCAACGTCGTGCAGGAGCAGGTGAAAAATGAGTTCGGGCTCAGCGACTCTCAGTTGGGGGCGCTCAGCGGGCTGGCGTTCGGGGCGGTCTATGCGCTGAGCGCCATCGGCATGGGCCTGCTGGCCGACCGGGTGAACCGGCGCAACATGCTGGCCTCGGTCTTGGTGATCTGGAGCGTGATGACCGCGGTCTGCGCCTTCGTGCAGAGTTTCGGTGCCCTCCTGTTGGCCCGGATGAGCGTGGCGGCCGCGGAGGCCGGCACCTCGCCGACCAGCACCTCGATGATCTCCGACTGGTTCCCGCCGCAGCGCCGTGCGACCGCCATGTCTATCTACTACCTCGGGCCACCGCTGGGCCTGATCATCAGCACGCTCCTGGGCGGGCTCATCGCGCAGCACTACGGCTGGCGGATGGCTTTTCTGGTGGCCGGCGCGCCAGGGCTGGTGCTGGCGGCCCTGCTGCTGCTGACCTGTCCGCACCCAAAGCGGGGCTCCGCCGACGTGGCGCATAAGGACGACACGCCTGCGCCCGGATTGCTCGACGCCGTGGCCCACATCTGGCGCAACGCCCCGCTCCGGTGGTCGGTGGCCGCCGTGACCCTGGCCACCATGGCCAGCGCCAGCTTCTCCAGCTTCGTCGTCTCGTTCCTGATGCGGACGCACCATCTGCCGATCAGCCAGGCGGGCGGGGCGGTTTCGCTCTGCGTCGGCGTGGCTTCGGCGGTGGGCATCCTCGCCGGCGGGCCGCTGGCCGACCGCCTGGCGCGCGGCCCGCGCTCGAATCTGCGCGTCGCGGCCGCCACCGTCAGCCTCTCGGCGATCGGCATCGCCATCTGCGTGCTAAGCGGCGCGACGTTGCCCGCGCTGGCCGGGCTGACGCTCTTCGGCTGCTTCCATATGAGTTACATCGCGCCGTGCTTCTCGACGGTGCTGAACGGCTCGCCGCCGCGTCTGCGCGGTATATCCATCGCCATACTGATGCTGGTCGCCAACATGGTGGGCGGCGCCTCGGGCCCCATCGTCGTAGGCTTCATCAGCGACCAGATCGGGGGGCCGGACTCGCTGCGCTTTGCTCTCCTCACCGTCGCACCCGAATTCCTCGCCACCGCCGGGCTGCTGCTGCTCGCCGCGCAGTCGCTTCCGGCCAGGCTGCGCCCAGTCGGAGAACCCATCCTCACGTGACCGACAAGAAGATCCCCAACTTCCTCGACCGGCTCAGCACCGACGAGTATCGCCCGCAGCCCTACAGCGAGACCGACCGCGTCGTCGTGGCGCGCACCGAGGCCGGGCTGGACGGTGCGGCGGAGCGCTATCGCCTGGACCCCGCGCGCTGGACCCAGACCAGCCGCACGGCCGCCGGCCTGCTGGCGCTGAACGCCGAATACGGCGAGCGCTTCTACCACCTGGATCCGCAAGCCGTGGTCGATCCGGACCACGCGGCGGCGGCGTTCGGGGGCGACGGGCTGATCATCGACGTCCAGACCCACTTCCTGGCGCCGCACGCCGACCGCGGGGGCATCTCCTACATCACCGACGTCTACCGCGCGCTGATGCCGGCCTGGTGGACGGAGATGGACGACATCATCAAGTTCGACCTGGCCTGCTACATCCAGAACGTCTTTCTGGAGACCGATGTGGCGGTGGCGATTCTGACCTCCGGGCCGGGGATCGACGACGGGAGGATGCTGTTCAACGACGAGATGGCGGCCTCGCGGGCGCTGATCGACTCGTTCGCCGGCTCGTCGCGCCTGCTCAACCATTCGGTGGTCCACGCCGACCGTCCCGAAGACGTAGCGGCGATGCCCTACTGGCTGGAGCAGTTCAATCCGGCCGCCTGGAAGGTCTACACCGCCCCGATGGGCGGCGAGGGGATCAGCGGCTGGATGCTCGACGACGCCTGCGGGCTGGCGTTCCTGGAGCGGGTGCGCAAGCTCGGGCCACGCCGCGTCTGCGTGCACAAGGGACTCAGCGGCTTCGTGGACAACGGCTCGCCCCGTGACATCGGCCCGGCGGCCAAGGCGTTCCCGGACATCGAGTTCCTGGTCTACCACTCGGGCTACGAGTTTCCGATGGGCGGCGCGCCCGCTGAGGGACCCTATACGCCCGAGACCGTGCACCTGGGCGTCAACCGGCTGATCCACTCCTGCCGCGAGGCCGGGATCGGAGCTGGCGGCAATGTCTTCGCAGAGCTCGGGACCACCTGGTTCGCGATCATCCGCCATCCTGTCGAGGCGGCCCATGTGTTGGGCAAGCTGATCGCGCATTTCGGCGAGGACAACATCATCTGGGGCAGCGACAGCATCTGGTACGGCTCGCAGCAACCGTTGATCGACGCATTCCGCTCGTTCCAGATCCCTGACTGGATGTGCGAGCGGTTCGGCTACGCCAAGCTGACGCCGCAGGGGAAGGCCAAGATCCTCGGCGGCAACGCCGCGCGGGTCTATGGCATCGACACCGCCAAGGTCCGCGCCGAGATGGCGGGCGACGACCTGACGTGGGGCAAGCTCCTGCTGGACGAGTTCCGCGCCAAGGGCTTCGCGGGCGTCCGGTGAGGCCCGCGGCGAGCTCGTCCAAATGACCCGGGTGATGCAGGGCGTGCGGGTCCTGGAACTGGCGCAGTTCATGTTCGCGCCCTCGGCCGGCGCCCTGCTGGCCGACTGGGGCGCGGACGTGATCAAGATCGAGCATCCGGTGCACGCCGACGGCCAGCGCGGCTTCCTGCGCTGGGGCGGCTCGACCTACGATCCGGACCGCAACCCGCTGGTCGAGGGCGCCAATCGCGGAAAACGCAGCATCGGCCTCGATATCGCGACGCCGGAAGGCCGCGCGCTGCTTCTTGAGCTGGCCGCCACCGCCGACGTCTTCCTGACCAATTTCCTGCCGGCCGTGCGGCAGAAACTGCAGATCGACGTGGAGCATATCCGCGCGGCCAAGCCGCAGATCATCTACGCGCGGGCCAGCGCCTATGGCGACAAGGGATCGGATCGCGAGCGCGGCGGCTTCGACGGCACCGCCTTCTGGTCGAACAGCGGCATAGCGCACGCGCTTTCGCCGGCGGAGCTCGATGCGCCGCTGACCTCGAGCATCGGCGGCTTCGGCGACATGATCAGCGGCATGAACCTGGCCGGGGGCATCGCCGCGGCCCTTTTCCATCGGAGCCAGACCGGCGAGGCGACGGAGGTCGATGTCTCCCTGATGAGCAGCGCCTGGTGGGCCTCTTCCGCCAGCCTCAACGCCGCGGTCTATTCCGGGCAGGCCGTGCGCCCGGCGATGCCGAGGTCAGGCGGTTCGTCGGCCAATCCGTTCATCGGCCAGTTCAAGACCTCGGACGGCGGGGCGATCAGCCTGTTCATCATGCAGCCGGGGCCGCACATCCGGAACACCTTCGAGCACGTGGGGCGCCCGGATCTTGCCGGCGACCCGCGGTTCACCGACGCCTTCGCCCTGTTTGAAAACTGGGAGGCGGCGAGCCAGGCCCTGGTGGAGGCGTTCGCGTCCCGGCCGCTCGACGCGTGGCGGTCGCGCCTGCAGACGCTGTCGGGCCAATGGGCGGCCGTGCAGAGTTTCGTGGACCTGGCCAAGGACCCCCAGGCGCTGGCCAACGACATGCTGTTCGAGGTCCAGCCGCCGGATGGCGGCGAGGCGCTGCGGCTGGCGCGCGGGCCGGTGCAGTTCAACGGCGAGCCGGTGGCCACGACGCGGGCCCCGCAGCCGTGGGAACATACCGAACAGGTGCTGCAGGAGCTCGGGCTGTCCTGGGACCGGATCGGGTCCCTGAAGGCCAAGGGCGCTATACCCTAGGCGGATTGCCGGGTGGCGGCCTGGGTGATCTGCTTCGCGAACAGGAGAGGCGAAGGAAGAGAGAGCGGATGGTGACCTATTCGTCGACCCAGGGCGCTGGAAAGTGCGCCTGGACCCTGGCCGGGCCGAAGGGCCGCGACCGGAAGGCCTTCCAGGACTTCGTCCTGAACGACCTTGCGAAGGCGGCCGCCCGGCTCATGCCGGGTGCGACCGGCGTCTCGGTCACGCTGCAGCAGCCTGACGCCTGGTCGGGCGCAAGCGTTCCGGTGGAGAATGTTCAGCAGCCGGTCGACGCTGTCCTTGAGATCACCGTGGCGCAGCCCTATGCGCCCCTCGACCCGGTGAACGCCCACCTGTCGGCGAACTGCGGCCACGTCCAGGGCTGGCGGGTCCATCCGACGCTGATCTTTGACGCCAGCGCGCCGACGCCGCTTGGGCAGCCGTCGGCGCAGCCCAACGTGCTCGTCTTCCTTCGCCGCCTGGACGGTGCGACGCCCGAGCACTTCCACCACAACTGGTACATGCACGCGGGCCATCCGGACGGCCAGGAGGCCGAGAGCGAAGCGTCGCGCGCGACCCGGGCGGGGATGGAGAGGTCGATGCGGGGGCGCTATGTCCAGAATCGAACGCTCGAGGCGATCACGCCGACCGCCTGGGTGATGACTGGCTACACCTCACTTAATCTGCCGGCCCTGATGACCGGGCCTGTCGCGCGCTATGAGCGTCACCGGGGCGAACAGATCTTCGAGGAGTGGCCGCCACACTTTGTGCAGGGCCCCGCCTACCAGCTGGTGTAAGGCGGCGCGACCAGTCCGCCGGCCGCGGCGGCGTAGCCTGCAAAGTGGCGCCGTGTTAGGCTCTGGGCTCGATTTCCAGGGTTGCGGCGCGTTCCGACGCCAGATCAACCGGCGGGAGCCCTGCTTGCCGCGCCCTTCCTTTTGGGAGGACTGGCGATGGCCGTCGGCAATCACGTCGAAAATCCATTTGAATTCGTGCTGGAGAAGTTCGGCTGGGCGATCTCCGGGATCGGCCGGGGGCGGGACGAAGCCCAGCGCGCGGCGGCCCGCGTAGAGCCCCACGTGCGCCGGCTGGAGGCGGCCGATCTCAAGGACGCCCTGCGCAAGGGCCTGTCCGACTTCGCCGCGGCCCGCGACGACGTGGTGTTCATCGCCATCATCTATCCCCTCGCGGGCCTGGGGCTGGCGGCGCTGGCCATGCGCATGGACCTCCTGCCGATGGTCTTCCCGCTGGTCTCGGGCTTCGCGCTGATCGGGCCGCTGGCCGCCGTCGGCCTCTATGAGATCAGCCGCCGCCGCGAGGCGGGCGAGACGGTGAACTGGATGGATGCGGCCGGCGTCCTGCGCTCGCCGGCGCTGGGTTCGATCCTGCAGATGGGCCTGGTGCTCATCGGGCTCTTCGCGCTCTGGCTGGGCGCCGCCTACGCGATCAGTCAGCTGGCCTTCGCCGGCGCGCCGCCCGCGACCGTGGCGGGCTTCCTGCACAAGGTGTTCGCCACCGGCGGCGGATGGGCGATGATCGTCATAGGCGTCGCGGTGGGCTTCGCCTTCGCGGTGGTGGCGCTGGCGCTTAGCGTCGTGTCCTTCCCCCTGCTGCTCGACCGGCATGTGGACCTGGACGTGGCGATCCGCACATCGTTCAAGGTGGTCGCCGAAAACCCGAGGATCATGGCCCTCTGGGGGCTCATCGTGGCCGGGAGCCTGGCGCTGGGCGCGATCCCGGCTCTGATGGGCCTGATCGTGGTGGTGCCCGTGCTGGGCCATGCAACGTGGCGCCTCTACCGCAAGGCCGTCGGCCCCGACTGACCGGCGTCGCGCGCCCTGGGATGAGGGGGCCACGCCTTGACGGAGGTCGGGCGAGGGCTTCATAGCCCCGGCCGAAGACCATCGAGGCGCTCCCATGAATGACGTCGGACATCAATCGTCCTTCCGCTACGACCCCTTCTCCGTGGAGGCGATGCGCGATCCGTACCGGTTCTACCCGACGCTGCGGGAGGAGTTCCCGGCCTATTTCATCCCCGAGTACGACACCTACGTCTTCAGCCGCTACGCCGACGTCTGGGACGGGTTCATGGACGGCGAGCACTTCTCGGAGGCCGAGCGCCAGCTGTTCTCCCGCGAGGACCTGCTGGTCCACCACCGGGGCAACCCGCCGCAGCCGGTGCTCGACCCTATGGGCATGTTCCTGTTCCTGGACCCGCCGCTGCACACCGGTTTCCGCCGAGCCCTGGCGCCGCCCTTCACTAAGCCAAACGTCGGCAAGCTCGCCGAGCAGATCACGACCCTGGTGCGCGATCGCCTGGCGGAGCTGCTCCCCCGGGGCCGCTTCGACCTGAACACCGATTTCGGCAGCTACGTCTCGGCGGCCGCCACCTCGACCATCCTGGGTTTCCCCATAAGTGACGCCGAGCGCCTGGTGTCCCTGGTCAACCGGATGGTGGCGCGCGAGGGTGACAAGCCCGGCGGCACCCCGGACGGCGTCGTGGCGCGGAATGAGGTAATGGACTACCTGATATCCGCGGTGGCCGCGCGCCGAGCGGGGCGGAGCGCGGAAAACGGGATCATCGACCCGCTGATCACCGCCGACCTGATCGGACGGCCGCTCACCGACCCGGAAGTCGCGATCGACCTCCTGTCGATCCTGGTGGGCGGTTCGGAGACCGTGCCCAAGGTGCTGGCGGGCGGGATACTGGCGCTTTGGAAACAGCCCGACCAGCTGGCCCAGGTGCTCGCCGATCCCGTCGCGGCCGCGGCCCCGCTCTACGAGGAATCGCTGCGTTACTGCGCGCCGGCCCAGTGGTTCGGCCGGACGGTCAAGAAGCGTCACGAACTCGGAGGCGTGACCCTGGAGCCCGGCCAGCGGGTGATCCTGCTGATCGCCGCGGCCAACCGCGACCCGCGGGAGTTCGACGCCCCCGAGTCCTTCATCTGGAACCGTGAGCATCGCCGCATGCTGAGCTTCGGCGTCGGCCCGCATTTCTGCATCGGCGCCCACCTCGCCCGGCTGGAAGGGCAGATCATGGTGCGCGAGCTGCTGAGCGCGGCGCCTCGCTTCACGCTGGAGCCGGAGGCGGGTGACTGGGCGGTGTCCGAATTCCAGGTCGGCTGGACCAAGCTGCCCATCCGCATCGATTAGGCGCCGGCGGTTGACGCCGCGCCACGCCGGGTCAACGATATCGCTTTGCTCCGGGGTGACAGCAGATGATCAGGTTCACGCCGCTAACCGGCGTCATCGGCGCCGACGTCCACGGAATCGATCTGTCGCAACCGCTGTCGGACGAAGCGGTCGGCGAGATCCTGGGCGGGCTTGGCGAATATTCCGTGCTGTTCTTCCGTGAGCAGCCGGTCCTCAGCCGGCCGCAGCACCTGGCGCTGGGCGCGCGCTTTGGCGATATCGAGCCCGCGCCCTTCCATCCGCAGGACGAAAGCAGCCTGGCCCTGCTGCTCGACCAGACCGACCCCCGGGGCAGTCAGGCCGCTAACTTCCACTCCGACAACACCTTCCGGCCGCGTCCGCCGATGGGCGCCCTGCTTCAGGCGCACGTGCTTCCGTCGCGAGGCGGGGATACGTGCTTCGCCTCGCTGTATGCGGCGTATGAGGCGCTGTCGGACCGCATGCAGGCGTATCTCGAGGGGCTGGACGCCTATCATTCGCTCGCCCCGATGGCGGCGCGCCTGGCCACCCAGGGCGTCAAGCTCGGCCTTCGGCTCGAGGACTGGCCCCCGGTGCGCCACCCGGTGATCGCCGTCCACCCCAGGACCGGGCGCAAGCACCTGAACGTCAACCGCAATTGGACGACCCACATCGCCGATCTGCCGGACCAGGAAAGCGCCTCGGTGCTTAGGTTCCTGCTGGAGCATGTGAAGAACCCGGATTTCCAGGTGCGGCTGCGCTGGAACGTGGGCGACGTGGCGTTTTGGGACAACTGGGCCGCCCAGCACCACGCGGTGGCCGACTATCGCGAGCGGCGGGTGATGCAGAGGGTTTCGATCCTGGCCCGGGAAGGGCCGGCGATACAGGGCGCCGTCCGTCCCGCGCGCGAAGCCGCGCTGTCCGAAGGACGCTGATCAGCTCTGGAGGGCGTCAGGGTGAAGGGGATACCTGTTCATCCGTCCCACGCGTCCTAAGCTGCTGACGGTAGACCCCTCTCCTCTGGTTCAGACGATTTCATCTGAACCGGAAGGGGCTAAGGGGCAGGCGACAAGGCGGGCGGCGAGGCCCGGCCCAGGCCGACCCGCAGGCCCGGCTCCGGACGCAGGCCTTCGTAGAAATAGCCAACGTCCACGTCCAGGCACCGCGCCAGCCGCCACAGGACCACGGCCGACATGCGGTTGGCCGCGCATTCGTACTTCTGAACCTGTTGAAAACTGATGCCGCAGGCGGCGCCGAGGGCCTCCTGGGTGAGTCCGACATCCCGTCGACGTCGGCGCAGGCACCGGCCTAGCTGAAGGTCGATGTCATTTGACATGATATCACCCCAACCTACGCAACATATGAGACTAAACACCAAGGTGCAGCTTGAAGCCGCGCCTTCGGCAACAATAACTTAACGCCGTTTTTATTCCCGCGAAAGGGGGCAAGAGGGCCACGCGGCCATGGTTACGCTCCGCCTGAAAATGGCCCAGTTCAGGCTTGATGTAGGGCGGCGTGAATGCGGACGGGCGGCGGGGGCCGACCAACCGGAGGGACTTCATTGATCCAGGCCAAATCGAATGCGTTCGCCGCGGGGGCGGTGCTCTTGGGCGCCCTTAGCCTCGGCGGCTGCGCGACCAAGAAATACGTCAACGCTCAGGTGGGCGCGGTGAACGAGCAGGTGGTCAGCGTCTCCACCCGGGTGAGCGCGCACGACGCCTCGATCGCGGGCCTCGACGCCACCGCCAAGGAGGCGCTGGAACGGGCCACCTCGGCCGGCAAGCTGGCCGAGGGGAAGTTCCTCTATCAAGAGGTGCTGTCCGACGACAGCATGAAGTTCCCGCCGGCCAAGGCGACCCTTTCGCCGGAGGCCCAGGCTCGGCTCGACGCCTTCGTCGACAAGCTGAAGGCCGAAAACCGCAACGTCTATGTGGAGGTCCAGGGCCACACCGACGCCACTGGCCCCAAGGAATTCAACTACCGGCTGGGCGAGGAGCGGGCCGAAGCGGTGCGACGCTATCTCAATCAGCACGGCGTGGCGCTGAACCGGATCGGCACGATCTCCTACGGCGCCGATGCGCCCGTGGCCCCCAACAACAAGCGTGACGGCCGCCAGGCCAACCGCCGGGTGGTGCTGATCGTCCTGACCTAGGGCGCTGGCGGGGATGACGGTCTCAGCCCGGCGGCGGCGCCTGCTGGCCGCGGGCCCGGCCGTCGTGGCGGGCCATGGGCTGGCGCTGCTGGCGCTGATCTTCGCCCAGCCCGCGCCGCCCAGGGCGCCTGAGCCCGAGCCGATGGTCGTGACCCTGGTCGATCCGCCGCCGCCGCCGGTGGAAGCGCCCCGCGTTCCCCAGCCCGCGTCGTCCAAGCCGCCGCCGCCGCCAAGGGTGAGGGCGCGGCCCACGCCCAGGCCGCCGCCGCAGGTCGTCACCCTGGCGGCGGGCAAGCGGCCCAGCGCCAACGGGACGGACGAACTCAGCGACGCCGAGTTGGCCTCGGCCGGAACCGCAGCCTCCGGCGCCGGCGGACGCGGCTGCGACATGACGCGCCGGCTGCAGAGCGCGCTGCGCAAGGACGCGCGCGTGCGGGCGGCCGTCGCCGAGGCCCATCGCGGCAAGGCGCTGCGGGTCTGGAACGGCGCCTGGGTCCGCCATGGCGAAGAGGAGGGCGACGGCATGGCGGCCGTCCGCGAAGCGATCCAGTGGGAGGTGGGCTTCGCGCCGAGCGCCTGCCGTGGCGAACTGGTGCACGGCCTGGTCCTGCTGTCGCTCGACGACGGTCCCGGCGCGGCGCGCCTGGTGGTAGGGGCGGGCGACTGGCGCTGGTCCGACCTGCTTTTCGCCCGGGGCGGCCGGGCGCGTTGAGCTCCGGGAGGGGGGAAATTCCGCGTGGCTGACGCCACGTCGCGCTTGTGGCGCCGCTTGCAATCGGACAAACCCGAAGACCAACGCCTGCCGGTTTTAAAGAGCGGGGGTCTGGATTGGGAGGTCCGCGATGCGTCGGGTTCTGTTGGCTCTGGGCGTGGCCCTGCCGTTTCTGTTCGGGGCGGCCCTGGTGGCGTCGGCGGCGAACGAGGGCCATCCGCGCGGCGCAGCGGCCGTCGACCAGGCCCGCCTGCTCGGGGCCGACGGCGAGCCCGGCAGCTGGATGACCGTCGGGCGGACTTATTCCGAGCAGCGCTACAGCCCGCTCACCGCGATCAACAAGGCCACCGTCGGCAAGCTCTCGCTCGCCTGGTACGCCGACCTCGACACCGAGCGCGGCCAGGAGGCGACGCCGCTGGTGGTGGACGGGGCGCTCTACGTCAGCACCGCCTGGAGCATCGTCAAGGCCTATGACGCCAGGACGGGCGAGAAGCTGTGGGAGTACGAACCCAAGGTCGACCGGGCCGCCACCGGGCAGATCGCCTGCTGCGACGTGGTCAACCGGGGCGTCGCGGCCTGGAAGGGCCGGATATACCTGGGCGCGCTGGACGGGCGGCTGATCGCGCTGGACGCCAAGACGGGCAAGCCGGTGTGGAGCGTGCGCACCGTGAAGCTCAACGACCCTTGCACGATCACCCAGGCGCCGAAGGTCGTGAAGGGGTTGGTGATCATCGGCAACGCGGGCGCGGAGTACACCTGTCGCGGCTATGTCTCAGCCTATGACGCCGAGACCGGGAAGATGCGCTGGCGCTTCTACACGGTGCCGGGCGCGCCGGGCGATCCGACCAACACGGCGATGCTGAAGCGCGCGGCCAAGACCTGGCATGGGGATTTCTGGAAGTACGGGGGCGGGGCCACCGCCTGGGACACGATCCTCTACGATCCGAAGACCAACCTGGTCTATTTCGGCACCGGTAACGGGTTGTCATGGCCGCAGGAGATCCGCAGCCCTGGCGGCGGCGACAACCTTTTCGTCTCCTCGATCATCGCGGTGAACGCCGACACGGGCGCCTACGCCTGGCACTACCAGGAGACGCCGGGCGACCAGTGGGACTACGACAACACCAACCCGCTGATGACCGCGGACCTGAAGATCCACGGGCAGCCGCGCCACGTGCTGATGCAGGCGCCCAAGACCGGCTTCTTCTATGTGTGGGACGCCCGGACGGGCCAGCTGCTTTCGGCCGAGAAGTTCGCGCCCGCCAACTGGGCCTCGAAGATCGATCTCAAGACCGGCCGGCCGGTGGAGAATCCCGCCGCGCGCTACACCTCCACCAAGGCGGCGCTGGTGTACCCGGGACCGTTGGGCGCGCACAACTGGCACCCGATGGCGTTCAGCCCTAGGACCGGGCTGGTCTACATCCCGGTCACGGAAAACAACGTCGGCCTGGTTGGCGAGAAGCCCGAGGGCTTCAAGCTGAACGACCGCGCCTACAACATCGGGGCGCTGCTGGAGTCTGACGCCATCACCAAGCTCTACGCGGCGCCGGGCGCGCCGCAGCGCGGCAACATCCGCAGCTACATCCAGGCCTGGGACCCGGCGCGCGGCCGCGAGGTCTGGCGGATACCCAACACGGTCTATGGCGCCTCGGGAACGCTGGTCACCGCCAGCGACCTCCTGTTCTCCGGCAGCGCGGCCGGCGATTTCGCGGCCTATGACGCGCGCACCGGCGCCCGGCTGTGGAACGCGCCCACCCAGGCTCTCGTGGTGGCCGCGCCCTCGACCTATGCGATCGGCGGCGAACAGTATGTGGCGCTCCTGGTGGGCGCGCGAGGCCTGCCGAAGGGCCAGGTCCGGACCAGCCTGCAAAGCGCCAACAACAGCCGCCTGATGGTCTTCAAACTGGGCGGGACCGCGAAGCTGCCGACGGAGGCCGTGGGGCCCGCCAACATCACGCTTGGCGCCCTCGATCCGCCGTTGCTGACCGGCTCCAACGAGCAGGTGATCTCCGGCCAGGGCGCCTATCACCGGGTCTGCGCCGGTTGCCATGGCGCGGGCGCGGTGTCGGACAAGTCGGTCCCCGACCTGCGCCACTCACCGGTCCTGCGCAGCCTGACGGAATGGAACAGCATCGTCCTTCTCGGCGCGCGGGCCGGCAACGGCATGGGCGCCTTCAAGACGCAGCTGGCCGAAGGCGAGGCGGAGTCGATCTTCCACTACGTGATCAGCCAGGCGAACAAGGACAAGGCGGCCGAGCAGGCGGCGGCGCGGAAGTAGGGGCCGTCCTGACCGGTGTGCATGGGTCGCCCGGACAAGCCAGGCGACGACGGTTCTCAGATAAAACCAGATATTTGCATGGATCCGGCCTAACCCTGCTGGCTGCTTTCCGGCAGGCCCAGGATGCGCTTGGCGACGATGTTGTTCTGGATCTCGAAGGAGCCGCCGTAGATCGACATGGCCTTGCCGCCGAGCCAGCCGCGGACGGCCTCGATCTCTTCGTCGCTGAAGTCGCCGCCGTCCCAGCCGAGGCCCTGGAGACCCAGGATCTCCAGCGTCAGCTCGGCGCGGGTCTGGGCGACGCTGGTGGCGGAGTTCTTCAGCACCGAGGCGGTGTTCCCGGGGTCCTGGTTGCCCTTCGCCTCGGCGGCGGCGCGGGCGAGCGTCAGGCCGTGCACGCGGGCGTCCATCTGGTGTCTCGCGAGGCGGGCGCGCAGGTCGGGATCGGCGATCCGGCCGGTCGCGTCGAGCCCCACATAGCGCTTGGCGATCTCCGGCAAGGGGGTCTGGCGGGCGCCGCCCGTGGGCGCGCCGGTCTGGCTGGCGCGTTCGTGCTGCAGGAGCCGCTTGCCGACGCCCCAGCCTCGGTTGAGCTCGCCCAGCAGGGCGTCCCTGGGGGCCACGGCGTCGGTGAAGAAGGTCTCGCAGAAGGGCGAGGCGCCGGCGATCAGCGCGATGGGGCGGGTCTCGACGCCGGGCTGACGCATGTCGACCAGGAGGAAGGAAATGCCGTCGTGCTTCTTGGCGGCGGGGTCGGTGCGGGCCAGCAGGCCGCACCAGTCGGAATACTGCGCGCCGCTGGTCCAGGTCTTCTGGCCGTTGATCACCCAGCGGTCGCCGTCCAGGACGGCGCGGGTCTGCAGGGAGGCCAGGTCGGAGCCGGCGTTGGGCTCGGAATAGCCGACGCACCACTGCACCTCGCCCCGCGCGATCGGCGGGATGTGCCGGGCCTTCTGCGCCTCGGTCCCGTAGTCGAGGATGGTCGGGCCGATCATGCTGATGCCCATGCCGAAGTTCAGCGGATTGAAGGCCTCGGCGCGCGACATCTCCTGCTGCAGGACGCGGGCCTGGGCGGCGTTCAAGCCGCCGCCGCCGAATCGCGCGGGCCAGGTGGGGACAGCCCAGCCCTTGTCGCCGAGAGCCTTGCCCCAGGCCCGCAGGTCGTCGCCACCGGCCTGTCGCGACTCGCCCAGCAGGCCGCCCTTGCCCCTCAGCGAGGCGGGAAAGTTGGCGTCCAGCCAGGCGCGCGCCTCCGCTCGGAAGGACTCAAGCTCAAGGTCGGCTTCAGACTCGGCCATGGCGATTCCTCCGGCGCGGGTGTTTGCCGGCCATCTTAGACTTGGGGGATGGGGCGACAAGGCTGCCCCAGGGTCAGGCGCTGGCGAGCGCGCTCTGGAAGAGGATGGCGCCGTCCGCCGAGCCCAGCTCGGCTTCGAAGGCGCGGTCGGGGTGGGGCATCAGGCCCAGGACATTCCCGGCGGAGCTGACGATCCCGGCGATCCCGCGGGCCGAGCCGTTGGGGTTGTCGACGTAGCGGAAGGCGACCTGGCCCTCGCCCTCCAGCCGGTCAAGGGTGGGCTCGTCGGCGAAGAAGTTCCCCTCGCCATTGCCGACCGTCATGGCCACCTGGCGGCGGCCCTCGTAGCCCGCTGTGAAGCGGGTGTTGGCGTTGGAGACCTCAAGCTCGACGGTCTTGCAGACGTATTTGAGCTGGGCGTTGCGCAGCAGGGCGCCCGGCAGCATCTGGGCCTCGCAGAGCACCTGGAAGCCATTGCAGATGCCCACGGTGGCGACTCCGCGCCCGGCGGCGGCCTTGACCTCGGCCATGATCGGCGAGAGCGCGGCCATGGCCCCGCAGCGCAGGTAATCGCCGTAGGAGAACCCGCCCGGCAGGACGATGAGGTCGAGGGCTGCTGGAAGCTCGGTGTCGCCGTGCCAGACCATGTCGACATGGGCGCCGGTGGACCGTTCGATGGCCACCTTGCAGTCGCGGTCGCAGTTGGACCCCGGGAAGACGATGACGGCGGCTTTCATGCGTGCCTCAGGTGATGGAGCGCGCCTTCCACGTCAAGCCGGCTTGACGCGCCGTTGGATGGCGGCCGAACGCATTGCCAAGTTTGCGGAACGGATTGGGTATTGCCAAGGGCCCTCCGCCTGTGAAGATTTGCCACGGAGGAACGCCGCCTAGGTGGGCCGGTCCCGTCATCACGTGGCGCCGTCTTGCGACATTGGCCGCGGCGCCTGAGATGAGCAGACTGAAATTTGTATATTAGTCCCGTACGCGAACATCTTTTAACTCACAGATTAAGTAACGAATGAAAAGTGCCGGAGAAATTCATGCCTGACACATCTAAATACGAACTCCCGAAGAATGTTTCCGCGTTGGGAGGGAAGATTATCGATGTAGACATGCATGAATGCGTCCCGATCAATCACTGGATCGAGGAATTCGGCGCTGTGGCGCAGCCCATGTTCGACGCCATTCGCAAGACGGCCATGGTCATGGTCGAGAAGGATACCGACGACACGGAGATCAACGCGAAGACCGTCTGGCAGAACAAGCTGGAGAACGCGCCCGGCTCGTTCGACCTGTCCCGCCGCCTGGATGTCATGGACTTCACCGGCATCGACAAGGCGCTGGTCTTCCCGGGAGCCTTGGCGATGATCTCGGTGTCGCTGTATGCGTCCGAGGATCGCGAGCGGATGCTGAAGACCCTGGATGTGCCGGACCGCCGCGCCTACGCGATCAAGCTGCAGGGCGGGTACAACGACTGGTGCGCGCGCGCATCCAAGGTCAGCGATCGGTTGCGTCCTGTGGCGATCCTGGTCGGCGAGGATCCCGACGATCTCTACAAGAACGCCGAAAGGCTCGTCAAAAGCGGCGTGAAGTGCGTCTGGACGCCTACGGGCGTACCGCCGGCCGGCGTGTCGCCTGCCGACACGGCGCTCGACCGCACCTGGGCGCTGTTGGCCGAGGCCAAATGCCCGGTCACCGCCCACGTGGGCGGCCAGGCGGGCTTCCTGGCCTCCAGCGTGTGGGGCCAGACCCCGGCGTTCGACGGCTGGAAGGTGGGCGGCGAGTTTTCGCTCGATCCCTGGTCACTGTCCGTCCAGCACCTGTCGGCGCAGAACTTCATCGCCACCATGATCCTGGGCGGGGTGTTCGAGCGGCATCCGGGCCTGGTGTTCGGCACCGCCGAATATACCGGCCACTGGGTTGGGCCGCTGGCCGAGAACCTGGACCGCTGGGTGACCATCAAGCCGTTCCGCAACACCCACGGAAAGCCGGCGTTCAGCCGCAAGCCATCCGAATACTTCGCGACCAATATCCGGATCGGCTGTTTCGATTTCGAGCCGGTGTCGGAATATATCGAGAAGTTCGGCTTCGAGGACGTCTACTGCTACAGCAGCGATTATCCTCACAACGGCGGCGGCAAGGACCCGATCGGCAACTTCAGCCGCAACCTGGACGCGCTCGGTCCCAAGATTCTGAAGAAGGTCTTTGTCGACAACGGCCACCTGCTGCTGCCGGATTAGCGGCGGCTCCAGGTCTTCAGGGATTCCAGATAGGCCAGGAGCTGGTCGTATCCCTTGCGCGAGCCGTAAGCGCAACCGGTGGTCTTCACCTCGCCGCCCTTGGCCGCCTGCATCATGATCGCCGGATGGCCGGGCGCGCCCGCCTCGGTGATCAGGTAGGAGGCCCGCCCGTCGGTCGTCGAATAGAACCGGTACGGCTCGGCCGATTCGTGCGGCGCGGGCGTGAGATTCGGCTGGGCGGTGAGCCTAGCTTTCTGGGCCTCGAACGGCTGGGCGCAGTCGAGCGAGAGCGCGGCTGGCGGCGGCGCGGCGCCTTTGGGCGCGCAGGCGCATAGGATGGCGAGGGCGACAAGTCCTCCCCCAGCGCGCAGCGCGGCGACGGAGGGGGTTTCTGCGCAATCAGCCATTGGCGAGGGGATCCACCCCCTCAGCCGGCTTCGCCGACAGCTCCCCCAGAAGGGGAGCACAAGCGCCTGAGGTGGAGCACTACGCCACCTCGACGCGGTAGCTTTCGATGACCGTGTTGGCGAGGAGCTTCTCGCACATGGCCTTGACCTCGGCCTCGGCGGCGGCGGGATCGGTTGCGGTCAGGTCGAATTCGATGGTCCGGCCGACCCGGACGTGGGCGACGCCGCCCCAGCCCAGGCCGTGCAGGGCCTGTTCGACCGCCTTGCCCTGGACGTCGAGGACGCCGGGCTTGAGGAACACATGGACCGTCGCCTTCACTAGTGCAGGCCTCCCTGGATGACGGTGGGCATCTCCTTCATGATCCCGAGCCTGCGCGCGACCTCGGTGTAGCTCTCGATGACATTGCCCAGGTCGCGGCGGAAGCGGTCCTTGTCGAGCTTCTCGTTGGTCGTGGAGTCCCACAGCCGGCATGAATCGGGGCTGATCTCGTCGGCCAGGATTATGCGGGCGAAGTCGTTCTCGTAGATCCGGCCATATTCGACCTTGAAATCCACGAGGGTGATGCCGACCGCGCCGAACATCCCGGTGAGGAAGTCGTTCACCCTGAGCGTGAGCGCCATCATGTCGTCGATGTCCTGGGTGGTGGCCCAGTTGAAGGCGGTGATGTGCTCCTCCGAAACCATCGGGTCGTGGAGCTTGTCGTCCTTCAGGTAGAATTCGATGATCGAGCGGGGCAGGGCCTGGCCTTCCGGCAGGCCGAACCGGGTGGAGAGCGACCCCGCGGCCACGTTGCGGCAGACCACCTCGAGCGGAATGATCTCCACCTCGCGGATCAGCTGCTCGCGAAGGTTCAGCCGGCGGATGAAGTGATTCTGCACGCCGATCGTGTTCAGCCGGGTCATGATGTGTTCGCTGATCCGGTTGTTGATGACCCCCTTGCCCTCGAGAACCGCCTTTTTCTGGGCGTCGAAGGCGGTGGTGTCGTCCTTGAAGTACTGGATCAGGGTGCCAGGCTCGGGACCCTCATAGAGAATCTTGGCCTTGCCTTCGTAGATCTTCTTGCGGCGGGTCATCGCTGCGCCTTCTCCGAGGCGAGGGGTTTGCCGGTCGGCTCCAACAAAAACGCGCGCGACTATCCCTCGCGCGCGGGTCCGACTCGGCCTCTCGCTGAATATGAGGCCCGGGCAAATTAACGGATGCGGGCCGGGCAAGCAAACATCCGCCTTTCGATTGCGGCGGGCGCGGTCGCAGGATATGGGATCGCCCGTTCGAGACGCATTCCGGGGACTCCATGACCACCTTCGACGACCGCGAACGGGGCTTCGAAAAGAGGTTCGCCCTCGACCAGGAGCAAGAGTTCAAGGCGTCGGCGCGCCGCAACCGCGCGCTGGGCGAGTGGGCGGCCGGCCTGATGGGCCTGGCCGACAAGCACATCGCCGAATACGCCCAGGCCGTGGTGAAGTCCGATTTCGAGCAGCCCGGCGAGGACGACGTGCTGCGCAAGGTCTTCGAGGACCTGAAGGGCTCGGGCGTTCACATCAGCGAGGGCGAGGTCCGCATGAAGATGGCCGAGCTGCTCGCCCAGGCCCGCGAGGGCGTCCGCGAAGGGAAGTGACCGCGTAAGCGAGTCACACCGGCGTTTGCCGGGATCCAGCAGTCGGTTCAGGCCTTCGCCGCATCCAGCAGCGGCCGGCTGATCTTTTTCGGAACGATGGAGGCCCAGGCCTCGCGCACGAGGTCGGCCAGTTCGGCTTCGTCGAGATGATCGAGTTCCACATAGCTCCAGACGCCCGTGCCGACCGGGCGCGGCTGGAACGTCTCGGGCCGGACCTCGAAGAGGAAGTCCTGATGTGCCTTGTCGAGCTTCAGGATCACCCGGCCGCCCCAGCGCAGCGCGAACGTCTTCTTGCCCACGTTGAACCAAGGCTCGCCCCTGTAGGCGACCTCGTGGGCGCCGGGCAGCGCCAGGGCTATCCGGCGGAGATCTTCGATTCCCGACATGCCTCTTCGCCAAACACCCGGGCGAACACCCGATCGACATTCTTGAAGTGGTAGCCGAGGTCGAAGAGCGCGCCGAGTTCGGCGTCGGAGAGGGTGACCTCGGAGTCGGCCTTCAGGAATTCGAGAAAATTGCCCTCGCCGCGCCAGACCTTCATGGCGTTGCGCTGGACAGCCGAATAGGACGCCTCGCGGCTCATGCCCTTCTGCGTCAGCGCCAGCAGCACGCGCTGGGAGTGCACCAGGCCGCCCAGTCGGTCGAGATTCTTCAGCATGTTCTCCGGATAGATCACCAGGCGCTCCATCACCGAGGCCAGGCGCCGGAGCGCGAAGTCCAGGTGCACCGTGGCGTCCGGCGCGATGCCGCGCTCGACCGAGGAGTGGCTGATGTCGCGCTCGTGCCAGAGCGTCACGTTCTCCATGGCGGGCACGACGGCCGAGCGGACGAGGCGCGCCAGGCCCGTCAGGTTCTCGGTGAGGATCGGGTTGCGCTTGTGCGGCATGGCGCTGGAGCCCTTCTGGCCGACCTCGAAGGGCTCCTCGGCCTCCAGGACCTCGGTGCGCTGCAGGTGGCGGATCTCGGTGGCCAGGCGCTCGATGGAGGAGGCGACGACGCCCAGGGCGGCGAAATAGGCGGCGTGGCGGTCGCGCGGAATCACCTGGGTCGAGACCGGCTCGACGGCCAGACCCATCTTCTCGGCGACATATTCTTCCACCTTGGGGTCGACGTTGGCGAAGGTGCCGACGGCGCCGGAGATGGCGCAGGTGGCGATCTCGAACCTGGCCATCGCCAGCCGCTCCTTGGCGCGGACGAACTCGGCGTAGTGGCCGGCGAGCTTCAGGCCGAAGGTTGTGGGCTCGGCGTGGATGCCGTGGCTGCGCCCGACGGTGGGCGTCAGCCGGTGCTCGAACGCGCGACGCTTGAGGGCCGCCAGAACCAGATCCACGTCCTCGATCAGCAGGTCTGTGGCGCGGCTTAGCTGGACGGCCAACGCCGTGTCGTTGACGTCGGAGGAGGTCATGCCCTGGTGCAGGAAGCGCGCCTCGGGCCCCACGATCTCGGTGACGTGGGTCAGGAAGGCGATGACGTCGTGCTTCACCTCGCGCTCGATCTCGTCGATGCGGTCGGCGTCCCAAAGGGCGTCCTTTCCCTTCTCCCAGATCACCTTGGCGGCCTGTTTGGGGATCACGCCCAGCTCGGCCATGGCGTCGGCCGCGTGGGCCTCGATCTGGAACATGATGGTGAACCGGGTCTGGGGGCTCCAGATCGCGGCGGCTTCCTTGCGGGCGTAACGGGGGATCATGGGCGCGGTGTGCGGGGGAGGCGGCGGATTGTCAAATCCACGGGTCCGGCTTCCCGGTTTTCACAAGGCGCGGTTGGCTCTAAGGAGGCGCGAACGGCAGGCGGGGGCTCGCGTAGGAGATGACGATGGAGCTCGTGATCGGGACCAAGGCCTGGTCAACCTGGTCGATGCGCCCGTGGCTGGTGGCGAAGAAAGCCGGCATGGGGTTCACCGAGACGCTGATCCCATTGCGCCAGGAGAACGGGGCCAGCGAGGCGGCTATCCGGGAGCAGTCGCCCAGCGGCTTGGTGCCCGTGCTGAAGGACGGCGCGCTGACGGTCGTCGATTCGCTGGCGATCTGCGAATACCTGGCCGAGCGGTATCCGCGCGCGGGACTGTGGCCGGTGGGCGAGCACGCGCGCGCCTCGGCGCGCTCGGCGGCGGCGGAGATGCATTCGGGATTCGGCGCCCTTCGCCGGGAGCTGCCAATGGACCTGGCCGCCACGCCGCACGTGGCTTCGATCTCCCCGGAGGCGGGCAAGGACATCCGCCGGATCGTGGCCCTGTGGACCGCCATGCTCGATCGCTTCGGCGGCCAGTGGCTGGGCGGCGCGGAATGGGGAATCGCGGACGCCTTCTACACCCCGGTCGCGACGCGGTTCCGGACCTATGGGGTCAGGCTCTCCGACTTCGGGGACGAGGGGAAGGCCGGTAAGTACGCCGCGCGACTGCTGCAGCGGCCGGAATTCAAAGCTTGGGAAGCCGATATCTGAGCCTGTAGCCGCGCGACCGGCGCGGGTGATCCGGCCGGGAACTGGCTGCGCCGTGGCGCGTTCCCGAGGGGCGCCCGGCCGAGTTCCGTCCGGGGCGGGCGCGGCGGCAGGGGGTTGGAGTTTTGCGGTTCAGCAAGGATGGCCTGGCCGCCGTGGCGGTCAGTCTGCTGTGTGTGGCGCCGTGCGCGCACGCCGAGGAGGCGGCCGCGCGCGGCGACCAGGCCGTCGAGCAGTTGCGGGACTATTCCCTTGAGGACCTGGCCAACCTGGAGGTGACGTCGGTCTCCAAACGAGGCGAGGCGCTGGGGCAGGCGCCGGCCGCGATCTATGTGATCACCCATGCCGATATCGTGCGGTCCGGGGCCACCTCGATCCCCGAGGTCCTGCGGCTCGCGCCCAACCTGCAGGTCACCCAAACCGGTTCCAGCCGTTATGTGATCACCGCGCGCGGCTTCAATGGCGCGCCGGCGGCGCAGAATTTTTCCAACAAGCTGCTGGTGCTGATCGACGGGCGCAGCGTCTACACGCCGCTGTTCTCCGGCGTCTATTGGGACATGCAGGACGTCCTGCTGGAGGATGTCGACCGGATCGAGGTGATCAGCGGTCCGGGGGCCACGCTATGGGGCGCCAACGCCGTCAACGGGGTGATCAACATCACCACGCGCCACACGTCCGAGACCCAGGGCGGTTTCGCCGAGGTGATGGCGGGCGACCGCGAGCGGGGTGTCGGCCTGCGCTATGGCGGGCGGATCGGGGAGGCGGTCACCTGGCGGGTCTATGGCAAGACCACCTATCGGGAGGACACCCAGGTGGCCGGCGTCTCGGCGCACGACCATTGGGCCAAGCCCCAGGCGGGCTTCCGCCTCGACTGGGCCGCCTCGAAGGCCGACACCATCACCTTGCAGGGCGACGCCTACGATGGCTACGAGGCGCAAGCCGGCGCGCCGGCGGAGGACATCGCCGGACGAAACCTGACGGCCCGCTGGAGCCGTGATGGGGCGGGCGGGTCGCGGTTGCAGGTGCAGGGTTATTACGACCGGACCCGGCGCGGCGACGAGGTCAGCGGCACGGGGTTCCACGTCGACACCTACGACTTCGACCTGCAGCACAGTTTCGCGCTCGGGGACGCCCACGAGATCGTCTGGGGCGGCGGTTACCGGGCCAGCCGGTATAACATCGCCGGCACGTCGACCCTTCTGTTCGCCCCGGCCCGACGCACGCTCAACCTCGCCAACCTGTTCGTGCAGGACAGCATCGCCCTGGCGCCGGCTCTAAAGCTCATCCTGGGGGTGAAGCTGGAGGACGATCCCTATGTTAAGGCCAAGTTCCTGCCCAATGCGCGACTGTCGTGGCAGGCCGGCGACACGACGACGGTTTGGGCAGCTGTTTCGCGGGCGTTGCGTTCGCCGACCCCGTTCGACCGCGATGTGGTGGAGGTGCTGGGCGGCGGGCCGTTCCTGATCGGCGGATCGCACTTCCAGCCCGAGATGCTGACCGCCTACGAGCTGGGCGCGCGGCTGCAGCCCACGGCGCGCACAGCGCTCTCGGTGTCGACCTTCTACAATGTCTACGGCGACCTGCGCTCCATCGAGGTGAAGCCCGGGGGCTTTCTGCCGCTCAGGTGGGGCAACGGGATGAAGGGCCGCACCTATGGCGTCGAGGCCTGGGGCGACTTTCAGGCCGCGCCGTGGTGGCGGCTTTCCGCCGGGCTGACCTATCTGGACGAGAAGTTCAGGTTCAAGCCCGGCGCCAGCGGGATCCTCGGACCGCCGCAGGCGGGCGACGACCCGAAGTACCAGGCGCAGCTCAGGTCTTCGATGGATCTGGGCCGCGCCGTCACCTTCGACGCGGCGCTGCGCTATACCAGCCCGTTGCCCGAGCCCCGCGTGCGGGCCTTGGTGGAGCTCGACAGCCGGCTCGGCTGGAATGTGACGGAGCAGGTGCGGGTAGCCGTCTCGGGACGTAACCTGCTGCACGCACGGCACGTGGAATACCCGCAAGGCAGCGCCATACCGCGAAGCGTCTTCGTGGACCTGCAATGGCGCTTCTGAACCGCCTGAACACCTATGCGATCTGCGTCGCGGTGGCCTGGCTGGCGACGACGGCGCCGGCCCGTGCGCGGGCGAACCAGCTCGAACTCGCGGTGAAGGCGACCTACCTCTACAAGCTCGCGCCCTTCGTGAATTGGCCGGCGGCCCCGGCCGGGACGCCGCTGGCGATCTGCGTCCAGGGGGACGATCCGTTCGGCCCGATGCTGGACCGTGCGGTGGCCGGCCAGAAGGTCGGCGAGCGCCCGGTGGTGCTGAAGCGCCTGGCGCGGCTGGAGGCGGGCTCAGGCTGCCAGATCGCCTATGTGGCCGGATCCCAGGTGCAGTCGCCCGTCCAGGCGCTGCAAGCGGTGGCCGGAGCGTCAGTCTTGACCGTCACCGACGAGGCGCACGGCGCCGCCCGGGGGATCGTCAACCTGGTGCTTGACGGCGGCAAGGTGCGGTTCAGCATCGACACGCGCCAGGCGGATTCCAACGGGATCGCGATCAGCTCCAAGCTTCTGGCGCTGGCGGTGGAGGTGAAGCGATGAGCCCGCAAGGCCTGCCGCTGTCGGATCGCCGCCTGCTCAACGTGGCCCGGGCGTGCGCGGTCGGGCTGCTGGTGCTGGGCCTGTTGCTGGGCTTGCGGGCGGAGGCCCAACACCGCCGGCAGACCGAGCGGCAGGTGGAGGTGCAGGCCGACATCCTGGCCGCCAGCGTCAGCGCGGCCCTGGCTTTCGACGACCGCACCGCCATGGCCGAGTATGTCGATGCGCTGCGGGTAAATCCGCGGGTGGCCGCGGCGGCGGTCTACGACCCCGACGGCCGGGCGGTGGTGACCTTCCGGCGGTCCGGCGTGGCCGCGGCGCTGAGCAAGGCGGGGCCGGTCGGCGCCCGGTTCGCCGACGGCCGCGTGACGGTCACCCGGCCGGTGACCCAGCAGGGGCAGCGGCTGGGGTCGGTCTATCTGGAGACCCAGCCGGAGGCGCTGTCGGAATTCCTCGGCCGGCACGGCGCGCTGGCCCTGCTCACCGTCATGGCCTTCGTGCTGCTGGGCGTGGTCACCGCGGCGGTGGCGCAGCTACAGGCGCGGGCCGGGGAACTGGCCGCGGCGAACCTGCGGCTGCGCGAGGAGATGGCCGCGCGCGGCCAGGCCGAGGAGGCCCTCCGGCAGAGCCAGAAGATGGAGGCGCTCGGCCAGCTCACCGGCGGGATCGCCCATGATTTCAACAACCTTCTTCAGGTTGTTCACGGCTCCTTCGAGCTGATCCGGCGCAAATCGGACGACACCGACCGGGTCGAGAACTGGGCGCGGAACGGCATCCAGGCGGCCGAGCGCGGCGCCAGCCTGACCCGCCAGCTGCTGGCCTTCTCGCGCAGCCAGAAGCTGGAGCTCGTCCCCTTCGTGGCGGGCGAGCTGATCGGCGAGATGCGCGAGTTGCTGTCGCGCACCATCGGCCCGGATATCGAACTGTTCTTCGACTTGAAGGACGACGCCGCGCCGGTGCTGTCGGACCGAACCCAGCTGGAGCTGGCGGTGCTGAACCTGGCGATCAACGCCCGCGACGCCATGCCCGACGGGGGCCGGCTGACCCTGTCGACGCGGGTGACCGAGGTGGGACCCGGCGATCCGCTGCTGGAGCCGGATGAGTATGTGGAGCTGTCGGTGGCCGACACCGGGGAGGGCATGAACGCCGATGTGATCGAGCGGGCCTTCGATCCGTTCTTCACCACCAAGGGGGTCGGTAAGGGCACCGGACTGGGCCTGTCCCAGGTCTACGGCGTGGCCCGCCAGGCGGGCGGGGCGGCGAAGATCGCCAGCGTGTCCGGGCGCGGAACGACGGTCACCCTGATGCTTCGGCGCTCGCGCGAGTCGGCCCGGCCGACGGCCGCCCGGACCGCGCCGCAGCCGGTGCTGGCCCCGGCCCCGGGGTGCACGGTGATGGTGGTGGACGATGAGGCCCAGGTGCGCCAGCTGGCCCGCGAGACGCTGCAGCTGCTGGGCTACCAGGTGCTGGACGCCGACGGCGGGCAGGCGGCGCTGGCGCTCCTGGAGACCACGACGCCCGACCTGATGCTACTGGACTACGCCATGCCGGGCATGAACGGGGCGGAGCTGGCCCGGCTGGTGCGCATCCACTGGCCGGACATGCCGATCCTGTTCGCCAGCGGCCATGCCGACACCGAGGCGGTCGACGCGGCCACGCGCAGATCCTGCGCAAGCCCTTCCAGATGGAGACCCTGGCCCAGACCGTCGCCGCGATGTTGAGCGAGAAGGCGGGTTAGGCGCGCGGCGCGACGATCGTGCAGATGAGCCCCTCGGGCGCGTAGTCGAGCCGGGCGGGATGGCCCAGTTCGGCGGCCAGGCCCTGGGCGAGCAGGCGGGAGCCGAACCCCATGTCCGCGGGCGCCGTGACCGGCGGACCGCCGGCCTCCCGCCAGACCAGGCGTATGGCGCCGGGATCGTCGGCGCGGGTCCAGGCGATATCGACACGGCCGCGCGGAACTGACAGCGCGCCGTGCTTGGTGGCGTTGGTGGCCAGCTCATGCAGCCCCATGGAAAGCGCCAGCGCCACATTGGGGGCAAGGCGCGCGGCCGGTCCCGCCATGGTGATCCGGGGGACGTCGGTGTCGTCGTACGGGCGCAGGGCCTCGAGCGCGATGTCGCGCAGCTCGGCGCTTTCCCAGTTCTCGCGGGTGAGCACATTGTGCGCCGCCGACAGCGCCATCAGCCGTTCGGTGAGCTGGCCGCGGGCCGCGCGGCTGACGACGCCTTCCTTCAGCGTCTGGCGGGCGATCGACTGGACGGTGGCCAGGGTGTTCTTCACCCGGTGGTTCAACTCGTTGATCAGGAGCTGCTGGCGGGCCTCGGCGGCGCGCACCTCGGTCATATCGACGGCCAGTCCGACATATCCCTGGAACCGGCCGGCGGCGTCGAAGCGGGGCTTGGAGGAGGCGCGCATCCATCGCCACGCGCCGCTGTGGTGGCGGAAGCGGGCCTCGACCCAATAGGCGTCCGGCCCGGTTCGGCCCTTGGCGCGGCGGTGGCCGAGCGCGGGGGCGTCGTCGGGATGCAGGAGATCGAGCCAGGCGTCGCCCAGCAGGGCCTCGGCGGCCTGGCCGGCGAAGTCGACGAAGGCCTGGTTGACGAACTCGATGGTCCCGGCCGCGGAGGTCACCCAGACCGGCGCGGGCGCCGAATCGGCCATGGCCCGGAAGCGGGCCTCACTCTCGCGCAGGCGGGCCTCCTGGACCTTGGAGCGGGTGATGTCGCCGACCACGCCCAGCAGGCCGGTGGTCCGGCCGTCCTCGGCGTGGGCGGGGCGGGCGCGGGACATCACCCAGACCTCGTCGTCGCGTCCCGGCGGACGGACGCGGTAGTGCGCCTCGTAGGGCGTCCCGTCGGTGATGGCGGCTTCCACGGCCCGGCTGACAGACTGGGCGTCATCGGGATGGATCAGCGTCAGGATCTCGGTCCAGGTCATCCGCGGGCCGGGCGGGATGCCGAAGATCGCCGCGGCCTGTTCCGACAGCGTGACCAGATCGTTGGCCGCGTCCCACGACCAGTCGCCGAGCCCCGAGGCGGAGAGCGCCAGTTCCAGGCGCTGGGCCTGCGCCCGCTCGCGTGCGTCGCGGGCGCGCCGCTCGGTGATGTCGTGGAAGCTCACCCCGATACCGTCGTCGATCGGGAAGGCGCGCAGCTCGAGAATCACCCCCGGCCGGGCGACGGATGCGACCTCGGCCGCCTGTGGCCGGCGCTCGACCATGGCGGCGCGCAGGATCGGCTCCAGCGGCGAACCCAGGGTCATCGGAATCGCCTCCCACATGACCTGGCCGACGGCCTTGCCGGGTGCGAAGCCCAGATGTTGCTCAGCGGTCGGGTTGCAGTAGCTGAAGCGCCAGTCACGGTCGAAGGCGCAGAAGCCGTCGCCGACGGTGTCCAGGATCTGATGGATGCGCCTTGCGTGGGCGTCGGCCGCGACAGCGCTCGCGGCGGGGGCGTCGGCGTCTGACATCAGGGGAATCTGCCTGCCCCGACGCCAAGTTACAACGCCCGATAGCGGCGTCAGCCGGTCCGGCTGATACGCGCGGGCGGCGCGGCCTGCGCGCCGGCGGCTTCGGCGGCGAGGCCGCGCATGCTGGCGAGACGGCGGGCGCGCAGGCCGGACAGGATGGGCTCGAGGCCGGCCATGAGCGCGATCTGGAAGCCGATCTCGCCCTCGCGCAGACCCTGGCGCCAGATCCAGCTGGCCCAGAACTGGCGCAGGCCCGAGGCCAGGTTGGCGAGCAGCCCGCCGGTCTGGCCGGCGTCGGCGAGGTCCTGGGCGCGGAGCGCGGTCTGGCGATCGAGGCGGGCGAGCATCTGGCCCACGTCCGGCTCGGCCTGGCGGACCAGCGGCGTCTCGATCGATCCGGCGCAGCGGCCGGACAGCGCGACGGGCGGGCTGACGCGGCCGGGACCCCATTGCTTCATGGCGCGCCGATAGAGGCGCGGCGCCCCGGCGGTCCCGAATGCGCCGCCCCAGCCGCGGCGGACCAGCGCCTCGCCCACATAGTTGTGCACGGGGACATGATACCAGTCGCCCTTCGGACGGCCATGGACAGCGGCGCGCACCTCATAGGCCAGGGCCGGGCCGACGGTCTCGTCCGCCTCGACCTCGAGAATCCACTCGCCCAGCCCGGCCGCGACGCCCGCCGCCTTGCGCTGGCTCTCCAGCGGGAAGATCCCGTCGATCACCCGGGCGCCGAACTGGCGGGCGATCTCCTGCGTGCGATCGGTGCAGCGGTCGGCCACCACGACGATCTCGTCGCAGAATTCCAGGTTGCGCAGGCAATCGGCCAGCCGCGCTTCCTCGTTGTGGGCGCAGACTAGGGCTGAAAGCTTCATCGGCGACCTCCCCCAAGGCTCCGCGGCGTTCATACGCCGTCAAGCATATGACGCCGCCGCGCGCCTGCGCCCCCCGCGAAGCCTGATTCGTTTTTCGCGCGCCGGGTGGAAAGGGGGCTAGAAGGCGGCGGCCGCGCGCAGGCCGAAGGTGCGCGGGCGCTGGGGGGTGACCTGGTGGATGTCGGCGAAGGTGAAGGGGTTGCCGTAGCCGAAGGTGTCGCCGGACGCGTTGGCGGGGTTCAGCACGAAGACGCTGGCGCTCCACCGCCGCGTCGCGATCTCGGCCGACATGCGCCCCGTGGTGTAGGCGCCGGTGTTGGCGTCGGAGGGCGCGAAGGTCAGGCGGAAGCGCCCGATGAAGCTGGCCTCGGCGATCAGCCGCAGGGTGAGGTCGGGGCCCAGCTCGCGCTCGTAGCGGACCAGGATGTCGGCCGAGGTGCGTGGCGCGCCCGGCAGGCCGGCGCCGAGCGGGGCGGCGAAGTCGGGGTTGGTGCGGGTGAACCGGGGCTCGGCGAAGAGGGCGTTGGCCTGCACCGAAAGGCCGAAGTCGAAGTCGAAGACCCCCTCCGTCTCCAGGCCCAGGATGCGGGCGTCGCCGACGTTGGCCGTGTAGGCGAGGCCCGAGGGGCGGTACTGGTCGGACTGGATGTTGGTCCAGCGGTCGTAGAAGGCCGCGGCGCGCAGCGCCAGGCGGCCCTCGAAGAACCGCCCCTTGGCGCCGAGCTCGAAATTGCGCAGGCGGTCGGGCGCGAAGGTGGTGCGGTTCTGCCGGATCATCAGGAAGCCGGTGGAATTCAGCCCGCCCGCGCGATAGCCCTCGGAATAGAGGCCGTAGATCAGTTGGCCGTTGTCGAACTGGTACTGCAGGGACACCTTGGGCGAGATCCCGTTGAACACGCGGCGGCCGTACACCAGCCGCGATTGGCCGGGCGCGGTGACCACGATGTCCGAGGAGACCTTCAGGTCGGTCTCGAAGACCCGCGCGCCGGCCGAGACGGTCCAGCCCGGCGAGAATCGCCAGCTCCCCTCGCCGTAGAGGGCGATGTCGCGAATCTTGTCCCGGCGATTCTCGCGATAGACCGCGCTGGCGCCCATGTTGGGCTGCTGCACCACGAGGAACGACGGCGTGCGCTCGATGGAGCTGGACGCGTAGGCGCCGACCAGCCAGTCGAATTTCCCCTCGCCCTTGGAGGTCAGCACCACGTCCTGGACGAGGCGGCGTATCCGGGCGCGCTCGGAATAGACCCCGAGGTCCGCCTGGACGAGGCCGAAGGTCCCGGCCGCGGCGGCGGTGGCGTCGTACTGGCTGGCGAAGTCATGGCCCACATAGGCGGTGGACGAGACGAGGCGGGCCCAGCCCAGGTCGCCCTGCAGGCCGATGGCCCCCTCCGAGAAGTCGTTGTTATGAGACTCCCGCACCCGCTTGCCGGCCGCGCCTGGCAGGTTGGGGGTGGTGTACTGGGTGTCGCGCGAGCGCAGGTGCTGGATGGCGGCCGAGAGGTCGGCCTGCCAACCCGCGGACAGCTGGACGCGCAGGGCCGCGCGGCCGCCCGTGCGCGTGGTGCGGTCCACGTCCGAAAGCCCCAGGGCGACATTGTCCAGGTAGCCTCCCTGAAGGTCGCTGTAGGCGACCAGCCGAAGGGCCGCGCGATCGGTGACGAGGGGCGCGTTCCAGAACGCCTCGACCTCATGGGACGGCGAGCCGCCCTTGGTGGTGGCGGCGCTGACCGCCACGCCGGCGGAGGCCATGGTGAGGTCCGGCTTGTTGGCGACGATGCGGTAGACGCCGGCCAGGGCGCCGGAGCCATAGAGCGCGCCCTGGGGCCCGCGGACCGTCTCCACACGTTCCACATCGACCAGCCGCAGGTCGGGATTGGGGGCGTTGTAGTTGACCGGCACGTCGTCGAGGTAGGTGCCGACGGTGGAGCGGGCGCGGCCGGTGAAGGCGCCGTCCGAAAGGCCGCGCATCAGGAGCTTGTCCCGCCCGGGTCCCAGGTTGGTCATGGTCACGCCGACCAGCTGGCCGGCGGTGTCGCGGGTGTCGCCCGAGCCGGTGGCGCGCAGCTGCTCGCCGGAGATCGCGCTGACCCCGGCGGGCAGCGAATCAAGCCGCTCCGGCCGCCTGCGGGCCGTGACGATCAACTCGGTGACCAGGGGCGAGGCGGCGCTGACCTGGTGAGGCGGCGGGGAGGCGGTCGGCGGCAGGATGCGGACGGTCCTGGCGTCGATGATCCGGAAGGCGCAGGGCGCGCCGCCCAGGAGATGGCTCAGCGCCTGGTCGAGGGTATAGGTCCCGCGAAGCGAAACCCGGCCGCCGGGGCCACAGATCTGGGCGTTGAGCAGCGAGACGTCGGCCTGAACGGCCAGGTCGATCAGCGCGTCCCGGTAGGGCTTGGGGGCGATGGAGAATTGGCGGCGTGCGCCAGCGGCCTCAGCCCGGGTGGCGACCACGAGCAAGCACAGCGTCGCCACGGACGCGCGCAACACGGCCGACCGCCTGGATATGGCGCCTCATCCCCCTCATGGCCGCGCCGCCTCATCGCGACGCGGCGCTATAGCCCGTTCAGAGGGTAGCGCCGTTATCGGGGCGAGCAAGGACAGCCGTCGAATAACCGCCGCCTGATCGTCGAGCACGAGGACGCCGGAGAAGCGGGTCTCGCCCTGCGCCGGGTCCCGCAGCTGGATCGGCGTGGCGAATTGCTGGTTCAGGTCGACCACCACGTCGCGCAGGGCTTCGTCGCGGTAGATCAGCCGTCCGGTGCGCCAGGCGAACACCTCGCCGGGCGCCGCGGCGCGGATTCTGGCCTCGCTCTGGCCCTCGGCATGGTCGAGGCGCTGGCCGGGATGCAGGCGATAGGCGCGGCCCTTGGCGCCGTCGGCCGGCAGCACCTCGACCACGCCGCGCTCGACGGTGACCGAGAGACGGCCTTCGTGGCGACGCACGTCGAAGCGGGTGCCGACCACGCGCACGGTCCGGTCGCCGACGGCGATCATGAACGGGCGCCGGGAGTCGGGGGCGACGTCGAAGACGGCCTCGCCACGCGGCATGTCGATATGGCGCTCGTGGCGGCCCAGCGACACGGTCATGGCCGCGCCGGCGTTGAGATCGACGACCGAACCGTCGGCGAGCTTCACCGTGCGGTGTTCGCCCTTGCCCGTGACATAGGTCTGCGGGGCCTGGGCGAGCAGGCCATAGGGGGCGACGGCGATGGCGATGGACGCCGCGGCCGCCATGCCGCCGGCGACGATCCAGGCGCGGCGGGCGTTGGCGGGCGAGCGGCGGAGGCCTTGTGCAATGGCCAGCGCCTTGGCCTCGACCTCCTGCATCACGGCCAGCGCGTCGTCATAGGCCGGGCCATTGGCGTCGGACGCCGAGAGCCAGGCGTCGAACGCCGCCACATCGGCGTCGGAAAGGTCGCCGGCCTGCAGCCGCACGACCCATTCCGCGGCGTCCGCGCGCCGCCGGTCCTCTCGATCGTCAGGGGTGGGCTTGGGTGCGCGGGCGATCATCGATCCATCCATGCGCCCGTCTGCGGACGCCTGTCGTTGGTATAGACGGCGCCGCGGGGGCCAACCCCCCTGTGTACAACTATAAGTTTTGTTTTTGCTCATGGGGCGAGCCTTGCGGTGAGCGCCTTGAGGGCGGCGCTGACGTGTTTCTCGACGGCCTTGACCGACAGGCCCATGACCGAGGCAGTCTGGGCGTGGCTCAGGCCCTCGAGCTTATGCAGGCGAAAGGCGCGGCCCATCTGCGGCGGCAGGTCGGAGACCGCGGAGACCAGCCGCCGCAGCCGCTGGGCCGAGGCGGCGGCCTCGTCGGCGGGCGGCTCATGGGCGATGTCGACGCCGGCGATCTCGGTATGGGCCACCTGCCGCCAGGCCTGGTCGCGCGCCGCGGCCCGGGTCTCGCCCCGGGCCCGGTCGAGCATCAGGTTGACGGCCATGCGAAAGAGCAGGGCCCGGGGGTTCTCCACGGGTTCGGCGCGTTCGCGGGTGGCGATCTTCAGATAGAGTTCCTGGGCCAGATCCTCGGCGATTGCGATCGATCCGGCGCGGGCGGCCAGGAACCGCACGAGATTGGCGCGGCGCGCCAGGTACTCGGCCAGCAGCGGATCGTCGGGACGGGGATTGGGCGCGGCGACCTTCATGCGCCGGCCGCCTCCACGACGGCCGGTCCAAGAGGTTGGTCGCCATGCCCTGGCCGGTCCATCAACGTCCCCTGAGCTCCGGACGCAAATGTGACCCGTTTTGCCCGGACTCGCCAAGCCCCTCGCCCCAGGCCGCCGATCAGGCGGCGGACTCCCGCAGGTGCAGGTAGCTGGAATCGAATTCCCCGGCCGCCTGCAGGCCCGGCCAGTCGAGGACCACCAGCTCGCCACCCCTGAGCGACAGCAGGCCCTCGCCGCGCAGGGCCTGCAGGGTGCGGTTGGTGTGGACCGCCGAGAGGCCGGTGGCGTCGCTGAGGTGCTGCTGGGTGATCGGGAAGGCGCAACGGCCATTGTCGACCAGTCCGGCGCGTTGCAGCCTGACGACCACCTCGCAGAAGAGGTGGGCGATGCGGACATAGGCGGTGCGCCGCCCGATGTTGAGGATCCACTCGCGGAAGATCGCGGCGTCCTTCAGCGTCATCGTCCAGAAGCGGCGGCCCACGCGGGGATGGGAGTCCATCAGGTCGAGCAGCCTGGCGTGCGGCAGGTGGAGCACCTCGCCGGCGGTGAGCGCGGTGAGGCCGTGGTCCATGGGCAGGAAGAGGCCCTCCAGGTCGATCATGTCGCCCGGCGTGTGGAACGACATGATCTGGCGGCGGCCGTCGGCGAGCGTGCGGTGGCGGAAGGCCTGGCCCTCGAGCAACAGACGGCAGTGGGCCGGCGCGTCGCCCTCGGCGACCAGTTCCGCGCCCGGCGCGAAGGGGCGCGAGACGGCGCCCAGCGACTCGACCGCCTCCCGTTCGCCGGAGGTCAGCGGGCCCAGGACCTCGAGCGACTCGATCAGGCGTCGGAACATGCCGCCATGCAAAGCATGGCTGGCGCAGGGTCCGAATAAACTAGGTTAAGGTCGGCGAAGCTCTGCCGACAACGACTCTGGCGGAAATCGCGGATCGGGTATGAAACTCAGCTCCCGCGTCGGGCCGCAGATGCAAATATTCTGGCTCGAAGTCGCCGGCTGCCTGCAGCCGAAGCCAGTCGCTGATCACGGTTTCTGTCCCGTCCGAGGCAATCAGGCCGTCGCGCCTGATGTCCTGGAGCACCCGGTTGATATGCACTGTCGAAAGGCCCTGGGCGTCGCCAAGCTCGGCCTGGGTGACGGGAAAGACAAACCGGCGGCCTTCCGCCAGTCCCACGGCGTGCAGCCGCATGTAGATCTCGCAGTAGAGGTGGGCCAACCGCTGGTGGGCGTTGCGGCGGCCGATGTTGGCCAGCCACTCACGCAGGATAGCCGCGTCCACCAGCGTGTCGCGCCAGAGCGCGGTGCAAAGGCCCGGATGGGTCCGCACCAGGTCCGTCAGGGCGGCGTGCGGGATATAGGCCACCCGGCAGGGCGCGAGCGCGCCCAGGCTGTGGTCCATGACGCGAATCTGCAGCGTATGCAGGTCGGGGATGTCGCCCGGGATGTGGAAGGACATGATCTGCCGCTGGCCCTGGCCCAGCAGCTTGTAGCGGCCGACGAACCCCTCGACGATCAGGCAGCATTCCGAAGGCGTCTCGCCTTCGTGGACGAGGTCGGTGTTCTCCGGGATGGACCTCAGGCGCAGTGGCAGGCCGGCCAGCGCGTCGCGTTCGGCGGCGGTCAGCACCGCGATGGAGGCAAGCTTGCGGATCAGCCGCTCGTGCTCGGTGGCGGTGGCTGGCAGGCTGTTCACGGAAGCTCCGGCGCAGCCGGGGAGCGGTTGCGCCAGCTCGGCGCATGGGCGCGCGCCAAATGCTTGGGGAGCCTAGGCTTTTTTACGTGGGTTGCCGGCTTACATAGGTTAAGGTGCGGCTCGCGCGGAGACGTCTATGCCGGCCGCCTTTGTCAGAAAACTTGAGCATGGCGCCCCGCTCACCGCGGCGGATCGCGGCGCACTGGCCGCCGCCGTCGGATTCACCAAGACCTTACCCGCGCACCAGGACATCATTCGCGAAGGCGAGCGTCCCGAGTACGTCCATGTGGTGCTGTCGGGCTTCGCCTGCCGCTACCGGTCGCTGCCTGACGGCGGGCGCCAGATCATGGCCTGGCTGGTGCCCGGGGATTCCTGCGACCTCCATGTCTCGATCCTGGGCAAGATGGATCATTCGATCGCCACGCTTTCAATATCTCGCATCGCCTTCCTGTCGCGGGCAGAGGTCGAAGCGCTGACCACGTCGAGCCCGACGATCACCCAGGCCTGCTGGTGGGCGACGCTGGTGGACGAGGGCATCCTGCGCGAGTGGCTGGTCAACATGGGCCGCAAGGCCGCCGACAGGCAGATCGCGCACATGTTCTGCGAGCTGCTCAGCCGTCTCGAGGCCGTGGGCCTGGCGAAGGGCCACGCGTTCGAGCTGCCCTTGACACAGGTCGAACTGGCCGACGCGGTGGGCCTTTCCAGCGTGCACGTGAACCGGGTGATCCAGGACCTGCGCGACCAGGGCCTGATCCGTTGGCGGGGCATGGCCTTCGAGGTGATCGACCGGCCGCGGCTGACGGCGCTGGCCGGCTTCGACGCCAACTACCTGCACTTGCGCGCGCGCCAGAAGGCCGCAGGGGCGCTGATCGCCGGAACGGACGCCGCATAGGGTGCGTTCAGACGG
Source organism: Caulobacteraceae bacterium (assembly GCA_947478785.1). GTDB lineage: Bacteria > Pseudomonadota > Alphaproteobacteria > Caulobacterales > Caulobacteraceae > Phenylobacterium. Next base: position 50,883 of record CANJXI010000022.1, read on the forward strand.
CGCAATGGACGGGTCTCGCGTATCTGAGGCCTGGCCGAAGCAGCTTGGCCCTGCCGGCCGCGAGGCCGGCGGGGCCTCGTCGCCGCGCGGTCAGCCGGCGCGGCTGACCTGATCGTTCGCGGGGACGGCGTTGGCGGCCTTGGCCAGGGCGGCCAGCAGGCCTGAGACCAGGATCGGCTTGGAGACGAAGTCGCAGAAGCCGAACTGGCGATAGGCCTCGGGCGGGCGGGAAACCACGTCGGCGGTCAGCGCGATCACGGGGGTGGCGCGTTCGGGCCCCGGCAGGGCGCGCAGGCGCCGGACGACCTCCAGGCCGCTCATGCCGGGCATGTGGATGTCCATCAGCACCACGTCGAAGGGCTGGCTGACCAGCCGGGCCAGCGCCTCGTCGCCGCTGGCCGCGGCGACGCCGGTGTGCCCGAAGGCCAGCAGGATCTCCTCGACGACCCGCCGGTTCATGGGGTCGTCATCGACATGCAGGACGTTCAGCGGCCGCCCGGCTGTGGGAAGGGACTGCGACACCTCGGTGTTTGCTCCATTGCCGGCCCGCCCGAGAGGCGACTACCCGACATACGCGACGCTAAGCTGACCCCAGTTCGCTAAGGTAAGGATTACAAACGTGGTTGAGGGCGATTAACCCGTGGCTAACGGGTTCGCGGATCGCGCCGGGGGATGTCCCGAGGAATGTTGAAATAGGAGGGGGTCGGCGTTGCCCGCCTTGAGCCGGTAGGCTCGGGGTGCTGATTCCACGAAGAAAGGCAACGCCATGAAGAGGACTACCACGACGCCGGCGGCCGGTGCGACGGCGATGATG
>CANJXI010000023.1 GCA_947478785.1 Caulobacteraceae bacterium
GCCGATCATCGCCGGCATGACCATGAAGAAGATCATGATCAGGGCGTGCGCGGTGACCACCGCGTTGTAGCCGTGCTTGGAGGCCTCCACGAGGCCGCTCTTGGCGAGCCAGGAGCCGGCCCGGAAGATCTGGATGCCGGGCTCGTAGAGCTCGGCGCGGATCAGGCCGGAGAGCGCGCCCCCCACCAGGCCCGCCATGATGGCGAACAGGATGTAGAGGGTGCCGATGTCCTTGTGGTTCGTGGAGAAGAACCAGCGGACGAAAAAGCCCGGCTTGTGGTCGGCGTCGTGGTGGTCGTCGTGGGTGTCGTGGGCGGCGGAGGCCATCTTACGCTGTCCTCAGATCAGTGCGCGGCCGGCGCGGTGGGCGCAGGCGGGGTGGTTGCGAGGGCGGTGGGCTGCGGCGTGGCGCCGGCGCCCGGGCCGTTCACGGTCGCCGACGCCGGCTGGCCGGCGGCGGCCGCGGCGGCGGCCTCACGCTCAGGCCCGGTGGGCGTCGCGGCCGGCGCGGCCGGCTTGGTCTTGGAGGCCACCCAGGCGTCGAAGTCGGGCTGGCTCAGCACGTGGACCTCGATCGGCATGAAGGCGTGGTCGACGCCGCACAGTTCGCGGCAGTTGCCGTAGAAGACGCCGACCCGGTCGACCTTGAACCAGACGTGGTTGACCTTGCCCGGGATGGCGTCGGTGATCACCCCGAAGGAGGGCACCGCGAAGGCGTGGATGACGTCGGCGCCGGTGACCAGCACCTGGACGACCTGGTTGACCGGCACCACCAGCGGCTCGGTGGCGGCCAGCATGTAGGGGACGCCCTTGGCCTTGGCCTTGTCCTCGGGGAGGATGTTGGAGATGTACTCTGGGATCTTCTGGTCGGGGTATTCGTAGCCCCAGTACCACTGGTAGCCCGTGGCCTTCACCGTCATGTACGGCTTGGGCATGTCGTTATAGGCGAACAGCAGCCGGAACGAGAACAGCGCGATGACCAGCAGGATCATCACCGGGATCACCGTCCAGGCGATCTCGATGGCGGTGTTGTGGCTCCATTTGGCGGGGACCGGGTTCGACTTCCTGTTGAAGCGCACCACCACGATCACCAGCAGCGCCAGCACGAACAGCGTGATGACCGTGATGACCGGCAAAAGGATGACGTTGTGGAACCAGATCGCGTCGTCGCGAAGCTGGGTCACCCCAGGCTGAAGGTCTATGGCGCCCGGCGTGGGCATGCCGATCCGATCCTCCGCAGCCAGGGCGGTCACACCCCAGAACGCCACCATCGCGCCCGCGGCGATCCCGCTCGCCAGCGCTCGCATCCCCTGAAACCTCGACTGCATGTCCCCTCGGTCTGGTTGGCCGGCGCGGGGCGCGAAACGGGCGCTCCGACTGTCGGAAAGGCGCACGTACGCGCCTCTCGCGTCCGTCCGACCCCTCAGCGCGCGTGCATACGCGCATCGCCAAGCCTTGCCAAGGCGGTTGCCGAACTGCAAGCCCGCACACGGTTTGCCGGCCCTTTCGCCGACCTCCGTTCGAGGAATCCGCGATGCACATCAGCCCCGACGAGGAACGGCGCATCCGCGAGGACTTCGCGAGCCTCGTGAACCTCGAGCCCGGCGAACTCGAGGCCTGGCTGGCCGGGCCGAGAAGCCGGCAGGTGGGCATGACGCGGCGCAGCGAGAGCGAGTCGGTGGGCCGTCAGTCGGGCCGGAAGATCCTGCTGATTCTCCGCACGCCGACGGACGACCTCACCGACGCCGACTACCGCCATATGAAGAAGGTCATCGGCTATTGCCGCCGCCACCTGGCGCAGCGCCCCTGGGGCGACGTCACCGACACCCGCTGGCGCTGGAGCCTGATGAACTGGGGCCATGATCCGCTGAAGGGGCGCCGCGGCGGCGGCGCGGCGCAAAACGGCATCCTTGGGTGACGCCGGGCCGCCGGCTCCCTACATTCCCCCCATGAACGCTCACACCCCTGCCCCGTCGATCCTGGACTCCGCCGGAGTCGATCCCGAGCGCGCGCGAACGCTGCTGGGCGAGGCGCTGGCGGGGGCCGACGACGGGGAGATCTTCGTCGAGCGGGCCGAGAGCGAGAGCTTCCTGTTCGACGACGGGCGGCTGAAGTCGGCGGCCTATGACGCCACCGAGGGCTTCGGCCTGCGGGTGGTGGCCGGCGAGACGGCGGGCTACGCCCACGCCAGCGAGATCTCGGAGGCCGCGATCGCCCGGGCCGGCGCCTCGGCGGCGCTGGCCAAGCGCGGCTATTCCGGGGTGGCGGCCGAAGGCCCCCGGCCGACCAACGCCAAGCTCTATGGCGACGCCAACCCGCTGGAGAGCCCGTCGTTCTCCGAGAAGGTGGCGCTGCTGGAGGAGATCGACGCCTGGGCGCGGGCCCGCGACCCGCGCGTGGTGCAGGTGATGGCCTCGCTGGCCGGCGAGCGGCGGACGGTGGAGATCCTGCGCGCCGACGGGCGGCTGATCCGCGACGTGCGGCCGCTGGCGCGAATCAATGTGCAGGTCACCGTCGAGCGCGAGGGCCGTCGCGAGAACGGCTATTCCGGAGCCGGCGGGCGCAAGGGCTTCGAGACCTGGATCACGCCGGAGAAGTGGCGCGAACAGGTGGAGGAGGCGCTGCGCCAGGCGCTGGTCAACCTGGACGCCATCCCCTGCCCGGCCGGTGAGATGGACGTGGTGCTGGGCCCGGGCTGGAACGGGGTGCTGCTGCACGAGGCGGTGGGCCACGGCCTGGAGGGCGACTTCAACCGCAAGGGCACCTCGGCGTTCTCGGGCCGGATCGGCGAGCGGGTGGCGGCGCCCGGCGTCACGGTCTTCGACGACGGGGCGATCGCCGACCGGCGGGGCTCGCTGACCGTGGACGACGAGGGCACGCCGACGGGCCGCACCATCCTGATCGATGACGGCATCCTGGTGGGCTACATGCACGACCGGATGAGCGCGCGCCTGATGGGCCTGGAGGCCACCGGCAACGGGCGCCGGCAATCCTATGCCCACATGCCCATGCCCCGGATGACCAACACCGGCATGCTGGGCGGCATGTCGTCGCGCGAGGAGATGATCGCGTCCACCAAGCGCGGCCTCTACTGCGCCAACTTCGGCGGCGGCCAGGTGGACATCACCAACGGCAAGTTCGTCTTCCAGTGCACCGAGGCCTATCTGATCGAGGACGGTAAGATCACCTCGCCGGTGAAGGGCGCGACCCTGATCGGGGACGGCCCCTCGGCGCTGACCCGGGTGACGATGATCGGCGACGACTTCGGCTTCGACCCGGGCGTCGGCGTCTGCGGCAAGGCCGGCCAGAGCGTGCCGGTGGGCGTGGGCCAGCCGTCGCTGAAGCTGACCGGCCTGACGGTGGGCGGCACCAGCGTCTGAGCGGCCCCAGCCGGGGAAGGTTTTCCCCGGTCCGGTCCACCTTACGGGCAATTAATTGGCGCGACCGCCCGGTCGTGGGTCACATGCCGCCCTTGGGGGAGTGAGGCATGCCGATCATCCACGTCCTGGCCCAGGCGGCCGTGGCCGCCGCGCCGCCCGGGCAGGCCGCGGTGATCAGCTATCCGGCGGCCTTCTTCACGGGCCAGCAGGTGGCCAACGCCTCGGAGATGCTGGCGCGGCTGCCCGGCTTCACCCTGGACACCGGGAGCAGCGTGCGCGGCTTCGAAGGCGCGGCGGGCAATGTGCTGATCGACGGCCAGCGTCCGGCCAGCAAGAACGACAACCTCGAGGAGATCCTGCGGCGCATCCCGGCCGGCCAGGTGGAGCGCATCGACGTGATCCGGGGGGCCGCGCCCGGCATCGACATGCAGGGCAAGTCGGTGCTGGCCAATGTGATCCGGAAGTCGGGCGGCGGGTTCCGGGGGCTCTACGCGGCCGCGATCAATCACCTCTGGGACGGGCGCAACATGCACGCCATGCGGCTGGAGCTATCGGGCGGCGACGGGACCCGGACCTGGGAAGCCACCGCCCGCTACGGCTATGGCAATGACGACGGCGGCAGCGACGGGCGGCGCGTGTTCATCGCCGGCGACGGGACGCTGCTGCGCCAGGGCCAGCACCGGGCCGAGGCCGACGGGGTGCAACAGGTGCTGACGGCGGCCTACGCCCAGTCGCTGGCCGGCGGGCGCATCGCCTTCAACGGCCGCGCCTTCTGGGACAGCTGGAAGTCGGAGGACACCACCCGCTACGGGGGCGGCGCGCCGGTCGCCAATTCGACCGACCCCTATGACGACTTCCTGGGCGAACTGGGGGCCCGGTTCAACCGCGACTTCGGGAGGGCCACCAAGCTGGAGCTGGTGGCCCTGCGCAACGACCGCCGCTACCACGCCTTCGACCTCTATCGGGAGGGCGCGACCACCAGCGACTTCCGCAAGCGCTTCTCCACCAGCGAAACCATCGGGCGCGCGGTGGTGAAGCGCCAGGCCTCGCCCCGGCTGTCCCTCGAGGTCGGCGGCGAGGGCGCGGTCAACACGCTGGCCAGCCACTCGCGGGATTTCGAGAACGGCGTGGCGGCCCCGCTCCCCGCCGCCGACGTGCGGGTCAGGGAGACGCGCGGCGAGGTGTTCGGCAAGGCGACCTGGCGGCCGGCGCCGCGATGGACGCTCGACGGCAGCCTGCGCTACGAGGCCTCGAAGATCACCTCCCGGGGCGACGTGACCCTGGGCAAGACGCTCCGGTTCCTGAAGCCGCGCGTGGCGGTGAGCTGGGACGCGCGGGCCGACACCCAGGTGCGGCTGAGGTTCGAGCGGGTGGTGGGCCAGCTCAACTTCGACGACTTCGTGGCCGGCGCCGATTTCGCCAGCGGGCGGGGCGTCAGCGCCGGCAACCCCGACCTCGATCCGGAACAGGCCTGGGTGAGCGAGGCGGCGCTCGAGCAGCGGTTCTGGAAATCCGGCGCCGTGACCCTGACCTGGCGGCATTCGCGGCTGAGCGACGTGATCGACCGGGGGCCGGTGTTCCTGGTCACCGGCGAGGTGTTCGACCAGCCGACCAATATCGGCGGCGGGACCAAGGACGAGCTGACGGCGAACCTGAACCTGCCCTTCGACCGTTTCGGGTGGCGCGGCGCCCTGCTGCGGGCGGAGGTGAACCGGCGCCGCTCGCGGGTCACCGACCCGACCACGCTGACGGCCCGCCACATCTCGCGCCTGCGGCCCACGGAGTGGAACGTCCACTTCAGCCAGGACCTGCCTACCCGGGGGGCGAGCTTTGGCTTCGACGCCTATTCCGGCTGGTCGGAGGAGTCGTTCCGCTACAACTACGTCTCCGACGTGAAGCTGCACAACGTCTACGTCAACGCCTGGACGGAGAAGAAACTGCGGCCCGACCTGACGCTCAGGGTGGAGTTCGCCAACGTGGCGCGGCGCGGCATCCGCATCGCCACCAAGGTCTACGACGGCCCACGCAACTCTGGCCGCCTCGCCTACCTCGACGACCGCGACCTGAAGGGCGGCCACAGCCTGTACGTCCGGGTGCGGAAGACCTTCGGGGCGTGATCCCAGCGCCCCCTCCGTCGGCTTCGCCGCCACCTCCCCCGCACGCGGGGGAGGAGAAGGATATCGTGGCCCTCACTCCTCCCCTGTCGCGAAGACGACAGACAAGGTGTCAGCGAAGCTGACGGAGGGGGCGCGGCGTTCTCAGCCGGGCGGCTGGGTGTGATTGGCCGGGTCGTTGACGCCGTGGGCCCAGCCCTTGATGGCGAAGCTCAGCGCGATGAACACCACCCCGCAGCCCACGCCCGTCCAGCCGAGCTTGGTGAAGCCGTCGAGCGAGCGGGCCAGCGCCGCGCCCGGATCGACGACCTGGCCGCCGACGGTGTCGGCGCCCATCAGGCCGGCGATCTTGCCGCCGACGAACTGGGCGATGGAGGAGGACAGGAAGTAGACCGCCATCATGAAGGAGACGATCGACTTCACCGAAAGCTTGGTGATCTCCGACAGGCCGACGGGCGAGAGGAAGAGCTCGCCGGTGGTGTGCAGGAGATAGAGCAGGCCCAGCATGAACAGCGGCATGCGGAACTGGGCGTCGGCCAGCCCCTGGGCCCAGACCACCACCAGGAAGCCCAGCCCCACCTGGATAAGGCCCAGGCCGAACTTCAGCGTCGGGTTGGGATCGCGCCCGCGCGCGGCGAGCCAGGCCCACATGGCCGCGAAGATCGGCGCGAAGATCAGGATGAAGCCCGCGTTGAACGACTGGGTCTGGGCCGCCGATATGGAGCCCAGCTCGACGTTGCGCGCGGCGAACAGGTTGAGCGAGGTGCCGGCCTGTTCGAAGAGGGTGAAGAACATCACCGCGCCGGCGATCAGCACGACCGCCAGCATCATCCGCTCGCGCTCCACCTTGTCCAGCTGGGTGAGGAAGAAGGCGATGTAGGCGAGCGACAGGGCCGTGGCGGCCAGCAGGCCCAGGCCCACCAGGTTGTTGTGCTGCACCAGGAAGAACACCGGGATCACGCCCAGCAGGCCCAGCGCGTAGATGCCCCATTCGCGGTTGATCGGGCCCAGCACCTTCTGCTCAAGGACGGCCGGGGCCGGCGGCTCGCCATGGCCCTCCAGATGCTTGCGGCCCAGCATGAAGACGATCCAGCCCAGCGCCATGCCGACCCCGGCCGCGCCGAAGCCGGCCCACCAGCCGACGTATTCGCCCAGCGCCCCGCAGGCCAGCGCCGCCCAGAAAGCCCCCAGGTTGATGCCGTAGTAATAGAGGGTGAAGCCGGAATCCCGGCGGGGGTCGCCCTGCGGATAGAGCTGGCCCACCACGGTGGAGATGTTCGGCTTCAGGAAGCCGACGCCCATGATGATCAGGCTGACGGCCAGGTAAAAGGCGCCCCGGCCGAACGGGTCGGCCTTGACCGCCATGGTGTAGGAGCCCTTGGGCAGGGCCGCGGGCAGCGGGGCCGCGGCCGGCAGGTCCTTGATGGCCAGGCCGCCGTCGGCGCCCGGGCCGAAGGCGTAGCGCTGGCCGCCCACGACCAGGTGGACCTGGCGGCTTTCCATGCGGCCCTCGGCGGCGATGGCGTAGGACTGGCCGGCGTAGGTCAGGGTCTGCTCGGCCGGGCGGCCCTCCACCGCCATGGTCAGGTGGCCGGCGACCAGCAGCAGCGCGCCGAAGGCCACGGCCTTGCGGGTGCCCAGCCAGCGGTCGGCGACGATCCCGCCCAGCAGCGGCAGGAGGTAGACCAGGGAGGTGTAGGAGCCGTATTGCGCGCTGGCCGTCTTGTCGTCGAACAGCAGGTGCTGGGTCAGGTAGAAGATCAGGATGCCGCGCATGCCGTAGTAGGAGAACCGCTCCCACATCTCGGCGAAGAACAGGATGATCAGGCCGCGCGGGTGGCTCTTCAGGAGCTGCAGCAGCACCGGTATGCCGGTGGCGAAGGTGATGACGATGCCGATGAGCCAGAGATTCATGAAGGCGTGGGTCCAGTTCGCGGGCGGCGGGAATTGCGGGGGAGACAATCACGCGGCCCCACCCAGCACAAGCGACCGCCGTCCCTTCTTGGATCGTCATCCCCGGGCTTGTCCCGGGGACCCAGATGCGCCGAAAGCCCAGGCCAATTCCCGACATCGGTGCTTCTGGGTGGCCGGGACAAGCCCGGCCATGACGGTCAGTTGGGTTCCGCGCGCCCAGGCTGGACTTCCGCGGACCCCAGGCGGAGGCTTTCGCGTTGAGGTCGTGAAGAGGAGATCATCCGCCATGAAGACCCCGGGCCCCGACCATCCGATCAGCATCCAGCCCGCGACCACCCGCTGGCGGGCGCGCTTCGCCGGCCACGTAATCGCCGACACGGAAGCCGCGCTGATCCTGCAGGAGACCAGCTACCAGCCGGTGGTCTATTTCCCGCGCGCCGACGTCTCGTCCGAGTACCTGTCGCGCACCGAGCGGAGCACGCACTGCCCGTACAAGGGGGACGCGGCCTACTACACCCTGCTGATGGACGGCGAGTTCGCGGAGAACGCGGTCTGGAGCTACGAACAGCCCTATCCGGCGATGAACGCCATCGCGGGCCATCTCGCCTTCTACCGGGACAAGGTGGAGATCTACGCGGTCGACGACGCGGCGGTGAACCCGCGCCACCGCGAGGGCCCGCAGACCCCCGCCGAGATCGCCGCCATCGTCCAGCACACCGACGCCGGCGACGGCACGACGCAGGCCGAGCACTGGGCGGCCAATGTGGAGACGCCGGCGCCGTTCGACGATCCGGCGGTGCGGTAGGGGGACTTGGCTCGACGGCCTATGTCAGACTTTGATTCTATCTACGAACCGTCATCCCCCGGCTTGTCCGGGGGATCCATGTACACTGGAGAAGACCGTTGTTTGCAGCGTCTCTACCGCGTTCACTCCTGCGCAACGGCGATCGTGGGTCGCCCGGACAAGCCGGGCGATGAAGATCAAAAATAATCGGGCCATCAGTCCCGTCCAATCCGCCCCTCAGTAGGCGAAGGAGTCGTAGACCTTGCCGGCGTCGCCGGCCCAGGGGCCGTGGTAGAGTTCCAGCAGGCGTTCGGCCGGCGTGATCCCGCTGTCGGCGATCGCTTCCAGCTCAGCGAGGTAGCCGGTCTCGTCGACCAGGCCGCCGGAGAGGCGGTTGCGGCGCTTGAGGCCCTCGCGGGCGATGGCGACCATGTCCCGGGCGACGTCGCGCACGCTGCGCCCGGCGATCTCGGCCTTCAGGCCCAGGCGGGCGACGTCGGCGCGCAGGCGCTCGTGATCCTCGATCTTCCAGTGCTTGCAGAGGTCCCAGGCCGCGGCCAGGGCGGCGCTGTCGTAGAATATCCCCATCCACAGCGCCGGCAGGGCGCAGAGCCGGCTCCAGGGGCCGGAGTCGGCGCCGCGCATCTCCAGGTACTGCTTCAGCCGCACCTCGGGGAAGATGGTGGTGGTGTGGTCGGCCCAGTCCTTCAGCGAGGGCCGGTCGCCCGGCAGCTCGGCCAGCTTGCCGTCCATGAAGTCGCGGAACGAGCGGCCGGCCAGGTCGACGTAGCGGCCCTCGCGCTTGGCGAAGTACATCGGCACGTCGAGCGCATAGTTGGCGTAGGTCTCGAAGCCGAAGCCGTCCTGGAAGACGAAACCCAGCATGCCGGTGCGGTCGGGATCGGTGTCGGTCCAGACGTTGGCGCGGGCCGAGAGGAAGCCGGACGGCTTGCCCTCGACGAACGGGGAATTGGCGAACAGCGCCGTGCAGACCGGCTGCAGGGCCAGCGAGGTGCGGAACTTGGCCACCATGTCGGCCTCGGAGCCGAAGTCGAGGTTGGCCTGGACGGTGCAGGTGCGGAACATCATGTCCAGCCCCATGCCGCCGACCTTGGGCATGTATTCGCGCATGATCTTGTAGCGGCCCTTGGGCATGACCGGGATCTCGTCGCGCCGCCAAGTGGGGGTGAAGCCCAGGCCCAGGAAGCCGATGCCGAGCTCGTCGGCGACGGTCTTGACCTCCTGCAGGTGGGTCCCGGTCTCCTCGCAGATGTCGTGGATGGTCTCGAGCGGGGCGCCGGAGAGCTCGAACTGGCCGCCGGGCTCCAGGCTGACGTTGGCAAGGCCGCGTTCAAGGGCGATGACGTTGTCGCCCTCCATGACCGGCGTCCAGCCGTAGCGGGTCATGCCGTCCAGCAGCGCCTTGATGCCGCCGGGCGCGTAGGGGACCGTCTTGTGGTCGTCCAGGCGGAAGACGAACTTCTCATGCTCGGCGCCGACCCGCCATTGGTCGGCGGGCTTGGAGCCCGCGTCGAACCAGGCGACCAGGTCCTCAAGCGTCAGGGGACGGTCATCGCACGCGGCCTCGGCCATGAAATTCCTTCCCCGGCCCAACCCGGAACAGCGCCGGCGGGCTCTTTACGTCGGATAGGTAGGTGGGCGCAATTCGCGCGAGCTCAAGGGCGCCAATCGCCGATGGCCGCCTGCCAGATCGTGAGCGCGCTGATCGCGGCGGTGTCGGCGCGCAGGATGCGGGGGCCGAGGCTGACGGGAATCGCACAGGGAAGCGCCCGCAGCATGGCCCGTTCGGCGGGCGAGAAGCCGCCTTCCGGGCCGATCAGGATGGCCCAGGGTCCCGCCGCCTGCCCCGCCAGGGCGTCCAGGATCGGCGCGGCGTCGCCGGCCTCGTCGCAGAACAGCAGGCGCCGGCTCGCCTCCCAGCCGGCGACCAGCTTCTCGAGCTTCGCCGGCTCCAGCACCTGCGGGACGTCCAGGCGGCCGGTCTGTTCGGCGGCTTCCATGGCGATGGTGGCGAGCCGGTCGATGCGGGCGCGGTCGGCGTTGGTGCGCTCGGTGGCGGCCAGCAGAACGCGGCGGGCGCCGAGCTCGGCGGCCTTCTCGACGATGGTCTCCAGGCGCCCGCGCTTCACCAGGGCGACGATCAGGTCGAGGTCGGGCGCCGGGACCTGCGGGCGCTCAAGGCCTAGGGCGCGGATCGCCACGGCGCGCTTGCCGATCGCCGAGATGGCGGCGCGCCACTCCCCGTCGCGGCCGTTGAACACCAGCAGTTCGTCGCCCAGCGCCTGGCGCATCACCGCCGTCAGGTAGCGGCTCTGGCCGGGATCCAGCGCCAGCTCGGCGCCGGCGGCGAGGTCGTGGGGGATGTAGAGCCGGATCATCGGAGGGTTCTAGAGCGACACGGGCGCCGGAAACAAATCCGAAGGGGTTGGCCGCTTCGGCCATCCGCGCGTTAATGGCCCATGTCCAAAGACAAAGACGCTCCCAAAGATAAAGACGACACCGACGACCTCGACGACCTGGAGCGCCATCAGCTGGCGCTGATCCATTGGCAGCAGCAGGCCATGGCGGCGGGCGAGAAGGCGCTGATCATCTTCGAAGGGCGTGACGCGGCCGGCAAGGACGGCTCGATCCGGGTGGTCACCGAGCACCTGTCGGTGCGCAGCACGCGGGTCATCGCGCTCCCCAAGCCGTCCGACCGGCAGCGGACCCAGTGGTATGTCCAGCGCTACGTGCGCCACCTGCCGGCGGCGGGCGAGACGGTGATCTTCAACCGATCCTGGTACAACCGGGCCGGCGTCGAGCGGGTGATGGGCTTCGCCACCGCCGACGAGATCGAGACCTTCCTGCGCGACGTGCCGGCCTTCGAGCAGATGCTGCTGGAGAGCGGGCTGAAGATCGTCAAGCTGTTCCTGGACGTCTCCAAGGACGAGCAGGCCCAGCGGCTGCTGGAGCGCAAGACCGATCCCCTGAAGGTGCTGAAGTCCTCGCCGCTGGACGAGGCCGCGCAGTTGAAGTGGGACGACTACACCGAGGCCCGCGACGAGATGCTGAAGCGCACCCACACGGCCAACGCCCCCTGGATCTGCGTCAAGGCCGACAAGAAGAAGAGGGCGCGGATCGCCATCCTGCGCCACCTGGTCCATGCGCTGGCGCCCGCGGACATCGCCGCCGAGGTGGACGCCCCCGATCCCGACGTGCTCTTTGCCTTCGAGCCCGCCGCGCTGAAGGACGGCCGGCTGGAGCGCTGACGGGAGAACGGCAATGCAGCAGGTTCGGCTGGGGAACACCGGCCTGAAGGTCTCGCGCCTGTGCCTGGGCTGCATGACCTATGGGTCTCCGGCCTGGCGGCCGTGGGTCCTGGACGCCGAGGCGGCCAAGCCGTTCTTCCGCGCCGCCATCGAGAAGGGGATCACCTTCTTCGACACCGCCAACGGCTATTCGAAGGGCGTCAGCGAAGAGGTCACGGGCCGCTGGCTGACGGAATTCGCCCGGCGCGAAGAGGTGGTCGTGGCCACCAAGGTCTACACCCCGATGGGGCCCGGCCAGAACGAGAAGGGCCTGTCGCGCAAGGCGATCCTGGCCCAGGTGGACGCCAGCCTGACCCGGCTGGGCATGGACTATATCGACCTCTACCAGATCCACCGCTTCGACTACGAGACGCCGATCGAGGAGACGCTGGAGGCGCTGAACGACGTGGTCCGGGCCGGCAAGGTCCGCTACATCGGCGCGTCCTCCATGTTCGCTTGGCAGTTCGCCCAGATGCTGGCCGTGAGCGAGCGCAACGGCTGGGCAAGGTTCGTCTCCATGCAGCCGCAGTACAACCTCGTCTACCGGGAGGAGGAGCGCGAGATGCTGCCGCTATGCAAGGCCGCGGGCGTGGGCGTGATCCCCTGGTCGCCCCTGGCGCGAGGCTTCCTGGCGGGCGGCCGGACCGAGCCTCGGACGGGTAATACCGAACGGGCGCGGACCGACGAACTGGCCCCCAACTTCTACTTCCGCGACGCCGACCATGCGGTTGTGGCCGCAGTGTCGCAGATAGCCCGCGCCCGCGGGCTGTCGAACATGCAGGTGGCGCTGGCCTGGGTGCTTAACAACCCGGCGGTCACCGCGCCGATCATCGGGGCCTCCAAGCTCGGGCACCTGGACGACGCGGTCTCTGCGCTGGACATCGAACTGTCGGCGGACGAGATCGCCCGGCTGGAGGCGCCCTACCAGCCCAAGCCGGTGATGGGGCACGGCTGATTGCCCATCTGTTCCGCCGCCCAAGGCGGCCATGGCCAAGGTGTTAACTATCCGTTAGGACATTAACGTTCCTTTTTTGTTCGATTCCCGGTTCAGGCCGGGGAGTCGCGTTGGCGCGGGCGGACCATGAAGACCACACTCTCGGCCGGCGAGGCGCGGCGGATCGCGCTGGCGGCGCAGGGGTTCGCGGCGGCCAGGCCCGAGCGCCCGGCGACGCGGCGCCAGCTGCTCGCGCTGATCGACCGGCTGGGCGTGGTGCAGATCGACAGCGTCAACGTGGTCTCGCGTACCCATTACCTGCCGGCCTTCTCCCGGCTGGGCGCCTATCCGCGTGGGCTGCTGGAGGACGCGGCCTGGGGGAAGAAGCCGGCGCTGCTGGAATACTGGGGCCACGAGGCGTCGCTGACCCCGATGGCGACCCAGCCCATGCTGCGCTGGCGCATGGAGGATGCGCGCAACGGCGTGGGCACGTGGAAGGGAATCGCCCGGTTCCTGCGCGAACGGCGCGACCTGGTCGAACGCGCGCTGGGCGAGATCGAGGCGCGCGGCCCGCTGGCCGCGTCGCACCTGGAGGTGGGGCTGAAGGGGGCCGGCGGCTGGTGGGGCTGGAGCGAGGCCAAGCGCGCGCTCGAATGCCTGTTCTGGACCGGCGAACTGACCACCGCGACCCGGCGCGGGACCTTCGAGCGGGTCTACGGGATCACCGAGCGGGTGCTGCCGAAGGCGGTCGTCGAGGCGCCCACGCCGTCCCGCGACGAGGCGCAGCGCGGCCTGGTCATGATCGCCGCCGGCGCCCTGGGCGTCGCCACCGAGCGTGACCTGCGCGACTATTTCCGGATGCCGGTGGAAGGCTTCAAGGCCCGCCTCGGCGAGCTGGTGGAGGATGGGTCGCTGGTTCCGGCGACGGTCGGGGGCTGGCGGGAACAGGCCTATCTCGACCCGGCCGCGCGATGGCCCAGGCGGATCGGCGCGGCGGCCCTGCTCTCCCCCTTCGACAACCTCATCTGGCACCGCGAGCGGACCGAGCGGATGTTCGGGGTGCGCGTGCGGCTGGAGATCTACACCCCGGCCGCCAAGCGCACCCACGGCTACTACGTCCTGCCGTTCCTGGAGGGCGAGGCGCTCACCGCCCGCGTCGACCTGAAGGCCGACCGCAAGGCGGGCGTGCTGGTGGTCCAAGCCAGCCACGCAGAGCCCTGGGCCGGCGCCGACACCCCCGTCCGACTGGCCGAGGAACTGAAGCAGATGGCCGGCTGGCTGGGTCTGGAGCGCGTGCGGGTGGAGCCGAAGGGCGACCTTGCCGGGAGCCTTGCGGCGGCCGCGGCGGGCTAGTTCCTCCCCCGCATGCGGGGGAGGTGTCGCGAACGCGACGGAGGGGCGTTTCCAGTGCGGTGCGGTTGCAGCGCCCCCTCCACCACCGCGTGGTCCCCCTCCCCCGCGAGCGGGGAGGATATTGGGCGCCGTCAGCCCCCTGAAAGCGTCCGTTCGCTGATCGCGGCGACCCGGCGGGTGAGGCGCGGATGGCCCCGGAAGATCTCGTTGAGGAAGCCGAAGACCGGCGGCACCTGGGCTTCCTGGGCCAGGAACGCCTCGCAGCTCATCGCCGTGTTCAGGCGTCGGCAGCCGCAGCCCAGCATCTGCAGGGCGCTTCGTGAAGCGCCGAGGTCCTGCGACAGATAGGCTCCGATGCTGTCGCAGGTGTATTCCCGCGACCGGGAGTAGGCCGCGCCCAGGAAGGGGACGACCTGGGACGGCGCCCGCAGGAAATTGAGCCATCCGTTGAGGTGGCCGGCGGCGTGGTGGCCAAGCTCGTGGCCGATCACGAACTTCACCTGCTCATCGCTGTTGGCGTCCACCAGGGCGGACGTCAGGAAAACGAAATCGCCGCCCAAGATGCGCCGGGCGAAGGCGTTGAAGAGGCCGTTGGAATTGTAGAGGAAGGCCCTGGGCGTCTGTTTGAAGCCGAGTTCCCGCGACCCGGCGACCACCATCTCGTGCAGCAGCGGAAATTGCTGGGGTCCGAGGAGGACCATGCTGCCAAAGGCGTTGGCGCGGTAGAACAGGCTCGAGAGAAACAGGAACAGCCAGATCAAGAGGCCGTAGCCGACATAAACGGCGATGAGGGGCCCGACCGTGGGAACGGCGATCGAGGCCAGCGCCGCCAGGATCAACAGCGGCCAGAGGACGATGCCGAGCACGAGCGTCAGGACATTGTAGGCCCGCTCCTTGCCGTTACGCAGCTTGTTGACGATCACAGACAATGACTTCCCCCCGAAAGACGGCCTGAAGGCCAAACTTGCCAGTGAGCCACAATCGATCGCTGGGCGCAACGTTCCTCCCCCGCGACGGGAGCACTGGCGTGGCTAGCCTCCCCCGCAGGCGGGGGAGGTGTCGCAAACGCGACGGAGGGGGCGCTGCGACCGCGATGCGCCGGCAGCGCCCCCTCCACCACCGCGTGGTCCCCCTCCTCCGCATGCGGGGGAGGAACTCTACGTCCAGCCCTCGGTGACCGCGTGGAGGCGGGCGTAGGAGCCGCCGCGTTTGACGAGGTCGGCGTGGCGGCCTTCCTCGACGATGCGGCCGTCCTCGAAGACCAGGATGCGGTCGGCGCCGCGGATCGTGGAGAGCCGGTGGGCGATGACGATGGTGGTGCGGCCGACCATCAGTTCCTCCATCGCCGCCTGCACCTGGCGCTCGGTCTCCACGTCGAGCGAGGAGGTGGCCTCGTCCAGCACCAGGATCGGGGCGTCGGCCAGGAAGGCGCGCGCGATCGCCACCCGCTGGCGCTCGCCGCCGGAGAGTTTCACCCCACGCTCGCCGACCAGGGTGCCGTAGCCGGCGGGCAGCTTCTCGATAAAGCCGTGGGCGCGGGCCCGCATGGCGGCGAGCTCGACCTCGTCCTGCGTCGCGCCCGGCCTGGCGTAGGCGATGTTCTCGAACAGCGAGCGGTGGAAGAGGGCCGGATCCTGCGGCACCACGGCGATGGCGCGCCGGAGGCTCTGCTGGCTGACCGTCGAGATGTCCTGGCCGTCGACCAGGATCGCGCCCGACGTCAGGTCGTAGAGCCGCTGGATCAGCTTGACGAAGGTCGACTTGCCCGAGCCCGTGGGCCCGACCAGCGCCACCCGCTCGCCGGGCGCGATGCGCAGGGTGAAGCGGTCGTAGAGCGGCCGCTCGGCGGACTTGTACTGGAACACCACCCGGTCGAAGACGATCTCGCCGAGCTCCGTGCGCAGGGGCCGCGCGTCGGGGGCGTCCGACACCTGGGGCGGGGTCGTCGCGTAGGCCGCCACGTCCTGGGCGTCGTCCAGGCCGCGCTGGGCCATCCGGATGTTGTCGCCGATGTTGCGCAGGTAGCCGGTCATCAGCATGAACGAGGTGATCGCGAAGGCGATGTCGCCGGCGTCGGCGCGGCCCTTGGTCCACTCGTGGATCAGCAGGCCCGTCAGCCCGGCCTGCAGGGCGACGAGGATCAGGCTGTGCAGCAGCCAAAGGTCGGTGAACCGGTTCCAGGTGCGGATGGTGGCCCGGCGCCACTGCTCGGTTATGCCGCCCAGGCGAGCCTCCTCGCGGGGCTCGGCGCCGAACGCCTTGACGCTGGCGTTGGCCGAGACGGCGTCGGCCAGCGCCCCGCCGATCCGCGAGTCCAGCGCCACCGAACGCAGGTTCGACGGCCGGGCGTAGCGCGAGGTCAGGACCACGTTGGAGGTGACGTAGAGCGCCACCACGCCGAACGCGAAGACTCCCACCAGCGGCCAACGCAGCGCCATCATCACGCACAGCCCGACCAGCACCACCGCGGCCGGGCCGAACCAGATCAGCACCGCGTCGGTGACCACGTCATAGCCCCACATGGCGCGGCTCAAGCGGCGCACGGTGGCGCCGGCGAAGTTGTCGCCGTGCCAGTCAGCCGAGAAGCTCTGCACCCGGCGGAAGGCCTCGTCGGTGAGGTCCTTCATGTTGTTGGCCGACAGCGGGGTGAGGAACCGCATGGCGACGTTGCGGATCACCGAGAAGGCCAGGTAGACGCCGACGAAGCTCGCCCAGGCCTTCCACGCGGGGTCTGGCGTGGCATGGCCGACGCCCACCGCATCGACCAGCCGGCCGGCCGCCCACGGCATGGCCAGGTCGAAGGCGATGGCGGTCAGCGTCAGGCCGACGGTGGCGGCCAGCAGCCAGGGCCGGCGCAGCCAGAAGCCGGCGACGAAGCGCAGGACCTGGTGGTTCTTCAGCACACGGCGAGGCTGCGCCTCGGTGTCTTCGTAGTGGTCGGTCATCGGAACAACTCGAGTCCGGCGCCGGGCGGCGCGGCGGACGCATGGAAATGGAATGGAAGCGGTGGGCGCGCGGGATCGCTTCGCGAAGCGGGCCGGTCAGGCCCCCGGACGAAGCGGTGCGGTCAGGTCAGAAGCGCGGCGGCGACCCGGCGAACCCTGTGAGAGCGGATGCGAAGCGAACTGTCATCGTGGCCCTCCCTTCGAGGTTCGTGAGACCTCCAGGGTAGCGGGGCGCCGGTCGGCGCGTCAAGGCGCCGGCAGCGCCCCCTCCGTCGGCTTCGCCACCACCTCCCCCGCAGGCGGGGGAGGAACTTCGCCCTGGTCCTCCCCCGCGACGCGGGGGAGGGGGACCACGTAGTGGTGGAGGGGGCGCGGCCGGCGCACTAGAGATGGGGCATGTCCGCCCCCCTGCCCGACGCCGCGCCGACCAACTGGGTGGATCGCCATGCGCGGGCGGCGTTGCGGCCGTGGCTGAAGCTCGGGCGGTTCGACCGGCCGGCGGGGATCTGGCTGCTGATGCTGCCGGGCTGGCAGGGGATCGCGCTGGCGGGCGCCATGGCCGGGCGCTGGCCGGACCCCTGGCTGCTGGCGGCGTTCCTGGCGGGCGCCGCGCTGATGCGGGCGGCGGGCTGCGCGTACAACGACATCGTCGACCGCGACATCGACGCCAAGGTGGCCCGCACGGCGATGCGGCCGATCCCGTCGGGCCAGATCAGCGTCAAACAGGCGTGGGGGTTCGTGGGCGCGTGCGCGCTGGCGGCGCTGGCGATCCTGCTGACCTTCCCGTCCATGGCCATCGGCCTGGGGGTGGGCTCGCTCGTGCTGGTGGCGGCCTATCCATTCATGAAACGGATCACCTGGTGGCCGCAGGCGTGGCTGGGGTTGACCTTCAACTGGGGGGTCCTGCTGGGCTTCACGGCGGCGACCGGCGGGCTCAGCCTGCCGGCGATCCTGCTTTACGGCGGGGGCGTGTTCTGGACCCTGGGCTACGACACGATCTACGCGATCCAGGACCTGGAGGACGACGCGCTGGTGGGGGTGAAGTCCTCCACGCGGCGCCTGGGCGCGAACGCACCCCGCGCGGTGGCCGGCTTCTACGCCGTGGCCGTGTTGCTAACCGTCGCCGCCGGGTGGACGGCGGGCCTTGGCCCGACCTTCTATGTCCTCACGGCCGCCTACGCCCTGCAGTTCGGCTGGCAGGCGCGCGGCGTGCGACTCGACAGCCCTTCGCACGCATTGCGGCTCTTCAAGTCGAACACCTGGGCCGGGCTGATCCTGTTCGCGGCGCTGGCGGTTCGGACCTGAGCATCAATCTCCAACCGTCATGGCCGGGCTTGTCCCGGCCACCCAGAAACACCGACGTCCGGGAATCTTGCGGGAATGTCGGCGCATCTGGGTCCCCGGGACAAGCCCGGGGATGACAGCGATTTGGTCAGGGAGAGGAGAGCTTCGCCGGCGCGGCCATGCGCCAGCTGGTCTGGACGCGGGCGGCGACGTGGTCCCAGTCGACCGCGCCGCCGGCCAGGTTGATCGACACCCAGCCGGAGGGCCAGAGGTAGGCCGGGCGGCTGTAGGTCTCGGGATCGACCTCCACCAGGAACTCCTGCTCCTCGCGGCCGGTGGTCTTGACGCAGACGACGGTCAGGCCGTCGCCATGGTGGTCGTGGCGGAACCAGGCGAACAGCTTGCCGACCCGGAAGGCCGGCGCGCCGTGCGAGACGATCTCCTCGGCCTGCGGCAGGGCCAGGCAGATCGCCCGCAGGCGGGCCAGCACGGCGGCCGGGTCAGGGCTCAGCATGATCGAAGGGCAGTTCCTCGTGGAAGGCGCGGTCGAACGCCTGCATCGGGTCCTTGCCCATCAGCGCCAGCTTCACGGGACCCCAGCTCATCCGGTGGATCTCGCAGGGGCCGAGCGCGCGCAGCGCCTCGCCGTGGACGGGCGCGCCATAGCCCTTGTGGCTGGCGAAGCCGTAGCCGGGGTAGCGGGCGTCCATCTCGACCATGATCCGGTCGCGGGCCACCTTGGCCAGGATCGAGGCCGCGGCGATGGATTTCGACTTGCCGTCGCCGCCCACCACCGTCTTCACCTCGCAGGGCAGCTTGAAGCGGTAGTTGCCGTCGACCAGGGCGTAGGCCGGCGCCACATGCAGGCCCGCGACGGCGCGGTGCATGGCGAGGCCCGCCGCATGCAGGATGTTCAGCGTGGCGATCTCCTCGACGCTGGCGAAGCCGACGCACCAGGCGACCGCCTTGGCCTTGATCTCGATCTCCAGCGCCTCGCGGGTCCGGGCCGACAGCTTCTTGGAGTCGTCGAGGCCCTTGGGGACCTTCCTGAGGTTCAGGATCACGGCGGCGGCGCTGACCGGGCCGGCCCAGGGCCCTCGGCCGGCCTCGTCGACGCCACAGACATGGCCGTCGATGTAGGCGCGCTCCAGCATCAGGGTGGGACCGCGCGCCATCAGGCCTTCACCGCATCATGGCGGAAGCAGCAGGTCAGGTGGTCGTTGACGATGCCGACGGCCTGCATCCAGGCGTAGACGATCACCGGGCCCACGAACTTGAAGCCCTTGGCCTTCAGCGCCTTGGCGACCGTCTCGGCCAGTTCGGTCTTGGCCGGGACCTGGCCGACATCGCTGAAGCTGTTCTGCAGCGGCTTGCCGCCGGTGAAACCCCAGCAGAAGTCCGAAAAATCCTCGCCCGCCTCGCGCATCGCCACATAGATTCTGGCCGAGCTGATCGCCGCGTCGATCTTGGCGTTGGACCGGACGATGCCAGCGTCGGCCATCAGTCGCGCCCGGTCGGCCTCGCCATAGGCCGCCACCTTGTCGGGATCGAAATTATCGAAGGCCGCGCGGAAGGCGTCGCGTTTGCGCAGGATGGTGATCCAGGCGAGCCCCGCCTGAAAGCCGTCCAGCACCAGCTTTTCCCAGAGCGCGCGCGAGTCGTACTCCGGCACGCCCCATTCGGTGTCGTGGTAGGCCTCGTAGAGCGGGTCGCCGGCCATGCCGCGCCAGCCGCACCGGATCGGGGGAGTGGACATCGCGGGCAGTTTCGGCCGAGCCGGGGGGTGGCGGCAAGACCCCAGTTGCTCCCCCTGCGGGGGCTGAGCGTCAGGATGTGGGATCGAGGGCGGCGGTGAACCAGGCGGGCTGTTCGACAGTGACGGGGCGGCCGTCGACGGTGAGCCTGGCGCCCAGGGCGCGGTCGAGGCGGAGCAGGGCCATGGCGGCGCCGTCCGCGCCGGACAGCATCTCGCCGGCCCGCAGGTCGCCGGCCAGGATCTCCGCGCCGAAGGCCGGGGCCGGGCCGTCGAAGTGGATCGGCAGCATGCGGCTCTTGATCTGGCCGCGGCGCTTCATGCGCGAGGTGGTTTCCTGGCCGACGAAGCAGCCCTTGTGGAAGTCGACGCCGTTCAAGAGGTCGAAGTTAGCCTCGATGGGATAGGTCCTGTCGGAGCCCCAGTCGGCGGGGCCCGGAACGCCGAGCGCCAGCTTCTGGGCTTCGCGGGCGGATTCGTCGGCGGTCATGGCGCCGGGTGGGGTCGTTGCGCCGTAGCCACGCCAGCCCAGCTCCGGCAGGCGAGGGTCGCGCACAAAGCCCCCATCAAGAAAGCCTGGGTCCCCGCTTTCGCGGGGATGAGCGGAGAAAAGAACGGTGATCGGCGCGGAATCGAGCGCCAGCTCCACCTTGGCGCGGAGGCGGTACATCGTCAGGCGCTGCAGGATGGCGTCGCGGTGGGCGGCCTCGACGTCGAGCCAGGCGCCCTCGCCGCCCCGGTCCACGACGAAGAGGTCGTAGAGCAAGCGGCCCTGCGGCGTGAGCAGGGCGGCGAACCGGGCCTCGCCCGGCGCCATCGTCTCGACATCCTGGGTGATCAGACCCTGCAGGAAGGACCGCCAGTCCGGCCCGCCGATCGCGATCAGGGCGCGGCTGGGAAGGGCGGCGTGGGTCAGGGTTTCGGCCATGGCTGCAATTTGGGGCGCCCGACAGTGGAGCGCCAGCACCAGCCGACCTATAGAGGGCCGATGCCGCCTGCTTCTTTCCCGATCCTGTTCATCACCGCGACGCGGATCGGCGACGCCGTGCTGTCGTCGGGCCTGATCAAGCGGCTGACCGACGAGATCCCCAACGCGCGGTTCACGGTGGTCGCGGGACCGGCCGCGGCGCCGCTGTTCACCGACCTGCCCAACCTCGACCGCATCATCGTCTTCGCCAAGGCCAAGGACGGCAGCCACTGGTTCGACCTGTGGCGGCAAGTTCGTAAAGTCCGCTGGGGCCTGGTGGTGGATCTGCGGGGGTCTGGCCTGTCGCGGTTCATCGCCACGCGGCGGCGCGCGATCTTCCGCAAGGGCCCGGGCGCGCCGGTCCACAAGGTGATGGAGGCGGCCCGCACGCTGAAGATCGAGGACGAGCCGGCCGCTCCCTATATCTATACCTCGCCGGAGATCGAGGCCTACGCGGGCGAGCTGACGGCGGGCGCGGGACCGATCCTGGCCGTGGCGCCGGCCGCCAACTGGGTGGGCAAGACCTGGCCGCTGGAGCGGTTCAGCCAGGTGGCGATCCGGCTGCTGGGCTCGGCGGGACCGCTGAAGGGCGGGCGGCTGATGCTGCTGGGCGGGCCCGAGGACACCCAGCTTGGCCGCGAGATGAAGGACATCGTCCAGCGCGGCAAGTTCATCGACCTGGCGGGCAAGGTGGACCTGCTCACCGCCTTTGCCTGCCTGAAGCGCGCGCGGCTGTTCCTCGGCAACGATTCCGGGACCATGCACCTGGCGGCCGCGGCCGGCATACCGACGCTCGGCCTGTTCGGGCCGTCGGACGAGACGCTCTACGCGCCCTGGGGACCCGACGCGCGGGTGGTGCGGGGGCCACGAAGCTTCGAGCAGATCCGGGCGATAGACCCTGGCTTCACCCAGGCGCTCTGCCACATGATGGACCTGAGCGTGGACACCGTCGCCAGGGCCGCCAAGGACCTGCTGGCGGCCACCGAACCGGATAGAGCCGAGACCCCCAATGCCTGAGACCTACGACCTGATCGTGCGGGGCGGCGAGGTGGTGAACCACGCCGGACGCGGCCTGGCCGACGTGGGCGTGCGCGGCGGCAAGATCGCCGCGGTGGGCGACCTCGCCCAGGCCTCGGCGGGCGAGGTGTTCGACGCCAAGGGCCTGACGGTGATGCCGGGCGTCATCGACACCCAGGTGCATTTCCGCGAACCGGGCCTGGAGTGGAAGGAAGACCTGGAGAGCGGGTCGCGCGCCGCCGTGCTGGGCGGTGTGGTGGCGGTCTTCGAGATGCCCAACACCGAGCCGACGACCACGGACCCGGAGGCGCTGGCCGACAAGCTTGAGCGCGCCAAGGGGCGGATGCATTGCGACCATGCCTTCTATGTGGGCGGCACCCACGAGAACGCCCGCTGGCTCGGCGAGCTGGAGCGCCTGCCCGGCTGCTGCGGGGTGAAGGTGTTCATGGGCGCCTCGACCGGCACCCTGCTGGTGCAGGACGACGCGGGGATCGAGGCCGTTCTGCGCCACACCAACCGGCGCGCGACCTTCCACTCCGAGGACGAATACCGCCTGGCCGAACGCCGGCCGCTGGCCCGCACCGGCGACTGGACCAGCCACTACGAGGTGCGCGACGCCCAGTCGGCCATCCAGTCCACCGAGCGGCTGGTGCGGATCGCCACCGCGCTCGGCAAGCGCATCCATGTGCTGCATGTTACGACGGCCGAGGAGATCGCCTATCTCGCCCGGCACAAGGACGTGGCCAGCGTGGAGCTCACCCCGCAGCACCTGACCCTGGCGGGGCCCGAGGACTACGAGCGGCTGAAGGGCTACGCCCAGATGAACCCGCCGGTGCGCACCGCCGAGCATCGCGCGGCGCTCTGGGTCGGGCTGGCCAATGGGGTGGCCGACGTGCTGGGCTCCGACCACGCGCCGCACACCTCGGAGGAAAAGGCCCGGCCCTATCCCGCCTCGCCGTCCGGCATGCCCGGCGTGCAGACCCTGCTGGCGGTGATGCTGACCCATGTGGCGGACGGCAAGCTCAGCCTGGAGCGGCTGGTGGACCTGACCAGCCATGGGGCGAACCGGCTGTTCGGCCTGGCCGACAAGGGCCGTCTGGCCGAGGGCTATGACGCCGACCTGACCATTGTCGACCTGAAGGCCAGGCGGACCATCACGCACGCGGCCATGGCCAGCCGCTGCGGCTGGACGCCCTATGACGGGATGGAGGCCAAGGGCTGGCCGATGGCGACCATCATCCGCGGCCGGGTGGTGATGCGCGACGACGAAGTGGTGGCGCCGAGCCTCGGCCAGCCGGTGCGGTTCGCGGAGACGCTGGCGGGTTAGAACGCCCCCGGGGCCTCTTGGGTCTCCTTCCTCCTCGATGGAGGAAGGCCGGGATGGGGGTGTGGGCGGGTCGATGAGGCGAAGGTCGAGGTCGGCGCCGACCTGAGTCTCTGCGTCACCGCAGCAATCTCACCCCCTCCCAACCCTCCCCCATCGAGGGGAGGGTTAAGGATTCGAGGGCCTATTTTCATCTTGAGCAGCGGCCTTTCGTTCCCTTCGCCGCCCGGATAGCCTCGCGCCATGGACGCCGAGCTTCAGCCCGCCACCGCGCCGTTCCGGGACCCGCGCTATGCGCCCCGGCGGCTGAGCGTCGAGCGGCGCGCGGGGGGCGAGATCCGGCTGAGCCACCCCGGCGGGTTCGACGATCCGTTCGGGACGATGACGGCGGCGCTGGAGCACTGGGCCGGGGCCGCGCCGGACCGGGTGTGGTTGGCCGAGCGGTCGGGCGAGGGCTGGCGGACGGTGACCTTCGCCGAGGCCCTCCAGAGGATGCAGGCGCTGGCCGGCGGGCTGCGCGAGCTGGGCGTCGTGGGCGCGCGGCCCCTGCTGATCCTCTCAGGCAATTCCATCGACCACGCGCTGATCAAGTACGCGGCCATGAGCCAGGGGATGCCAGCGGCGCCGGTGTCGCCGCAGTACGGGCTGGCGGGCGCGAACCTGGGGCGGCTGGCGCACGCCTGCGCGGCGCTCCATCCGGTCTGCGTCTACACCGACGACGCGGCCCTCTTCGCCGAGGGGCTGGCGGCCGAGGTGGTGGCGGGCCTGCCGGTGATCGCGGCGCGCAACGGGCGGCCGGGGGATGTGTCCCTGGAGCGCCTGCTGCGGGCCAAAGCCCAGCCTGCCACCGCGCGGCCGGAGGATCACGCCAAGTACCTGCTGACCTCCGGGTCCACCGGCCACCCCAAGGCGGTGATCATGACCCACGCCGGGACCTCGGCGAACTCGGCGCAGATCACCGCCTGTTTCGAGGATCCGGACCCGCCGGTGATGGTCAATTCCGCGCCCTGGAGCCACAGCCTGGGGGCCAATTCGATCCTGCACAACACCCTGCACCGGGGCGGGACGCTGTACATCGACTGGGGCCAGCCGACCGCCGCGCGGTTCGGCGAGACCCTGCGCAACCTCAGGGAAATCTCGCCCACCTACCAGAACATGGTGCCGGCCGGCTGGATGCTGTTCGCCGACGAACTGGAGGCCGACGAGGCGCTGGCCCGGCGGTTCTTCGAGCGCGTGCGGCTCCTGCAGTACGGGGGGGCGGCGCTGGCCCAGGCGACGGCCGACCGCATCCAGGCGGTCGCCGCGCGGACGGTCGGCGAGCGGATCAGCTTCTCGTCTGGCTATGGCTCCACCGAGACGGGGCCGCTCGCCACCAACGTCCACTGGCCCAACGCGCGGATGGGGATGATCGGCCTGCCCGTGCCCGGGACGCAGGTCAGGCTGGTCCCGATGGCCGGCAAGCTCGACTTCCGGGTTAAGGGGCCGCAGGTGACGCCGGGCTACCTGGGCCGGCCGGACCTCTCCGCCAAGGCCTTCGACGACGAGGGCTTCTATGTGCTGGGCGACGCGGCGCGGTTCGTCGATCCGGACGACCCGGCCCAGGGCATGGTCTTCGACGGCCGGCTGTCGGAGAACTTCAAGCTGGCCAGCGGCACCTTCGTGGGCGTGGGCGACCTGCGGATCGGGGCGGTGGGCGCCATCGGCGGGGCGGTGACCGACGCGGTGGTCTGCGGCGAGAACCGCGAGGCGGTGGGGCTGCTCCTCTATCCCAACCCGCGCCTGCCGCGCGCCGAGGTGGAGGCCGCCGTACGCGCGGGCCTGTCCGCCTTCAACGGCCAGGGCCAGGGCTCGGGCGGCGTCGTGGCCCGCGCCATCGTGCTGCCGGACGGGCCCGATCCGATGTCGGGCGAGATCACCGACAAGGGCTATATCTCCCAGACGCTGGCCCGCACCCGGCGCGCGGCCTTCGTCGAGCGGCTGTTCGCCGACCCCGCCTCCTCCGACGTGATGGTGTTCGCCCCATGAACGGCGCCGACGCCCTGCTGGCGACCCTTGTGGCGAACGGCGTCACCGCCTGTTTCGCCAACCCCGGCACCAGCGAGATGCAGTTCGTGGCGGCGCTCGACCGCCAGCCGGACATGCGCCCGGTGCTCTGCCTGTTCGAGGGCGTGGCGACGGGCGCGGCCGACGGCTATGGTCGGATGGCGGACCGGCCGGCCTGCACCCTGCTGCACCTGGGCCCGGGCTACGCCAACGGGGCGGCGAACCTGCACAACGCCCGGCGCGCCCACACCCCGATCGTCAATGTGATCGGCGACCACGCCACCTATCACCGGCATTACGACGCGCCGCTGACCTCCGACATCGCGGCGCTGGCCCGGCCCAATTCGCTCTGGGTGAAGTCCGCCGACAGCCCCGACACGGTGGCGGGCCTGGCCGCCGAGGCGGTGGCCGCGAGCTTCGGCCCGCCCGGCGGTCCCGTGAGCCTGATCCTGCCCGCCGACTCGGCCTGGCTGGAGACCGGTTCCGGACCGGTCATCGCCCAGAAGCCGATGCGCCCCACGCCCTCCGGCGAGGCGGTGGACGCCGCCGCGCGCGCGATCCGGGCGGCGACAAGGCCGGTCGTGCTGCTGGGCGGCCAGGCCTGCCGCGCCGAGGGGCTGGCCCAGGCCGCGCGGCTTTCCCTGGTCGGCGTGCGCGTGATGACCGACACCTTCGTGGCGCGCCAGCCGCGCGGCGCGGGCGTGTTCCCGGCGGCGAAGATGCCCTATTTCGGCGAACTGGCGCTGCAGGAGCTCGCGGGCGCGGACCTGATGGTCTACGCCGGAACCACCCAGCCGGTGGCCTTCTTCGCCTATCCGGACCGGCCGAGCGTGCTGCTGCCGGAGGGCTGCACGGCGCTGACGCTGGCCGGGCGCGCGGAGGACGCCGTGGCGGGCCTGGCCGCCCTGGCCGACGCGCTGGGCGCGCCCCGGGAAGGGCCGACCCAGGTGCTGGCGCTTCCCGACGCGCCCGCCGGCAGGCTCACCGCCTATGCGGTCGGCGCGTCCATCGCCCGGCACATGCCCGAGGGCGCGATCGTCTGCGACGACATGGTGACCTCCGGCACGGGGGTCACGGCCAACACCGGCGGCGCCCGGCCGCACGAGGTCCTGGCGCTGACCGGTGGGGCGATCGGCATCGGCCTGCCGCTGGCCGTCGGCGCGGCGGTGGCCTGCCCCGACCGCAAGGTCCTGGCGCTCTCCGGCGACGGCTCGGCGATGTACACGATCCAGGCGCTGTGGACGCTGGCCCGGGAGAACCTCGACGTCACCGTCGTGATCTTCGCCAACAACAGCTATCGCATCCTGAACGTCGAGATGACCCGCACCGGCGCGGGCGACGCGGGGCCCCAGGCCGCCAGGCTGCTGGGCCTGGGCGAGCCCGACATCGACTGGGTCTCGCTGGCCAAGGGCCTGGGCGTGGCCGCCGTCCGCTGCGCGACGGCGGAGGCCTTCGACAAGGCGTTCGAAGGCGCCATGGCCCAGCGCGGCCCCATGCTGATCGCGGCGGCGATCTGAGGAAGCCAAATCCTCCCCCGCTTGGCGGGGGAGGTGGCGGCGAATCTGACGCGGGGGGCGCTGCCGGCGCACCGCGGTCGCAGCGCCCCCTCCACCACTTCGTGGTCCCCCTCCCCCGCTCGCGGGGGAGGAGTTATGTTAGGTATTCCCGGGCAGCTTGCAGTTGCCGGCGAAGACGCAGCCGGTGGAGGAGACGGCGCTCACCGGGCTCGGGTTGTACTCGACCATGTAGCCCTTCAGGCCGTCCGCGCAGGCGACTTCCAGCAGGAGCGTGCCCTTGGCCGTCTTGGCCGCCAGCCGCGAGTTGGAGACCACGCAGGTGGTGGTGGGGTTCAGCTTCTTGAGGTCGGCGGTCAGCGCATCGTAGCCGGAGCCGGCCTTGTTGAGGCCGCACTTGTAGCCGGCCACCAGGGCGTGGCCGCAGTCGAGGACCTCGCTCTTGCCGGCGGTCTTGAAGACGCCGACGCCGCCCGTGCCTTCGGAACACACCAGCTCGACCACGTCCTGGCCGGCGGGCGACGGGAAGACCGCGTACTTGGTGACCGTGCAGGCCGTGCCGGCGGCCTTGGCCAGCCGGGTGTAGAGGCCGGCCTGCTCGGTCTCGGCCTGGCGGGCGTCGGTCAGCTGGCAGCCGCCCAGGATGGCCTGGGCCCTGGCGCATTCGACGGGCGGCGCCACGACGCCGTCGGCGGCGACCTTCAGGATGTAGCCCTTGCCCTCCTGGCAGGCGACCTCGAAGAAGTTGGCGTTATCGGTCGCGGTGCCGACGAAGCGGCGCTCCTTGACCGTGCAGGCGACCTTCGACGACGCCACATAACCGTCGACCACCGCCAGGCGCGAGGCCGCGGGGGTCAGGATACATTTGATGTTGCCGCCGCCGTCATCGAAGTTCAGGCAGTTCTGGGCCTGGATCGGCTTGCCCATGTCGAAGGGCACGCTGGCCACCAGGATGTAGCCGACGCCGCCCTGGCAGGCGATTTCCATATAGGTGCCGGACTTGCTCTGGCCGATGCCGCGCACCGCTTCGGGCGCGCACTGGACGTTCTGCTTGGCGAGCGCCTGGGCGACCGCCGCCTTCGGATCGAGGTTGGCGGGCAGGATGCAGGGCAGCGAGGCGGCCTTGGCGCCCTCGGGCACGGTGTCGGCCTCGACGCAGGTGAAGGCGCTGGGGGTTCCGCCGGCCGGGGACTGCAGGACGTAGCCCATGCCCTGCTGGCAGGCGACTTCGTAGAAGTCGACCGTGGTCTTGGCCTTGCGGTCCTCCGACTTGCCGACGAAACGCGCGTCGGTCACCTGGCAAGGCAGGCCCGCGGCCTGGGCCAGGGCCGGAGCGGCGGCCATGCCGGCCTTGCGCTGATCGGCGCTGACAGCCGGGGCGGCGGCCTTGGTGGCCGATATGACCGTGGCGGGCGCGAGCACCGCGAAGAGCAGGGCCGCGACCAGCCCCAATCCCAATCGCCTCATGATTTCAGTCTCTCCTGGGTGTTTCTTGGCCTAGCCGCCAGATTTTGGGCACATAAGCGCCGCGATCATCTCGGGGTCAAGATGAGGAAGCAAGCGGGCCGAACTGTGGCGTGAACGCAAGGGCTTAGCGGGTCGGCGGGGGCGGGACACCCCGGGTGTCGGAACCCCATCCGGCGAATCTCTCAGGCCCCGCGCACCCTCAGCCGGGCGCCGGTGACGCCCACGACTTCCACCCGGGCGCCGGCCTCCAGGCCCTCGCCTTCCGCGAGGTCGGCGGCCCACTCCTTGCCGTCGATGAACACGCGGCCCGAGCCGCCCGCGAAGGCGGCCACGGCCTTGCCGTGATGGCCCATCAGGCGGGCTATGTTGTCGTTGATGTCGTGGCCGTCCGGGGCCAGCGACCGCGGCAGGTAGCGGCGCGCAAGCAAGGTCGAGACGATGGTCAGCAGCGCGAAGACCAGCAGCGCCACCGGCAGGGAGACGCCGGCGAGACCCGCCAGCACCGCCACGGCGGCGGCCGACGCGGCCGGCCACAGCAGCCAGCCGGAGCCGGTCGCCACCTCCATCGCCAGCAGGCCGGCGGCGAAGGCGATCCAGACCCAGAAGGGGTGCGCGGCGTAGACGAGGGTCAGGCTCGGCATGGCTCAGGCCTCCGTCGTGGGCGGCACGGCCGGGCCGCGGGCGTACGGCGGACGGGGCTCCTCCCGGGGCGGGCGCGGCGGCTCGGTCCGGGCGGTCCTCACCATCTCGCCGATACCGGCGATGGAGCCCATCAGCGAGGCCATGTCGGCCGGCACGATGACGGTCTTCTGCTGCGGGCTCTCGGCCAGCTTGCCGAACGCCTCCACGTACTTCTGGGCGATGAAGTAATTGATGGCGTTGACGTCGCCGTCGGCGATGGCGTTGGAGACCAGCTCGGTGGCCTTGGCTTCGGCCTGGGCGGAGCGTTCGCGGGCCTCGGCGTCGCGGAAGGCGGCCTCCTTGCGGCCCTCGGCCTGCAGGATCGCCGACTGCTTCTGGCCCTCGGCGACGGTGATGGCGGCCTGTTTCTCGCCGTCGGCCTCGGTGATCACCGCGCGCCGCTCGCGCTCGGCCTTCATCTGCCTGGCCATCGCGTTGGTGATGTCCGGCGGCGGCTGCAGGTCCTTGATCTCGATGCGCGCCACCTTGACGCCCCAGGGGCTGGTGGCCTGGTCGATGACGTCCAGCAGGCGGGTGTTGATCTGGTCGCGCTGCGACAGCACTTCGTCGAGCTCCATGTTGCCGACGACGGTGCGCAGGTTGGTCATGGTCAGCTGGGTGATGGCGAAGTCGAGGTTGGTCACCCGGTAGGCGGCCGCCGCGGCGTCCATCACCTGGATGAACACGATGGCGTCCACCTGGACCGAGACGTTGTCCTTGGTGATCACGTCCTGGCGAGGCACGTCGAGGACCTGCTCCATCATGTTGATGCGGCGTCCGACACCCTCGACGAACGGGGTCAGGAAGCTGATGCCGGGCTTCAGCGTCCGAGTGTAGCGGCCGAACCGCTCGACGGTGAACTCGCGGCCCTGCGGCACGATCTTGACGGCCCCGAGCGCGACCACCACGGCCAGCACGATGAAGACGATGGCGACGGCGAATCCCATGGCACCCTCCCGAGAACAGCGTCCCGTGAGTCTATCGGGGCCGGGGGCGTCCCGCCACGGAATCCGGACGGCCGGGCTCGCGCCGGGCGCGGGCCTCTGCTAGCGAGGCGCATGTTCTGGAAGACCCTGGGCCTCGCGGCCTGCGCCGTCCTGCTCTGCGCCGCCGCGCCGAAGGCCGCCCCCAAGGCGGCCAATCCACCGAAGGCGCCGCCGGCGAAGGCGGGGGCCAAGGCGACGCTCCCGGCGTTCGACGCCCGCGATCCGGCTAGCCTGGTGGCGCTGCTGGGCTCGGCCGGCGCCAAGGCGCAGGTGGCGCGCAAGGACGAGGACGCGGTGCTGGTGACCGTGGAATCGGTGGCGGCGAACTTCTCGGTCCAGTTCGCCGACTGCGACCGCCAGGGCCGGGCCTGCAAGGCGGCCTTCTTCGACCTGATGGGCGGCAAGGCGAGCCCGCCGATCAGCCAGCTCAACGCCTTCAACCAGAGCTCGGTGATGTGCCGCGCCTACCAGGACAGGTCAGGCAAGCCGCACGTGGTCTATTCGACCCTGCTGTTCGCCGACGACACACGCCAGCACGCCACCACCCAGCTGGCCGCCTGGCAGGGCTGCGTCGGCGAGTTTGGCCTCTTCCTGAAGGACCCCAACGCCTACCTGGCGTCCGCGCCCTGACATTCGGATTCAGGCGTCCTCGGTCTTCCGGGCGCGGGACGGAACGACCGGCGGCGGCTGGGGCCGGGCGAAGGTGAACTCTTCATCGGTGGAGAGACTGGCCACGAAGCGGTAGCCGGCGGCGTCGAAGGCGCGCAGGTCGGCTGTGCGCTCGATGCGGTTGTCGATGGCGTAGCGGGCCATCAGGCCGCGCGCCCGCTTGGCGAAGAACGACAGCACGCGGGCCTCGCCGTCCTTCTCCTCGAGAAAGCGGCAGGAGACCACCGGCAGGTTGAGCGCCGCGCGATCGACGGCGCCGAAGTATTCCTGGCTGGCGCAGTTCACCAGGGTGCGGTCCTTGTGGCCGGCCGCGGCCATGTTCAGCGCCTCGGCGAGCCGGGGACCCCAGAAGTCGTAGAGGCTCTGGCCCCGGCGGGTCTTCAGGCGCACGCCCATCTCCAGGCGGTAGGGCTGGATGGCGTCGAGGGGGCGCAGCAGGCCGTAGAGCCCCGAGAGGATCCGCACGTGGTCCTGCGCCCAGGCAAGCGCGCGGCGGTCGAGTTCGCGGGCCTTCAGCCCCAGGTAGACGTCGCCGTTGAAGGCGAAGGCCGCCTGCAGGCCATCCTCGGAGTCCGGCTGGAAGGCCTGGAAGCGCTCGCGGTTCAGTTTCGCCAGGTTGTCGGAGAGCGCCATCATCCGCTTCAGGTCGATGGCCCGCAGTTTCCGGGTGGTCTTGGCGAGTTCCGCCGTCTGGTCGGCCAGTTGCGGCGCCGAGACCGGTATCGCGGGCGGCGCGGGCGTGAAATCGAGCGCCTTGGAGGGAGAGATGACCAGCAGCATCCTTAACCTTTGCCGCGCCCGAAGGCCGGCGCCAAGTGTTCCGCGCGAGCGGCCGCAGAAGCCTGTGGATGGCGCCCGCGCGGCATGCGGTCGCCGACTAACATAGGTGTCTTGATCGCCGCCCCGGCCTCGGCCATCTAGGCGCCGATGGCCTCCCCTCGCGCCGATCGCGCCCTGCGCGCCCTGACGTTTGGATTCGTGGTCCTGGTGATCGCCGTGCTGGGCAGCCTGTGGCTGAGCAGCCGCCAGCAGGCCGCGGCCGGCTGGGTGACCCACACCCTGGAAGTCCAGAAGGCGCTGGCGTCCACCCGGGCCCACCTGCAGGACGCCGAGGCCGGGCAGCGCGGCTATCTGCTGAGCGGCCAGGAGAGCAGCCTCGCCCCCTACTTCAGCGCGGCGAGCGTTCTGCCCAGGGAATTCGACAGGCTGGAGGGCCTCGTCGCCGACAACCCGGTGCGCCGCGCCGAAGTCGCCCGTCTGCGACGCGACGCGCTGCGGCGCTACGACATGCTCCGGATCAACATCGACCTTCGCCGCCAGGGGCAGCCGGTCTCCGCCGAAAGCCTGCGGCGCGGCAGCGCGCTGATGGCCGAGGTCGGGCGCACCGTCGAGCGCATCGACGCGACCGAGGAGCAGCTGCTGGCGCGCCGGTCCAAGGCCGCGCAGACCGAGACCACGCTGCTGATCGCCATCCTGCTGGCCAGCGCCGTCATCGCCATGGGCGTCGGGGCCTTCGGCTACTTGGATGGCCGCCGCCGGGTGGAGGCCGTCGTCAGCGCCCGGGACGCGCTGGCGCTCGCCAACAGCCAGCTCAAGGCCGAGGCCGCCAGCCGCGAGCAGGCCGAGACCCAGGTCCGCCAGCTGCAGAAAATGGAGGCCGTGGGCCAGCTGACCGGCGGCATCGCCCACGACTTCAACAACATGCTGGCGATCGTGCTGGGCTCGCTGGACATGGCCAAGCGGCGGCTGGGCCAGGACCTGCCGCGGGCCGAGGTCTATATCGACAACGCCATCGAAGGCGCCCAGCGGGCCACCCAGCTGACCGGGCGGCTGCTCGCCTTCTCCCGCCAGCAGCCGCTCGCGCCGCTGCCCATGGACGTCAACAAGCTGGTCGGCGGCATGTCGGAGATGCTGCGGCGGACCATCGGCGAGCACCTGCGGGTGGAGACCGTCCTGGCCGGCGGCCTGTGGCGCGCGTTCGCCGACCCCAGCCAGCTCGAGAACGCCATCCTCAACCTCTGCGTCAACGGCCGCGACGCCATGCCGGACGGCGGGCGGCTGACCATCGAGACCTCCAACGCCCACCTGGACGACAGCTACGCCGCCGTCCACGCCGAGGTGGCCGCCGGTCAGTACGTCATGGTCTCGGTGACCGACACCGGGGCCGGCATGCCGGTCGAGGTGGCCGAACGCGCCTTCGATCCGTTCTACACCACCAAGGGGGTGGGCAAGGGCACGGGGCTCGGCCTCAGCCAGGTGCACGGCTTCGTCAAGCAGTCCGGCGGCCACGTGAAGATCTATTCGGAGCCCGGCGTCGGCACGACGGTGAAAATCTACCTGCCCCGGCACACAGGCGCCCTGGAGACCGTCGACGTCGACACCGCCTCGCCGCTGGAGACCCCGCGCGGCGTCAGCGAGGAGATCGTCCTGGTGGTCGAGGACGACGAGCGCGTGCGCCACCTGTCGGTCGATGCGCTCCGCGAGCTTGGCTACACGGTGGTGCAGGCCTCGGACGCCAGCCAGGCGCTGGCGGTGCTGACCATCCAGCCCCGCGTGGACCTCCTGTTCACCGACATCGTCATGCCGGACATGAACGGCCGCCGCCTGGCCGATGCGGCGCGCGAGACGCGGCCGGACCTGAAGGTGCTCTACACGACGGGCTATACGCGCAACGCCATCGTCCACAACGGTATGCTGGACGCCAACGTCGCCTTCCTGCCCAAGCCGTTCACGCTGGAACAACTGGGCGTGAAGGTGCGCCAGGTGCTGGACGGCCAGGGCGCCAACCGGCCGGGCTAGCCTCCTGTCCCCCGCGGTAAGGCGGTCTCCGACACCGCCAGCGACGCCAAGAAATAGGGCCGCCAACCCGCCGGTCACCGCCGCTGTCATCGCGCTTTCGCGGACCGCGAAGACCGGGACCCATGCACTCAAGGTCCAGCCGGGGTGCGCCGAAGCCTCGCCGCCGCATATCTTCCGGGAGCGCTGGCGTTTATGGGTCCCGGTCTTCCGCTACGCGGAAACCGGGATGACACCAGGGAGCGGGGGCGAAAGATGTCGCAAGCAGTGAAGCGGATCGTCCTCGTCCACGGCTCGCAGCATGGGGCGTGGTGCTGGGAGCTCGTGGCGCCGCTGCTGGCGGCCCGGGGCTACCGGGTCCAGGCCATCGACCTGCCCGGCCTGGGCGAGGACCCGACGCCCACGGAGCAGGTCACGCAAGCCGACTTCACGCGCCGGGTGGTCGAGGCCCTGGAAGACGGCGACGGGCCGGCGCTGCTGGTCGGCCACTCGTTCGGCGGCATATCGATCTCGGCGGCGGCCGAGGCGGCGCCGGAGCGGGTGGCGCGGCTGGTCTACCTGACCGCGCTCCTGCCGCGGGTGGAGACCGGCGGGCGCAGCGTCATCGAGTGGATCCAGACCCTGGGGTTTTCCGCCGCGAGCCAGACGGGCGGGCCCGAGGCCATGTTCTACCACCTGTGCCCGCCCGGGATCACCGCGCGGGCGGTGGCGCGCCTGCGGCCGCAGCCCCGGACGCCGATCCTGGAGCCGCTGATCCTGAGCCCGGAACGCTGGGGCGCCCTGCCCAGGACCTACGTCGCCTGCGACCAGGACAGGATGATACCGCCGGACATCCAGCGGCGGATGTGGGAAGCCGCGCCCGGAATACGCCTGCGACGGCTCAACACCGACCATTCGCCCTTCTATTCGGACCCCGAGGGCCTGGCGGCGATCCTCGATGAGGAAGCGCGCGCCGCTTAGGCGTATGGATGCGCATCAAGGGAGACCTCCACCATGCGCCGACTGTTCCTCAGCCTCGCGACGGCCCTGGCGCTGGCCACGCCCGCCGCCGCCCAGGGCCCCGGCTTCGGGCCGGCCAGGCCCGCGATGATCTACTCGGTCGAACAGATCGTCAGCCCGAGGCTGTCGCCCGTGCTCCTGGAGAAGCTCAAGCCGATCCACACCCTCGGCGAAGTCGAGGACCTGCTGAAGGCCAACGCCATCCCGTTCACCTGGCGAAGGACGGAGGTGGACAATTCGACCATGCCGCCGGCGGTGGTCGCGCAGATCGAGACCCTTCCCCCGGGCGAGGTGTTCGTCCTCCCCCAGGGCGAAAGCCTGGTCTACAACGTCATCCTCGCCAGACGCCTCAAACCCGTAGGCTGAGGCCAGTCCCGAAGCCGTCGTGGAACGGCGCGGCGCGGAGGATGCGCGGTGAGCGGAAGTCTCGAAGGTGTGCGGATCCTCGAGCTGGCCCGGTTCCAGGCCGGGCCACGCTGCGGGATGGTTCTGTCCGACCTTGGCGCCGAGGTGATCAAGATCGAGCCGCCGGGCGGTGAGAACACGCGCGGCATCTCGCCCCTCGTGCGCGGCCAGAGCCTCTATTTCGCGGCCTACAACCGGGGCAAGAAGAGCCTCTGCCTCGACATGCGCAGCGCCCGCGGCAAGCAGATCTTCGCCGACCTCGTGACCCGGGCCGACGTGGTTCTGGAGAACTTCCGGCCCGGCGTGATCGAGGAGATGGGCTTCGGCTACGAGGCCCTGCGCGCCCTCAACCCGGGGATCATCCTCACCTCCATCTCGGCCTATGGCCAACACGGCGCGCGCCGCGGGAAACCGGGGTTCGACCCGCTGGGCCAGGCCATGAGCGGGCTGATGTGGCTGACCGGCAAGGCGCTCGGCCAGCCGGTGGGGACGGCGTCGTCCATCGTCGATCGGGTCACCGCCCTGCACGCCGCCATCGGGACGCTCGCGGCCCTGCGCCACCGCGACCGGACCGGCGAGGGCCAGGTGGTGGACGTCTGCCTGATGGATTCCGGCCTGACCCTTGTGGAGATCCCGCTCTCCTACAACCTGAACACCGGCGAGGAAGGGGGCGAGGATGGCCGCCCGCCGATCCCCTGCAAGGACGGCTATATCGTTGTCTCGGCCCAGCCGCGCCGGTGGAAGGCGCTGATGAGCCACATCCTAGGCGAGCCGGTCGAGGGCGACCCCGGCGCCGAGGTGCTCATGGGCCGGTCGGATGCGCGGATGCAGGTGCTTCGCGACTGGTGCGCCGGCCGGGCCGTGGACGAGGTCTGCGCGACCCTGGAAGGCATGGACATCTCCGCGGCCCCCGTGAAGACCATCCCCGAGGCCGCGCGGGACCCGCACATCGCCGAGCGCGAGATGATGGTCCGTTCGCCCGACCCGCTGGCCGGTGAACTCTACCTGGCCGGAACGGCGATCAAGCTGTCGAAGACCCCCGGCCGCGTGGCGCCGGTCCCCGCGCCGGGTCAGCATACCGACGCGCTGCTCGCCGAACTGCTCGGCTATGATGGAGAACGGCTGCAAGACCTGCGGCGTGACGGCGTCATTGCCTAGGCGCCGCGCCGGCGGACAATCAGGGGACTGCCAATGACTGCGTCGGACCGCGTTCTGGCCACCGTCGAGGATGGCGTCGGCTGGATCGTCTTCAACAAGCCGGAGCGGCGCAACGCGATCTCGCAGGACATGTGGCTGCTGCTGGCCGAGGCCCTCGAGCGGTTCGGCCAGGACGGCGCGGTCCGCGTCATCGTCATGCGCGGGGCGGGCGAGCAGGCCTTCGTATCGGGCGGCGACATCTCGAAATTCGAGGACAATGTCGCGGGCGCCGCGGCCACGGCCGACACCCGCGAGGCGTTCCGGGAGGCCGGCGCGCGCGGTCAGGCCGCCCTGGCCGGCGTCGAGAAGCCGCTGATCGCGCTCATTCATGGCTACTGCCTGGGGGGCGGCCTGATGGTCGCCATGCACGCCGACATCCGGATGGCCGCGGAGGACGCGAAATTCTCGGTGCCCGCCGCGCGCCTCGGCGCCGCCTATCCCTATGGCCATGTGCGCCGCCTCGTCGAACTCATCGGCCCGGCCTTCGCCGCCGAGATGCTGATGAGCGCCCGGATGTTCGACGCCGCCGAGGCCAAGGCCATGGGGCTCGTGAACCAGCTCGTCCCGAAGGGCGAGCTCGACGCGGCGGTCCGGGCGATGGCCCTGTCGATCGCCGAGAAAGCCCCGCTGAGCCTTCGCGCCAGCAAGGCCACGATCCGCGCGATCCTCGACGACCCCTCAGCGACCGGCGATGCGGGCGTCGAGGCGCTGTCGAAGGCCTGCGCGGAGAGCGCCGACTTCCTGGAGGGCGCACGCGCCTTCATGGAAAAGCGCCCGGCGCGTTTCATCGGCCGCTGAGGCTCGGCGCGAAATTGTCCTCCCCCCGCTGGGGGACGTGGCGTTTCGAACACCGTGAGAAACGACGGAGGGGGCCCTTCAGGCGCCCGCCGCAAACGCGTGCGACAGATGCGCGCCGGCGCCTTCCCTTGTGGCGCTTGCGGGCCCATATACCCGCCATGTCCGAGATCGCGCATCCGCTTCTCCCCTCCATGTCGCGGGGCCTGAAGGGCCGCTGTCCGAAGTGCGGCCAGGGCAAGCTGTTCTGGAAATATCTGAAGGTGAACGGCCACTGCGAGGCCTGCGACCTGGACCTCGCCCGCTATCCCGCCGACGATGGCCCGGCCTACCTGACCATCCTGCTGGTCGGCCACCTGGTGGTGGCGCCGCTGCTGTTCTTCCCCATCGTCTGGGAGAGCTCGCCCGTCTACACCCTGCCCCTGATCCTCATACCCCTGGCGGCGATCACCCTGGCGCTCCTGCCCCGCGTCAAGGGCGCCTGGATCGGGATGATGTACGCCCTGGCCGTCAAGGACACCGACGCCCACCTGCACACCGCCGACGCCGTCGAATAGTCCGAACCCGGAACCTCCACCGTAGCCGACCGTTGGTGCGCGGAAGTCGGTCACGACAAGGAGACGCCCGTGGGCATCGGTACAATTCTGATCATCGTCCTCATCCTGCTGCTGATCGGCGCCCTGCCGACCTGGGGCCACTCGCGCTCCTGGGGCTACTTCCCCAGCGGCGGGCTCGGCCTGATCCTGGTGATCATCATCATCCTCGTGCTGTTGGGCCGCATATAGGCGCGGCCTTCCTCTGAAAATCGCCTAGCATCCCCCGACGGAACAGGCGGGGGATGCGATGGCGCTGGGTGAGGCCATAGCGGCGGGGGCGAGGCCGGGGCTGACGCCGCTGCGCAGGGTCCGGGCGATCCTGGGCGGCTCGGCCGGCAACCTGGTCGAGTGGTACGACTGGTTCGCCTACTCGGCCTTCACCCTCTATTTCGCCGACCACTTCTTCCCCAAGGGCGACCGCACCGCCCAGTTGCTGCAGGCCGCGGCGATCTTCGCGGTGGGCTTCCTGGCGCGGCCCATCGGCGCCTGGGCGATGGGGGTCTACGCCGACCGGATCGGCCGGCGCGCGGCGCTCGCCTTGGCCGTGGCGCTGATGAGCCTGGGCTCCTTCGCCATCGCCTTCATCCCCAGCTACGCGACCATCGGCGTCTGGGCGCCGATCTCGCTGATGGCAGCCCGCGTCCTGCAGGGCCTGTCGGTGGGAGGCGAATATGGCGCGAGCGCCACCTACATGTCCGAGATGGCCGGCAAGTCCCGCCGCGGCTTCTGGTCGAGCTTCCAGTACGTCACCCTGATCATGGGCCAACTGGCCGCCACCCTGGTGCTCCTGGTGCTGCAGCACACGCTCACCAAGGGCCAGCTTCAGGACTGGGGCTGGCGCATCCCCTTCGCCATCGGCGGCGTGCTGGCCGTGGTGGTCTTCTGGATCCAGACCAGCCTTGAAGAGAGCGCCTCGTTCCACAACGTGGCGCCCGCGGACCGCGCCCGCGTGACGCCGGCCCACATGCGCTGGGTGCTGGCCCTGCTGGCCCTGGCGCTCGCGGTCTGCGCCGCGCTCTTCGCCAGCGGAAACCCCAACGCCATGAGCCTGTCGGTGGCCGTCCTGGTCCTCTGGCAGCTCAGCTTCGCCGCGCCGCTCCTGGCTAGGCATCCCCGCGAGGTGCCGATCGTGCTCGGCCTGACGGCGGCCGGCTCGCTCTCGTTCTACGCCTACACCACCTACATGCCGAAGTTCCTGGTCAACACCGCGGGCTTCAGCAAGGACACAGCGACCCTGGTCTCGGCCGGATCGCTGCTGGTCTACATGGGCGTCAACCCGCTGATGGGCCACCTGTCGGACCGCTATGGGCGAAAGACGACGCTGACCTTCGCCTTCCTGCTGGGAACGCTGCTGACCTATCCCATCCTGCGGACGCTCTCGCACACGTCTTCGGCCTGGGCCGCGTTCGGCCTGGCGAGCGCGCTCTGCCTGATCCACTCGGGCTATTCGTCGGTGAGCGCGGTGGTGAAGGCCGAGCTGTTCCCCGCCGCCGTCCGCGGCCTCGGCGTGGCGCTCCCCTACGCCATCGCCAACACCATCTTCGGCGGCACGGCGGAATATGTCGCGCTCTGGCTCAAGAAGCAGGACACCGCCAGCCCGCTCTATCGGCAGGTCTTCGGGACCGGTTCGCTGGAGGGTGTCTTCTATCTCTATGTCTCGGCGATGATGGCCGTGGCCCTGACCATCGCGCTGCGCCTTCGCGACACCAATGCGACGAGCCAGATCGCCGAGGACTAGCCGAGACCCAGCTCACGCCGAACGGCCCGGCCGAGGCTTTCGGCCGCGAGCGTGTGGGACGCGGCCAGCCATTCCGTGACCTCCCAGGCGGCGCAATCGGCCAGGGGCAGGTTCACCCAGCGGCCTCGGGCGAAGCCCGGCGCGGGCCGTCCCGGGCCATCCTCGGTGAGGACGGCATAGGCGATTTCGGAGGCCTTGAACGACAGGCCCTCGCCGTCGCCGCAACTGGCGAAGACCTTCCCGCCCACCTTGTAGACATCGAGGCGATCCCAGAGCACGATCCTTGTGGCGGCCGGCAGGGCCATGGCCGCCTGAGCCACTTCCTCACGCGTCACATGCGCCTCCACCCCAGCTTGATGGCCGACGATAGCAGAGGCGCGGGCCTGGTCCCCGCGCGCCGCGCGATCCGGCCCAGGCGCCGCTTGCCCCGCTAGGCGTCTCAGTATATTGCGCGCCTTCCCGCTGGTGGCCTTAGCCGCTTCCCGGCGTCGAGGTGCGGTGGCCGAGTGGTTGAAGGCGCACGCTTGGAAAGCGTGTTTAGGGGAAACTCTAACGTGGGTTCGAATCCCACTCGCACCGCCAACGCCCCTCGCCACAAATCTCTCTGCGCCTTGGGCGAGGCCGGAAAAATCCCGTGATATTACAGGGTTTCCCCAAACGGGCTCCGCACTGCGCGTGCCGGGAAATGGCCGGATTTCTCTCTGAATGGCCGGATACTCTCCAGACCTCCGCACCGTGGCGATTTGGTGCGGCGACGAAAACTTCAGTAATTTCAGTATTCTTTGAGACGGTCGCCGGGGCAGGTTTGCGAAAGCCATGCGACTCGAGACAAACCTAGAACGAACTGCAGGCGAGCCCTCAACCACCCATAGGATGATTTCAGACACTTGGGTCCGGCAG
Organism: Caulobacteraceae bacterium; assembly: GCA_947478785.1. Lineage (GTDB taxonomy): Bacteria > Pseudomonadota > Alphaproteobacteria > Caulobacterales > Caulobacteraceae > Phenylobacterium. Next base: position 39,864 of record CANJXI010000023.1, read on the forward strand.
TGGGCTGACGCCCTATCGGTCTAACCTCCGCTTGTTGGCCCGAACCCAACGCGAAGAAACGACCCACAGCGGTCATTCAACTACAGAACTTGCCCTGATCTTGATGGCCGGGATCTGCGCGGATCTTATAACGCATTCCCGCCGTCAGGCGCGGGCGGTATAGCCGCAGGGCAATGCATCGTGTCCGCAATCTCCTACAACGACTGGCGAGCGCTCTTGCGGCGCTGGCCCTCGCCGTGCTGATGGCTGGACCGTCACTGGAGACGCTGGTCTGCCATGACGAGATATCGGCGGCCGCTACCGCAGCGGGTTCGGCGATGGAACAGGCCATAAGCCTCGATGGTGGTGCGAAGCCGCATCCGGAGTCATCGCCGCACCAATCTTGTGTCCACGGCCACTGCCACCACAGTGTCCAGTCGCCGCCGGTCACCGTTGCGGAGTTGTCCGTGATGCAGAGCCGTTCTGCCCGGCACGCATGGCCCACGGTGATCCGACTGGCGACACTCGCGCCGTCCGGCCTGGAACGACCTCCCCGCGCCTGACGCACGCGCGCCTTCTGGCGCTTCGTCCGTCACATCGCGAGGCATTAAATGACTTCCCCCATCCACTGGAGGCCGCCACTGGCGGTGCTCCTGAGCGCCTTCGCATCAGGGCTGCCCCTCACCGTGGCTCTGGCCGATCCCGCGCCGACCTATCGTACCCTGCTGGAGCAGGCTCAGGTGAACGCGCCTCGCCTCGCCGAGTCCCGGTCCGACATCGCGCGGTCCGAAGGGCTGGCCCGGCAGGCCGCGACGCGCCTCAATCCCACGCTCGGGGTCGACATCGAGAACTTCTCCGGCAGCGGGCCTTTTCGCGGGACCGGCCTTACCGAGACCACTGCCCGGGTCGAGCAGACCGTGGAGTTCGGCGGCAAGCGGCTGGCAAGAGCCGCGGCCGGACGGGCCGAGGTGGACGCCGCCCGGGCCCGATCGACCCAGGTGCAGGCGGACTTTGCGTTCGACCTGGCCGACGCCTACGCCCAGGCCGAGGCGGCCGAACGGCGTGTGGTTCTCGCTGAGGAGGCGGTCGCCCTGGCGGTTGAGGACGCTCGGGTCGCTAACGCCCTGGTCAGGGCCGGCAAGGAGGCCGACCTGCGCGCGGTGCAGGCGCGGGCCGCCGTACAGGCTGCGCGGGCGGCGCGCGATGAGGCGCAGGCGGCCAGCGCCGCCGCCTTCGGCAGGCTCACCGCCCTTGCAGGCTCAGCGCGACCTCTCACCCACATCGTCGACAGTCTGCTGGATCACGCCGACCGGTCCGAAGCCATCCCTCAGCCGGACCCCACGACGGCGCCCAGCTATCTGGCGGCGCAGGCAGCGCGGGAGGCGGCCGCTCAGAGGGTCCAGGTTGAGCGAACGAGGGGCGCGCCCGATGTCGCCGTGTCCCTGGGCGTCCGGCGATTCAACAGCGACAAGGCCACTGCGATGGTGGGCGGTTTCTCGATGCCGTTCCCGGTCTTCGACCGCAACCGCGGGGCCATCTCGGCCGCCCAGGCCGAGCTGGCGGGGGCGGAGGCCCGTCTCAACGCCGCGCGGCTGGACGCGGAGGCTGACAGCCGTTCGGCTACCGCCCGCGCCGTGGCGGCCCACAGCCGGATCGCCGCCGCCCGCGAGAGCGAGATGGCGGCCGACGAGGCCTACCGTCTCACCCGCATCGGCTACCAGGGCGGCAAGCTCTCCCTGACCGAACTCAACGCCGCACGGCGCGCCCTCACCGAGGCGCGCGCGCAGACCCTCAACGCCCGTCTCGAGCGCCTGGGCGCCGAGGCGATGCTGGCGCGCCTGCAAGGCGTCGCCCCGTTTGGAGACCAATGATGACGCAGGATCGCGCCCGACTGATGGGGGGGATCGCCGCCGCCGTGCTGCTGGCCGGCTCTGGGGGCTTCGGGATCGCAAGGCTCACCGACCGGCCGGCGCCCTCCGAAGCTGCCGAGCACCATGACGAGGCGTCCGACGGCGTCGTCGTGCTGACGCCGCAGGCGCTGGCCGCCGCCGGCATCCTCGTCCAGCCGGTCAGCAGCGGCGGGATGTCCGGCGAAATCCTCGCGCAGGCCACGGTCACGGGCTCGCCAGGAGGCCAGGCGGTCCTGACCGCACGGGCTGCCGGAGCCGTCACCCGCATCTACAAGCGTCTCGGCGACCCTGTGCGGGTGGGCGAGACGCTGGCCGTCGTGGAAAGTCGCGAGGCCGCCCAGATCGCGGCTGACCGGTCGGTCGCCAGCGCGAAGGCCACGCTGGCCCAGCGCACCCTGGCGCGGGAGAAGTCGCTCTACGAGCAGCGCGTTTCGCCGCGCGTCGACTATGAGCAGGCTCAGGCCGAGGCCCAGGCCGCCAGCGCCGAGGCCCGGCGCGCCGAAACCGCCGCTGGCGCGGCCCAGGTGACAGCCGACGGGCACGGCGTGCTGGTCTCCAGTCCGATCTCTGGCCGGGTCACCGCCGCAACGGCCACCCTGGGCGCATTCGTACAGCCGGAGACCGAGCTCTTCCGCATCGCCGACCCGCAGCTTCTGCAGGTCGAGGCCGCCATAAGCGGCGCCGACGCCCCGCGCGTCGCCCCCGGCGACCGGGCGGTCGTGGAACTGCCCGACGGGCGAACCATCGAGGGGCGCGTCCGCTCGATCACGCCGTCCCTGAACACCGAGACCCGGACCGCAACCGCTGTCCTCGACGTCCCGCCGTTAGGACTGCAGCCGGGGCAGTCGGTGCGGGCCCGGATCGTCCCGCGCGTTACCGGCAGCTCGACGACCATCGTCGTGCCGGAAGAGGCTGTGCAGAGCGTTGAGGGCCGGGACGTCGTCTTCGTCCGCACGGCGACCGGCTTCAAATCCGTGCCGGTGACGGTTGGCCAGCGCAGCGCCGGCCGGGCCGAGATCGTCGCCGGACTGGCCGCGGGTCAGTCCATCGCCGCCCGCAACGCCTTCCTGCTCAAGGCCGAGCTGGGCAAGGGCGAAGGTGGGGAGCACTAGCCATGATCGCGAACCTCATGGGCCTGTCCGTCCGGGCGCGCTGGGCGGTGGTCCTCCTCGTTGCCCTCGTCTCGGCGATCGGCGCATGGCAGCTCACCCGGCTGCCGATCGACGCGGTGCCGGACATCACCAACAAGCAGGTGCAGGTCAACACGGTCGATCCTGGCCTGTCGCCCGCCGACATCGAGAAGCGGGTGACCTTCCCCATCGAGACGGCGCTGGCCGGCATACCGGGCCTAGAGAGCACGCGTTCGATCTCCCGAAACGGCTTCTCGCAGGTGACCGCCGTCTTCAAGGAAAACGCCGACCTCTACTTCGCCCGCCAGCAGGTCAGCGAGCGGATCGCCCAGGCGCGCGAGAACCTGCCGGAAGGCCTGCAACCGCAGATCGGCCCGGTCACGACCGGCCTCGGCGAAGTGTTCATGTACACGGTGGACTTCGCCAATCCGGGCGGCCGGGGCGTCCGGCCGCGCGACGGCGCGCCGGGCTGGCAGTCGGACGGCAGCTACCTGACCCCCGAAGGCGAGCGGCTTGCTGACGAGGTTTCCCGCAGGGCCTACCTTCGCACCGTACAGGACTGGATCATCGGGCCACAGCTGCGAACCGTCCGCGGCGTGGCCGGCGTCGATTCCATCGGCGGGTTCGAGAAGCAGTACCTGGTCGAGCCCGATCCGGTGAAGTTAAGCGCCTATGGCGTCTCGTTTTCGGACCTGGCCAAGGGCCTGGAAGCCGCAAACCTCTCCGTGGGCGCCAACTTCCTGGAGCGGGCCGGTGAGGCCTACCTCGTCCGCGCCGACGCCCGGATCCGTTCGATCGACGAGATCGCCAATGCCGCCATCGCCACACGGGGTGGCGTTCCAGTGCTGGTCAAGGATGTCGCCGTTGTCCGGATCGGCGGAGAACTCCGCACAGGCGCGGCAAGCCTGAACGGCCACGAGGTGGTGGTCGGCACCGCCCTGATGCTCATCGGCGAGAACAGCCGCACCGTCGCAAAGGCTGTCGGCGAGAAGCTGGAGACGTTGGAGAAATCCCTGCCTGTGGGGGTCAAGGTGACGCCGACGCTGGACCGCTCCAGTCTGGTGAACGCCACCATCGCCACCGTGCAGCGAAACCTGTTCGAGGGCGCCGTGCTGGTCGCTGTCGCCCTGTTCTTCCTGCTGGGCAACGTCCGCGCCGCGGCCATCGCCGTGCTGATCATCCCGATCTCGTTCCTGATGACCGCCGTCGGCATGAACACACTGGGCGTCTCCGGAAACCTGATGAGCCTGGGCGCTCTGGACTTCGGACTGATCGTCGATGGGGCCGTGATCATCATCGAGAACTGCCTTCGCAGACTGGCGGAGCGGCAGCATCGGGAAGGCCGCCTGCTGGAACTGCGAGAGCGGCTCCAGGAAACCCTGCTGGCCTCGCAGCAGATGATCCGGCCCACGGTCTACGGGCAGGCGATCATCTTCCTGGTCTTCGCGCCGCTGCTCACATTCCAGGGCGTGGAGGGCAAGACCTTCTCGCCCATGGCCATCACCCTGATGCTGGCCCTGGCCGCGGCCTTCATCCTGTCCCTGACCTTCGTGCCGGCCATGGTGGCTCTCCTGATCCGCGGCAGGGTGGCGGAGACGGAGGTGTGGCTGATCCGCAGGATCAACGCGCGCTACCAGCCCCTGCTTGACAGCGCCATTGCGCGACCCTGGCCCTTCATCGGGGCCGCAGTCGGGGTCTCGGTTCTGGCGGGTTTCGTCTTCACCCTGCTGGGCCAGGAGTTCATCCCGCAGCTTGACGAGAAGAACCTTGCCCTGGCCTCGCAGCGTATTCCCTCCACTTCCCTCGAGCAGTCGCTCCGCATGCAGCAGCAGGTCGAACGCGCGGTCAGCAGCCTGCCGGAGGTCGAGATGATGTTCTCCAAGACCGGCACCGCCGAGGTCGCCACTGACCCTATGCCGCCCAATATTTCCGACGGCTTCATCCTGCTGAAACCGCAGAAAGACTGGCCCAGGGGAGTGAAGACCAAGGAAGACGTGATCGCTCGCGTCGAGGCCAAGGCCAACGGACTGATCGGGCAGGGCTATGAACTCAGCCAGCCCATCGAGCTCCGGTTCAATGAGTTGATCGGCGGCGTCCGCGGCGACGTCGCCGTGAAAATCTACGGCGACGATCTCGACAAGATGACCTCCACCGGAACCCGGATCGCCGCAGCCCTGTCCTCGACGCCGGGCGCAGCCGACGTGAAGGTGGAACAGGTCAGCGGAGCGCCGACCCTCGACGTCCAGTTCGATCGCGGCGCCATCGCGCGCTACGGCCTGACCGTGGAAGAGGTGGCCGATACTGTCGCCGCCGCCATGGCGGGCCGCCAGGCCGGCATGCTGTTCCAGGGTGACCGTCGCTTTGACGTTGTGGTCCGCGTGCCGATCGCTACGCGTACCAGTCTCGATGCCCTCGGCGCCCTGCCGGTGATGCTGCCGGACGATGATGGCCACGCTCGGGGCTCGGTCGCCCTCAGCCAGTTGGCGCAGTTCCGCTACACCGAGGGGCTGAACCAGATCAGCCGTGAGAACGGCAAGCGCAGAGTGGTCGTCTCCGCCAACGTCAGGGGCCGGGACGTCGGCTCCTTCGTCAAGGCCGCCCGTCCGAAGGTCGATGCGGTGACCCTGTCGCCCGGCACGTTTCTGGAGTGGGGCGGTCAGTTCCAGAACCTGCAGGCAGCCGCCGAGAGACTGGCGATTGTGGTCCCGATCTGCTTCCTGGCGATCTTCGGCCTGCTCTACTTCGCCCTGGGCAGCGTGCCGCTGGCCGTCGCCGTGTTCACGGCCATCCCACTGGGTCTCGCCGGCGGCGTTTTCACGCTGGCGCTCACCCGGATCAATTTCTCGGTGTCGGCGGCTGTGGGCTTCATCGTCCTAGCCGGAGTTGCGGTCCTCAATGGTCTCGTCGTGATGAGCGCCATCCGTCAGCGCCTGGATGAAGGCAAATCGGTCAGCGAGGCGATCCGCCAGGGGATGATGGAAAAAGTCCGGCCCGTGGTGATGACCGGTCTGGTGCCGGCCATCGGATTCATCCCCATGGCGCTGGCCCATGGCACAGGCGCCGAGGTGCAGAAGCCGCTGGCCATGGTGGTGATCGGAGGCTTGGTCACGGCCACGGCGCTGACGCTACTTGTCTTGCCCGCCATCACACAGGTGGTGCTGACCATTGCCAGGCGGCGGACAGCAGGTCGCGAGATCCCGCCCTTGAACAAAGCGGAATGACCTCGGCAGACCCCTGAGGAGACATCGACGATCAGCCCTGACAATCAAGCCCAGAGCGGACTTTCCCATGGTCCGGAAAGAGTGAGAAGCGGCCGAACCGTCAGCGCCCCATCAATGTCCGCTAACCCCCCATCTCTACCGTTGGCAAGGTCCGCCTACGGGCGCTCATCTGGCGCCAAGTGTCAGGTCTATCCAGTAGCGGCCGAGCGGCGGGCCGCCCGCCACTCCCAAGGCATGTCGAACTGCCCCGACCAGACCCCACGACGGGCCGCCCGCGCCTGGTCCTCGGCGCGGACGTAGTCCCGCGAGTAGCGCCGATAGGCGACCGCCCAGCCCTGGGTGACCAGCCAGCCATTCAGATCCACGCCGCGGGAGCTGCAGACCGCCACTGTCCTACCGTAGCGATCGGTGTCGCGGGGGTCGCATGACACGGTCGATCGCCCGATCTGATCAGACAGAGCCAGGGATGCCTGCTGGCCGCAGCGCCACCGCTCACCGGTCGGACGAGTGCAAAGCTGGCGACCCTCGGGCGCATCAATGCCTTGGAGACGGATACGGACGCCGTGGATCTCGATGGTGTCGCCGTCGATGACGCTGGCTACGCCGGCGATCGGCACGGCCGCCGCCGCGCTGGACGTGGCTGTGAGAACGGTCAGGCCGAAAGCGACACAACTGAGGGCCCGCCCAATACTCATATTTTCCGTATAGGCGTGAAGACGTCCGCTCCGCTACCGGCGGGGGGCGGACACTTGGTACTCGATGGACGCCTTCGCTTCATCTGCCGTAGGCTAGGCACCTTGCAATCTGACGTTGATTCTCTGTATATTGCGCCGCTTGTTAGGAACGTTCGATGTCCATCAATCCGCGCCGGAAAGTCTTTATCAGCTATCATCACGCTGGTGACCAAGCGTACTACAACGCCTTCTCCGAAGCCTTCCACGAGAAGTATGAGGTCTTTTTCGACAACAGCCTGGAGCGGGCGCGGGACAGTGAGGATGAGGGCTATATCCTGCGCTACATCCGCGAAAACCACCTGACCGGCAGTAGTTGCCTGATCGTACTGTGTGGGGCTGATACTTGGCGTCGCAAATACGTCGATTGGGAGATCAAGGCAGCGCTCGACCAGCAGATGGGTGTCCTGGCAATCCAGCTCCCGACCCTGAAGCCTGCCGCTGCAGGCGGCGGCATCAGCGTGCCGGGGCGGCTAGTCGACAACATCAACAGCGGCTACGCCGTGCTCAAGCATTGGGATACTGCGACCAAGACCATGCAAGGTCTGTCCGATCTGATTGAGGACTCACTGAAGCGGTCCAAGACGTTGATCAACAACACGCGCGAACGCCGTCAGCGGAATGGCTGACTCGCCCTCTGTTCACCACGCGACGGCGGCTCCGGTCGGCGCGCCAATTAGCATCGTTGAGGCGCATTTCGATCCCGTGACTCATGAGATCGGCGTGAGCGGCCATCTCTGGCTTTTCCTGCTGTTTCTGGGGGCGATGGCGCTGCTGTTCCTGGCGCGCCGCTACCTTGCCGACTTCCGAGGGCCATCCTGGGAAATCGATCAAGCCGAGGTCGGGGCCGGGGCCGGCAAGATCACGCTGAGGCCGAACTTGGTCGACCGCCAGGTGGCTTATGCGATCTGGGTCGAGCTAAGCACACGCAAGATCGGCCTGCCGATTGACCTAGATCATGACGTGATCGCAGAGGTCTACGATTCTTGGTTTCAGTTTTTCACCATCACGCGCGACCTCCTCAAGACGATCCCGGTCGGCAAGGTGCAGGACGCCAGCACGCAACAGATCATCAAGCTGTCGATCAACGTCCTGAACGAAGGGCTGCGGCCACACCTCACGACTTGGCATGCCCGGTTTCGACGTTGGTATGAGAACGAAATCTCTCAGCAGGCCAAGCTGGCCGAGGCACCTCAGCTTGTGCAGCTGGATTTCCCCAAGTACGCCGAGCTAACGGCAGACCTGATGGAGGTCAACCAACGGCTTATGAAGTATCGGGCCGCGATGAAGAAGATCATTTACAAAGACTGACGCTGCATCGATGCCGGCCGTTTTAACATGCGCCAGGGCCGGCATCCGAAACCCTCAAGAAGAGTGGCTCTAGAGCCCAGGCGTTCACCCTGTACCAAGCGTCAGGTTCTATCCGCTATGCCCGAGGGCCACTCGCTGCTCCGCCCACATCAGCGGAAACGGCGTCAGCAGCCCCGCCATGGTCATGCCGGCCGGCTGGCGGCCCTCCAGGATCGCCTCGATGATCTCGGGCGCCAGCAGCGTCAGCCGCAGCACCCGGCCCACATAGGACGCGTTGATCTTCTCCGCCCTGGCGACCTCCTCGATGGAGGCATGGACCCCGGTCTCGATCAGCCTGCGCCACCGGAACGCTCGGGCGATGACCTTGATCATGGTGTTGTCGACCCGCGGCCTGGGGGCGGCCCAGATCGGCTCTCCACCGTCCGGGGCGAGGATCAGCTTGCGGCCACCACGTTTGCGGATCTGCATGGGGATGCGGATCGTGAAGGTGTTGGTGGCGCTCATGCGGCGATCCTTTCGGCGGTGCTGATGCTGGCGAGCTCGCCGGCCAGGGATGAGAGCCCGTCATTGCGCAGGCGGATCGCCACCTCGTCCTGATGAATGTCGACCCGGTCGACCAGCAGCTGGATCACGCGGGCCTGCTCGCCGGGGAACAGCTCCTCCCAGA
>CANJXI010000024.1 GCA_947478785.1 Caulobacteraceae bacterium
GCGGCCGATGATCAGCGGCGCGATCCGCTCCCACTGACCATCGCTCAGCACCAGCCGATCCATCACACCCAAGACTGCCTCCAAAAGACAGTCTTGAATCACGCTTCGCAGGCGTGGGGAATCCTAAGAGTCCACAGCCCCTAGGGCCTGACCGCGAGCGGGACGCTCGCCGTCTGCTGGACATTGGACCCGACCAGGACATCGACGACGCCCGGCTCCACGACATGCTTCATCTGCCGGTCCCAGATCGCCAGTTGCTCGGGGCCGACGTTGAAGCTGACGGTCCTGGTCTCGCCGGCGTTCAGATGGATGCGCTCGAAACCGGCCAGCCGCATGACCGGCTGGGCGACGCTGGAGACCTTGGGGTGGACATACATCTGCACCACCTCGTCACCGGCCCGCTTGCCCGAATTGGTGACATTGACCGAGACCTTCGCGGTTCCGTCGCGGTCGATCTCCGGCTTGTCCAGCGTTGGTTTTCCATAGGTGAAGGTAGTGTAGCTGAGGCCATAGCCGAACGGGTACAGCGGCGCGTTCGAGTTATAGACGTAACCCACACGCGCAATCGGCTCCCGGTAATAGAAGACCGGCAGCTGGCCCACGTTGCGGGCGATCGTCACGGTCAGGCGGCCGGACGGATTGACGTCGCCGAACAGGACGCCGGCCATGGCGTTGCCGGTCTCCTGGCCCAGGTACCAGCCCTCGATGATCGCCGGGGCGGCCTGCGAAAGCTGTTCGATATAGAGGGGGCGGCCATTCAGCAGGATGGCCACCGTCGGCTTGCCGAGCTTCATGATCTCACGGACGAGTTCGTTCTGCTGGCCCGGCAGTTCCAGGTTGTCGGAATCGCCGAAGGACGGCTTGTCGCTCAGGCCGGCTCCGAAGCCTTCCCGGGCGACCGTCTCGTTCTCGCCCAGCACCAGCACCACGACATCGGCCGCGCGCGCGGTCTCGACGGCCTGGGCGATGCCTGCCGCGTCCTTCTCGGCGGAAGGCGCGACGAACGGGGCCATCTTGTTCGTCGTCGGCGAGGCGTCGGGCTCCGAGATCCGGACGCCCTCGGCGTAGCTGACTTTCACCTTGGGGCCGACACGCTGGCGGATGCCGTCCAGAACGGTCACGAAATAGGGCGGCATGGCGCTGTAGCCGCCGATCCGGGCCTTGTCGGCGTTGGGCCCGATCACCGCCAGGGTCTTGATGGCCGAGGGGTCCAGCGGCAGCAGGCCCTTGTCGTTCTTCAGCAGGATGATGGCTTCTTCCGCCACCTTGCGGGCGAGCGGCGCATTGGCCTTGTCCCCCACGATCCGCGTGCGCTTGGGATCGGTGTAGGGATGCTCGAAGAGGCCCATGTTGAACTTGGTGGTCAGGACGCGCGACACCGCCTGGTCGATTTCCGCCTCGCTGACCCGGCCGGCGCGGACGGCGCCGACCAGCGCCGGGAATCCGGCGCGATTTGGCAGCTCCATGTCGAGCCCGGAATTGAACGCCAGGATGCCGGCCTCCGAGACGTCCTTGGCCACGAAGTGCCGGGTGGCGAGGTCGCCCACGGCCAGGTAGTCGGAGACGGTCAGGCCGGTGAAGCCCCATTCCTTGCGCAGGATGTCCTTCATCAGCCAGGGATTGGAATTCGAGGGGATGCCGCCGGTGTTCTCGTTGTACGACGGCATGATCGCGCCGATTTTGCCCTCCTTCACCGCCATTTCGAACGGCTTCAGGAAGACTGTGCGCATGGTGCGCTCGGAGAAGTCGTTGGGGCCGCCGTTGGTGCCGTTCTCGGGCTGTCCATGCACGTAGTGCTTGGCGGTCGCCACGACGTGGTCCTGGTCGAATGCGGGCCCCTTGCCCTGCAGGCCCTGGACCGCGGCCACGCCCATGGCGCCGACCATGTATGGATCCTCCGAATATTGCTCCTCGACCCGGCCGAAGCGCGGGTCGCGCGCGATGTCGAACACCGGCGCCAGCACCATCGCATTGCCCGCCGCGCGGGCTTCCTTGGCCACCACGCCGAACATCTGGCGCAACAGGTCCGGGTCCCAGGTGCTGCCCAGTGCATTGGCCTGCGGGAAGCTCGTGGCGCCGGTCACGACGGCGCCATGAAGCGCCTCGCCGTGAAAGAACAGCGGGATGCCAAGCCGGGTGTTCTTGACGACCCAGGCCTGGATCGCGTTGCGCATGGCCACGCCCTCCACGACGGTCTCCGGCTTGCCGCTCAGCGAGATCGGCACGAACGTCCCGATCCCGTTGGATAGGGTCCGCCGCGCGATCGCCTCGTCGACCTTGCCATCCTTGTAGAGGCCGGCGGCGCTGGCCCCGCCGAACGGAACCGTCCATTCCGACTCCAGCTGCGCGACCTTCTCCTCCAGGGTCATGCGGCCGAGCAGGTCGTGAACGCGATCCTGCACCGGGGCCGCGGCGCGCTTGTAGATCGGCATCGCATCGTCGGCGGCCGCGGACGCAGCCGGGATCGCCGCGAGAACCAAGGCGACACCGGCGCCCGCCATCAATCGCCGCATCACGTTCCGCCCCTGATGAGCCCGCATGATCTTCCCTCCATCGTCATTGGTATGGACGTCTGCTTTTCGTAACGACAACCCAGGCCCCAGCTCGGTTTCGAGCCGGACCGCTTTCAGCCCGTCATGTCCTCGAGTTCGACGCCCTTAGTCTCGTTGACCATCCTCCAGACGAAGAGGAAGGAGATCGCCGCGAACAGGGTGTACCCGCCATAGGTCAGGGCGAGGCCGACGTTCTTGGACAACCACGGAAAGCTCGAGCTCACGGCGAAATTGGCGATCCATTGCGCCGCGCCCGCCACCGCCAGCGCCGATCCGCGCATCTGGTTGGGGAACATCTCGCCAAGCATCACCCACATGACCGGACCCCAACTCAGGTTGAAGAACACCACATAGATGTTGGCCGCGAAGAGCGCCGTGGTGCCCACGCCGGGCGGCAGCACCAGATGCCCGCCGGCGAAGGCCCCTTGCGCGAAACACCAGGCGAGCAGGCCGAGCGTCGCGGCCATGCCGGCCGAGCCGATCAGCAGCAGGGGCTTGCGGCCGATCCGGTCGATCAGGCTGATCGCCGCCAGGCAGGACACCATCGACAGCGCGCCGTTCAGGACGTTGATCTTCAGGGCGTCGGCTTCGCTGAAACCCACCGCCTGCCACAGGACCGCGCCGTAATAGAAGACGACGTTGATGCCGACCAATTGCTGGAACACGGCCAGGCCGATGCCGACCCATACGATGGTCCGCCAGCCGCCGCCCGCCTTGCGCAGGTCCGCCAGGCTGGGCGAATGGTCCACCGCCAACGAGGCCCTGATTTCCGCGACCTTCGCCACGGCCGCCGGGCCGCCGAACAGCCGGGACAGGACCTGCTCGGCCTCCACATGGCGGCCCCTGGCCACCAGGAATCGCGGGCTCTCGGGGATCCCCAGGAGCGCCAGCAGGAACAGCACCGCGGGGCCCGCCTGGACCCAGAACATCCAGCGCCAGGCGGGATACCCGCCCCACGAGGCGCCGAGCGAAGACCCGGCCATCTGGGCCAGGTAGTAGTTGGCCAGGAACGCGGCGGTCAGGCCGGTGATGATCATCACCTGCTGGGCGCTGGAGAGCCGGCCCCGCAGCGCGGCGGGCGTGACCTCGCTGATGTAGGCGGGAGAGAGCACGCTGGCCGCGCCGACCGCCGCCCCCGCGAAGAACCGCGCCAACGCCAGCAACAGGGCCGACGGCGCGGCGCCGGAGAACCCGGCGCTGACAATGAACAGGATGGCCGCCAGCATCATCACCTGGCGGCGGCCAAGGATGTCCGCCAGCCGGCCGGCCAGGAACGCGCCCAGCGCGCAGCCCGGCAGCAGCGCGCTGACGGTGAGCCCCAACTGGCCGTCGCTGAGGTGGAAGGCGTGCCGGAGGCCTTCCTGAGTGCCGTTGATGGCTCCGGAGTCGTAGCCGAACATGAAGCCGCCGATCGTGGCCACCGCGACGATCATCGCGATCAGGCCGAGATTCGTCCGCCCTGAGTCTTCGGCAGCCATGTTTCCCCCCGGGGAAGCTGGCGATTCACGTCGCCATTGTGAGCGCTACCATGCGCGGGGCCTGCGGAAAGTCAATCCGGCCGCGCGGACCTCAGCGTGGGGCCACGGAGTCGCGCTTCACGATCTCGAAGGCGAGCTGGACATGTTCGCCCCCCCGGTCGCCCGACGAGCGGCCGCCTTCGGTCGCCTGGACCAGGATTTCGATCGCGATCCGCGCCATCTCGGCTACCGGTTGACGCACCGTGGTCAGCCGCGGCCAGATCGTCGTGGCCATGGCGGTGTCGTCGAAACCGCAAACCGAGAGGTCCTCAGGCACGCTCAGCCCATGCTTGTGGGCCACGGCGACCGTTGCCGCGGCCATGTCGTCGTTGCTGGCGAATATGGCGGTGGGACGCTCGCCGAGGGCCAGGAGATTTTCGGACGCGGCAAGGCCGGATCTGTAGGTGAAATCCCCCTCCACGACGAGCGACTGATCGGGCAGGATATCCGCCGCGGCCAAGGCGCGCTCATAGCCTTTCCGGCGCAAGGCGCTGACCGTCTGGTTGCTGTCGCCTTCGATGAAGCCGATGCGCCGGTGACCGATCTCCAACAGATATCGCACCAGGGCGAAGGCCGCCGCCTCGTCGTCGATCGTAACCGCGTGGGCCAGGCGGCTGGGATTGCCGGTGGCGATCTGGACCATGGGCAGGCGCGCCTGGCGGATCACCTCGAGCAGGGGTTCCAAGTCGCAGAGGGGCGGCGGCACGAGGACGGCGTTGATCCGCTGCGAGACGAGCCGGGCGGCCAGCAGCGGCAGGGCCTCATTGGGATCGAAATGCTCCAGGATCAACTGCAGGCCCTTAGCCCCGGCCTGTTCCAGGCAGCCCTTCAACAGTTCGCTCAGGTAGGCGGCGCTCGGGTTGGCGTAGAGCAAGGCGATGCGGTCCTGCCGGGCGCCCGCAAGACTTCGCGCCGCGACATTGGGGCGATAGCCGAGATCATCGACCGCCGCCCGGACCCGCGCCCGGGTCTTGTCCAGGACGTTCGGCTCGCCGTTGACGACCCGCGAGACAGTCATCGGCGAAACGCCGGCGGCCCTGGCCACGTCGGCCACCGTCGGCGCCGCGCCCGACCTGCGACTTGCGCGTTTCTCCACCACCTATGACCTGTCCCTGTGTCGCTTGCCGGCGCGTCGATGGAGAGACCGGCGAGCCGGAAGAAATAGTACGCGTTGCCGCGGCGCGGCCAGACCAATCCGGCGGCGTCGCCGGTGAACCGTCTTAAGGCTGCACAAGGCGGGCTTGCGTTCAGCGAAGTGATAGCGCTAACACCATCATAAAAGGTTAGGGAGCGGGCGCGCATGTTCCTGGGCATCGACCTGGGCACCTCCGGTGCGAAGGCGGTCGTCATCTCGCCCGACGGCGCCGTGCTGGCGCAGGCGACCGCGCCGCTTTCCGTGTCCCGCCCCCACGATCTGTGGTCCGAGCAGAACCCCGACGACTGGTGGTCGGCCACCGAGGCCGCCGTGTCCGCCATCGATCCCGCAATTCGGGCCGGCGTGCTCGCCATAGGTCTCGCCGGCCAGATGCACGGCGCCACGCTGCTTGACGCCAGCGACCGGCCGCTCAGGCCCGCGATCCTGTGGAACGATGGCCGCAGCTTCGCCGAATGCGCCGACCTGGAGGCCGCGGTCCCGGACCTGCGAGCGATTACCGGCAACATCGCCATGCCAGGCTTTACCGCGCCCAAGCTCCTGTGGGTTCGCACGCATGAGCCCGAAGTGTTCGCGAAACTCGCCGCGGTGTTGTTGCCCAAGGACTACGTTCGCCTGCGCATGAGCGGCGACAGGGCGAGCGACCTCTCCGACAGCGCCGGCACACTTTGGCTCGATGTGGGCGCCCGTCGCTGGAGCGAGGCGATGCTCGACGCCTGCGGGCTGTCGACGCATCAGATGCCTAGCTTGCACGAAGGCAATGCGGTCACGGGGCGGCTCTCCGCGAACGTCGCCCGGCAATGGGGCATGACCCAGGTTCCCATCGCGGCCGGGGGCGGCGACAACGCCGCCGGGGCCGCCGGCGTCGGCGTGGTCAACGACGGCGACGCCCTGCTGTCATTGGGCACGTCCGGCGTGATCTTCGTCGCGACCGGCAGCCTGAGGGCCAATCCGGCGCGCGCCGTTCACGCCTTCTGTCACTGCCTGCCCGGCCTGTGGCACCAGATGGCGGTCCATCTCTCGGCCGCGTCCTGCATCGACTGGGCCGCCCGGCTGACCGGCGCGGCCGGGCCAGCGGAACTTTTCGCCCTGGCCGAAAGCGCCGGCGCCGCCGCGGGCCCCGAGCTCTTTCTTCCGTATCTCTCCGGGGAACGGACGCCGCACAACGACGCCCGCGTCCGCGGCGCCTTTCTGGCCCTCGACCACGAGACCGACCCCGCCCGGTTAGCTCAGGCGGTGCTTGAGGGGGTCGCCTTCGCGCTCGCCGACGGCCTCGACGCGCTGCGCGAGGCCGGGACGCCCGTCACGGGCCTATCGGTGATCGGCGGGGGCTCGCGATCGGCCTATTGGGGTTCGATCATCGCCGCGGCATTGGGCGCGCCCCTTACCTATCTGAACGGCGGCGAAGTCGGCCCCGCGTTGGGCGCGGCCAAGCTCGCGCAGATGGCGCTGACCGGCGAAGGCGCCGCCACGGTCTGCAAGCCGCCCCAGGTTTCGAACATCATCCAGCCCGACCCCTCGCTGGCCGAACGGCTGGCCCCCAAGCTCGCCCGCTACCGTGCGGCCTATCCGCATGTCCGCCAAGTCTAGGAAATGACCGCCATGTCAGCCGACTACTTCGCCGAATTCGACACCGTCCGCTTCCAAGGACCGAACGCCGCCGGCGACCTCGCCTACCGCTGGTACGACAAGGACCGGATGGTGCTGGGCAAGCGCATGGAAGACCACCTGCGGTTCGCGGTGTGCTTCTGGCACAGCTTCTGCTGGCCGGGCTCCGACGTGTTCGGCGCGGGTACGTTCTCGCGCCCCTGGCACGCCGGCCCCAATGACGCCCAGGCCGCGCGCGCCAAGCGCGAGGCCGGCCTCGCCTTCGTCGAGAAGCTCGACGTGCCGTTCTATTGCTTCCACGACGTGGACGTGATGGCCGACGCCACCGACGTGGCCTCGTTCCAACGCAACTTCGCCGAGGCCGTGGACCACCTCGAAGCGCTGCAGGCCAAACACGGGCGCAGGTTGCTGTGGGGCACCGCCAATCTCTTCGGCCATCCCCGCTACATGGCCGGCGCCTCGACCAATCCCGACCCGGAGGTCTTCGCCTGGGCGGCGCTGCAGGTGCGTGGCGCACTTGAGGCGACCCATCGGCTGGGCGGCTCAAACTACGTGCTGTGGGGCGGGCGCGAAGGCTACGACACGATCCTCAATACGGACCTGGGGATCGAACAGGAGAACTTCGGCCGTTTCCTGTCGATGGTCGTCGAGCACAAGCACAAGATCGGCTTTGGCGGGACGATCCTGATCGAACCCAAGCCGCACGAACCCACCAAGCATCAGTACGACTTCGACACCCAGACCGTTTACGGCTTCCTCAAGCGCTTCGGCCTGGAGAACGAGGTGAAGGTCAACATCGAGGCCAACCACGCCACGCTGTCCGGCCACACCTTCGAGCACGAGATCGCCATGGCCCGGGCCCTGGGGATCTTCGGCTCGATCGACGCCAACCGCGGCGACCCCCAGAACGGCTGGGACACCGACCAGTTTCCCAACTCCGTCGAGGAGATGACGCTGGCGATGATCGAGGTCATCCGAGCCGGCGGATTCACCACCGGCGGCTTCAACTTCGACGCCAAGGTGCGGCGCCAGAGCATCGACGCCGTGGACCTGCTGCACGGTCACATCGGCGGGATCGACACCCTCGCCCACGCCCTGGTCAGGGCCGAGTCGATCATTAACGACGGGCAACTCGACGCCTTCCGCGCCGCGCGCTACGCGGGCTGGGACGGCGAGCTGGGCCGCCGCATCCGCGCGCCGGGCGCGACCCTGGCCCAGGTGGCGGACCTGGCGGTCGAGCGTAACCTGGCGCCCAAGCCCAGGTCGGGGCGGCAGGAGTGGCTGGAAAACCTTGCCAATCGCTTTGCATGATCGAGCTCGCGGCCGGTGACTACCGGCTTGTGCTGGACCCCGGGCGGGGCGGCTCGGTCGCCCGCTTCGACTGGCGCGGCGAGCCGCTGTTCCGTCCGACCTGCGGCCCCTCGATCCTGGACACCGCCTGCTTCCCGCTGGTCCCGTTCTCCAACCGCATCGCCGACGGACGCTTTGAGGCGGACGGCAGTGTGGTGCGGATCTCCCCCAACATGCCGGGCAGCGACCATCCGCATCCCCTGCATGGGTTCGGGTGGCTCGCGCCCTGGGACGTGATCGAGAACGACGGCGCCTCGGCGGTCATGGTGCACCGCTATCCGGGCGGCGAATGGCCCTGGCCCTATCAGGCGACCCAGCGCGTCTCGCTCTCCGAGGCGGGGTTGAGCATGACGATTGGCGTTCGCAACGACGGGCCTACGCCCATGCCGGCCGGGGTGGGATTCCATCCCTATCTGCCGCGGAACGCCGTGACCCTCTATCGCGGCGCGCACCGCGGCGAATGGCGAAACAGTCCGGACGGGATACCCGCCGCGCTCGACGAGAGGCCTGAGGCCATCGACTGGTGGCAGGGCGCGCCGGTCGGCGCCCGAACCGTGGACACCCTTTACACGGATCGGTCAGGCGGCCTGCGGATCGCCTGGCCCGACAGGGGCATGGCGCTTGAGATCCAACCTTCGCCCGGCCTGCCCCACACGGTGGTCTACGCGCCAGCAGGCGCCGATTTTGTCTGCATCGAGCCGGTCAGCCACATGACCGACGCGGTGAACCGTCCCGGCCAGGATACCGGCCTGCGCTGGCTCGGGCCCGGAGAAAACCTGTGCGCCGGGATGGAGCTGACCGGGATTGCAGGTCAATGATGGCCAGGGCTCAGCGCTCCAATTCAATCGGGAGGAAATGAGGAAATGTCGAAACACCTGTTGGGCGCCGCGGCGGCCGCGGCCTTGCTGGTAGCGATCGGAACGGCCCCGGGCGCGAGCGCCCAGCCGGCGGAGACCGCCCAAACGACCGACGGCGTGCTTCACGTGCCGGCCTTCGATTTTCCGCCCTCCGGTTTCCTCAGCAAGGAAGCGGTCGATCACCTGAAGAAGGCGCCGCCGATCGGGGCGCCCCTCGGCGCCGACATCGCCGAGATGCGCCGCAATCTCGAGCATGACCTCATCCCGAACGTCGCGTTCCTTACGGCGCGGTATCCGGCGGACATCGTCCAACGGAAGATCGGCGGGGTGCCGACGCGGGTGTTCACGCCCAAGGGCCGCAAGATCGATCCGCATCGGGTGCTGATCCAGCTGCACGGCGGCGCGTTCATGGTCTGCGCCGACGCCTGCGCGATCACCGAGTCCCTGCCGATCGCCTACCTGGGCGGCTTCAAGGTGATCAGCATCGACTATCGCCAGGGCCCCGAGGCGACCTTCCCCGCCGGCAGCGAGGACGTCGCCAAGGTCTACCGGGAGCTCCTGAAGACCTATAAGCCGCACCAGATCGGGATCTTCGGCTGCTCGGCCGGCGGCGTCCTCAGCGCCCAGGTCGCGGCCTGGCTACCGGCCCATGGCCTGCCGCAGGCCGGCGCGATCGGGGTCTTCGGCGCCGGCGCCGCCCAGTTCGTCAGGGGCGACTCCAGCTATCTGGGGGCGGCCTTCGAAGCCGCCGAAGCCGGCCGGCGGCCCGCCGGGTCCGGCGCCATGCCGCGCATCCGGTCCTACTGGGAAGGCGCGGACCTGAAGTCCCCCATGGCCTCCCCCGCGCTGCATCCCGACGTGCTCGCCAAGTTCCCGCCGACCCTGGTGATCACCGGAACCCGGGCGCCCGACCTGAGCACGGCGGTCTTCACCCACTCCGCGCTGATCAAGGCGGGCGTGCCCGGCGACCTCATCGTCGGAGAGGGCCTGGGGCACTGCTACCACACCTCCCAGCCGGAACTGCCGGAGTCGCGGGACACCTTCGACGCGATCGTCAAGTTCTTCCAGAAGTACCTGGGCTGACCATCGGCGCTGATGGCCCCGATCCTTCAAGGCGGTGCGCGCGGCCTTGAAGACGCCTCATCCGGCGAACTCCGGCAGCGCCAGTCCCTTCACGCCCGGTTCGAAGGCGAAGAGCCCGCCGGCCAGCGGCTGGCGGGCGCGGGCCTCGGTGTCCAGGCCATCCCAGGCGCTGGTGACATAGAGGGTCGCGAGGCCAGGCCCACCGAAGGCGCAGCTGGTGGGTTGCTCGACCGGGACGGCGACGATCCGGTCGACGCGTCCATCCGGGGCATAGCGTACGATCCGCGAGCCGCCCCAGTGCGCGTTCCAGAGATGCCCCTCGGCGTCAATGGCCGAGCCATCGTGCGTGCCATCCTCGTCGTGCGTGTTGGCGAGTTCGGCCACCTTGCCGAGGTCGGCGGTGTCATGGACGGACATCACACCCTTGCGAGAGTCCGCCAGATAGAGACGCCGGCCATCGGCGCTGACGCTGATCGTGTTGGCGATGTGAATCCCGTCCAGGACCCGCTCGGTGACCAGATCGGGGCCCGTGCGGAAGACGGCGCCAGGCCGTTCGCCATGGTTGTCGTCCATCGTGCTCCACCAGAAATTCCCGGCGGGATCGATCTTGCCGTCGTTGGTCCGGAAGCCGGGCTCCAGCTGGATCGGCTGGATCACGTCCACGCGACCGGTCGTCGTATCAAGGACGGCAAGCCCCAGTTCCGTGGCCATCAGCAGGCCCCCGGCGGTCCTCGGCGCCGCGGCGCTGGCGCGCATCGGCAGATCGAAGACGCCCGCCTCGCCGCTCGCCGGCTCCAGCCAACGCAGCCGTCGGGACTTGATGTCAAACCAGTAGAGCCGCCCCTCCCGCGCAGACCAGCACGGCCCCTCGCCGAGACGATCGCCGGAGGGCGCGACACATCGGACGTCATTCATGGCCATCTCTTTGCGGCTGTTCTGTCCCGACGGCCCTCGTCGAGCCCTAATTGGGTTTTCCGAGAAAGCCGCGCGCCTTCATCCAGGCGTAGAATTCATCGATCCACAGGTCGCTTGTGGAGCCCAGCTTGCGCAAGCCGAAGCCATGGCCTCCGTGCTCGTAGACGTGGACCTCGTAGGGCCGGCCCGCCGCGCGCCAGCTGGAAACGATTCCCAGGTCGCTCTTGCCGAACAGGGGATCGTCCGCCGCCAGGGCCGCGAACAGGGGCGGCGCATCCTTGGGCACATCGCGCCGGTCCATCGGACCGTAGATGGGAGCGATGAAGTCCGGCCTGGCGTCCTTGTCGGCCGACAGGCCAACGCTCAGCGTCGTGATCGCCCCCGCCGAGAAGCCCACGAACCCGACGCGCTGGGGATCGACACCCCACTCGGCGGCGCGCCGGCGCACGAGCCGGACGGCGGCCTGGGCGTCCTCCAGGGCGGCCGGCGGAGTGAGCATGCCCGGATCGCCGCCGCCATTGCGCATCGCCCCGTTCAACATGGCGATCATGGCGGTTCGATACTCCGCCGGATCGACCGGGGTGGGTTTCAGCCGGTACTTCAGGACGAAGGCCGCGATCCCGTGGTCGGCGAGCCAACGGGCGACCGCGTAGCCCTCGTGGTCCATCGAAAGCGCCAGGAAGCCGCCACCGGGGGCGACGATGACGGCGGCGCCCGTCGCCTTGGCGGCGTCCGGCAGGACCGGGGTCAAGGTGGGGTTGGTGACGTTCCGGACGCCACGATTGGTGGCGGTTTGCGTCCAGACTTCTTGGTCCTTCACCGGCTCGCCCTTCACACCGAGCGCGATCGCCCCGGGCTGGGACGGGGTTGGAATGATCTTCTCAAGGGGGATGAGCTTCTCGAGCGGGATCGCCGGCGGAGCCTGAGCCATGGCGGCGGTCGCCATGACCGCCGCGAAGATGGTCGCTGGGAGGATGTGTCTCACGGGTTCCTTCTCTCCTCAGGCGCCAGACGGCCGCCATCCGGCCGTCGCGAGGCTGGCGATGAATTCGTCCGCGCGACGCCGGACCTCATCAGGCCCGATCCCCACGGAATATAGCGCCGAGCCGAGACCGAAGCCCTTGGCCCCGGCGTCCAGCCACGGCGCCATCCCGCCGGGCTTGACGCCGCCGACCACCAGCACCGGCAGGGCGGGTGGCAGGACGGCGCGCTGGGCCCGCAGGATCGTTGGCGTCGCGGCCTCGGCCGGGAACAGCTTCAGCCCATGCGCCCCCGCGCCGATCGCCGCGAAGGCCTCGCTGGGCGTGAAATATCCGGGCAGCGACACCATGCCCGCGGCGACCGTGGCGCCGATCACCGACAGGTCGGTGTTGGGCGAGACGATGAGGCGCCCGCCGGCCTGACGCACGGCCTCGACCTGATCCACCTTGAGCACGGTGCCGGCCCCGACCAGGACCGGCGCCGGATAGCGCCCGGCGATCCGCGCTATGCTGTCGAGCGGGTCCGGCGAATTGAGCGGGACCTCGATCATGCTGAAGCCGGCCGCGACCAGCTCATCGGCCACCGCCTCGACTTCTTCGGGCCGGACGCCCCGCAGGATCGCGACCAAAGGGCAGCGCGCCATCGCGGCGTTGAACTCAGCCTTCGAATCCATCGGCGCGCCTCCAGATCTCGGTTACGCCCGCGACAAACGCCGTCTGGCTGTCGATCGGCGACGGGCGCGCCCCGGCGGCGGCCAGCGCCGCCGCGTAGAGCTCGCCCAGGCCGGGTTCGGCGAGGACATACACCCGCTCGCCAGGATGCAGCGCCTGCTCGCGCACGTCGCTGCCGATCAGCAGGCCGCTGACATAGGCGGCCGCGTCGTCGCCGGCGCGCAGGCCAAGCAACACCTCCGCGCGAACGCCGAAAAGGTCGCCAAGCAGGGTCGCATCGCGCGCGGCGGTCAGCCCCTCGGAGAACGCAGCCCCATCGGCGACCTCCCCGGCCAGGAATTCGGCGAGCAGGCTGTCGCGCCTGAGCAGAGCGAAGAGCTCGCCGGTCATCGTCGTGCGGAAGCTCTCGACCCTGCCGCCCCCGATGCGCGCCCACTTGCAGTGCGTGCCCGGCTGGCAGAGCAGCGCATCCGCCGGAGCCAGGCCCGCCGCGACGCTTCCCAGAAACTGGACCTCCTCCCCGCGCATCACGTCGCCGCCGCGCGCCGTCCGGCACGACAGGCCGGGCACGATGGCGGTGCGGGGATCGATCCAATGCAGTCCGGCGGCCAGTTCGGTGAGATCGGCGGGGCACGGCCGGTAAGGCGCCAGGACCCAGCCCCGCGCCGACCCGACCATCCCGGCGCACAGCATCGGCAGGTCGCCAAGGCGCGCGCGGATCGCCGCCGCCTCCGCCGGAAACCCGCCCGCCCCGACGGCCGTCAGGCCGCGATCGTCGCGTTCGCCGGCGACGACCGTTCCGTCGGCGTCGATCGCGTAGACGCGCCGGTTGGTCGTGCCCCAATCGACGGCGAGAAATGCGGCTTCAGGCAAT
This sequence comes from Caulobacteraceae bacterium, assembly GCA_947478785.1. Classification (GTDB taxonomy): domain Bacteria; phylum Pseudomonadota; class Alphaproteobacteria; order Caulobacterales; family Caulobacteraceae; genus Phenylobacterium. The sequence continues at coordinate 13,562 of CANJXI010000024.1, forward strand.
CGTCACCATCAGCTTTGACGCCCAGCGACCTGCAGGTCGAGCCGGGCCGAGCGCAGCCCATCGGCGGTGGCGGTGAGCGTCAGCCGGCCGGGCTGTTTGGCGGGCCGCAGGATGGCCAGCGCCTTGCCGTGCCAGGTCCAGCGCCGGGGACGCTTGAAGCTGTCGACGTTGTGCGGGTTGCCGTTGCCGACGCCCACCAGTTCGCCCGCGCCCTCGACCGCGAACGACACCTTGACCACGGCGTCAGGGACCACCTCGCCCTTGGCGTCGATCACCTCCACCAGGACGTGGGCCAGGTCGCCTCGGCTGGTGGTCAGCGCGCGGACGTCGGAAGTGAGTCGCACCGCGACGGGCTTGCCGGTCGTGGTCAGGGTCTTGCGCGCGATCACCTTGCCGGCCCGGCTGGCGATGGCCGTCAGGGTTCCCGGCGCATAGGGCACGGTGAAGACCGCCAGGCGCTTGTCGGCCTCCGTGAGCCCCTTGGTGGCCACCGGCTTGCCGTCAAGCAACAGGGAGACGCTGTCGCCGGAGGTGTAGACATGAACGGTCATTGGCTGGCCCGGGGGTACGTCCCAGGTCCAGCTCGGCAGTTCGTCGTAATAGGCGTACCAGATATTGTATTGCTGGGTCCCGGGCGGCGTGGGCCGCGCGACCATCATCTCCAGCGGGCTGAACCCGTTCACAACGGCGCGGAAATGGTTCTGCGGCGTTCGCTGTCCGATAAGGTCGATGTCCGACTGGAAGTTGTTGAACCACGGATAGAGCACCTTGCCGGTCACCGCGCCCAGCCCGAGAGGACCGGCCTCAGCCGCCGTCTTGGCGACCACCGTCGCGCCGGAACCCGCCTCGCCGATGTAGTCCCAACCCGACCAAACCCAGCTTCCGACATACCCCGGACTGCTGTCGGCGAGCTTCCAGTCGTCGAACAGGCGGGGCGTGGTGTCCTCGCTCTGCAGGAACGCCATGCCGGGGTGCGCGGCGCGATCGGCCACGGGCGGGGTCCCATGATAATCGGCGATATCGACGTATTCGAAGGCCTCCTTCTTGAAGCCCCCGACGTTCATGCCGCCCAGCGCCACCGGCCGCGTGGTGTCGAGCGAGCGGACCAGCGCCGCCAGCTTGGGGCCGTATTTGTTCGGATCGGCCGGGATTTCGTTGCCGATCGACCAGATGATCACGCTGGGGTGGTTGCGGTCGCGGCGCACGAGACTGCTTAGGTCACGCTCCCACCATTCCGGGAAATGCAGGTGGTAATCATCGGCCATCTTGCCGCGATCCCACATGTCGGTGAACTCGTTGTGGACCAGCATCCCCAGCCGGTCGCAGACCTCCAGCATGTAGGGCGAGCGCGGATTGTGCGACGCGCGGATGGCGTTGAAGCCCGCGGCCTTCATGATCTCGATCGTGCGTTCCTCGGCCCGGTCGATCGTAACGGCGCCCAGCGGTCCGTGGTCGTGGTGGATGTTGCCGCCGTGGATCTTGATCGGCTTGCCGTTGAGCAGGAACCCGTCCTTGCCGTTGAACACCAGCGAACGGATCCCGAATGTCGTGGTGACCGCGTCGACCACGGCGTCGCCTGCCAGGACCTCGGTATGGGCCCGGTAGAGGCTGGGGCTTTCCGGCGACCAGAGCGCCGCCTTGGCCACCGCGAGTTCGGACGCGTACGTCCCCGTCGCGCCGGTGGCGAGGGCCTGCGGCGGCGTGGTCTGAGTGGCCACCGGCCGGCCGCGCGGATCGAGCAGGGTCGTGCGCACACGCACCCGGGCGGATGGTCCCGAATTGACGACCTGTGTTTCGACATGGGCGGTCGAGCGGGCCGGATCGACCACTGGTGTCGTGACGCAGACGCCCCACAGGGGCACGCGCACCGGACCGGTCACCGTCAGCCAGGTGTGGCGATAGATGCCCGAGCCGGAATACCAGCGGCTGGTCTTGCCGCTATTGTTCACCCGCACCGCCAGCACATTGTCGCCGTCGGCAACCAGATGCGGCGTGAGGTCATAGGCGAAGGAGGTGTAGCCGTTGGGGTGGAAGCCCAGGTGGACGCCATTCAGCCAGACGTCGGAATTCTGGTAGACGCCGTCGAAGCGCAGCTCGACGCGCTGGCCAGCCTTTGGTGCGCGGAAATGCTTGCGGTACCAGCCGACGCCGCCAACCGTGTAGCCCTGACCACGGCCGCCCGGGAACACCAGGGGGCCGACGGGAGACACCGGAATCTCGAGGTCCGGCTTGGGATCGGCGTTAGCGTCGAAGGGACCGATCACCGCGGGCGGCTCGCCCTCGGCCCAGGGCTTGGCCTGGTAGGCCATGCCGGACGGACCGGCGGTCGCGCCGCCGTCGTCGGAGGTGGCGTAGGGCAGGTCCTCGATCTGCCAGTCGTGCGGAAGGTCGACCTCGCGCCAACCCCTGTCGTCGAAGGAAACCGCGTCCGCCCCGGTCGCCTCGCCCCGGTTGAACCGCCAGCCCTCGTCGAACGACCACTCGCCGCGGGGACCGGACAGGAGATCGGCCGTTGGCGAGGCCGCGACCCCCAGGTCCGGGGTCAGCCCGGCCAGCACAACGGCGCCGACGCCCGCGCTGGTCCGCAGGGCCTGGCGGCGCGTCAGGGCGCCAGCGAATTCTGATCCGTCGGCATGGGACTTCTTCATATGGATTCCTCCCCAAACGAATTGGTCTTACGGCGGATCGCGGCGCAGAAAGCCAACCGCTCGCGGGCGCCCGCGATCAGCTGGCCCTGTTGACTGATTGAGCGCGGAAGGGGCGGGGGCCATGGCCCCCGCCCGATCCGGCCAAGGCTGGTCTAGAACGCGTAGCGCGCGGTGGCGCCGAACTCGCGCCGGTCGGTCAGGTAGACGTCGCGATACCCAGTGCTGGGTCCCGCGCCGAGTTGCGCCCCATCAGAGGGCGTGGCGATCTCTGTGGCGCCCAAGTTCACGACCTTCTTGGTGTTGAACACGTTGCGCGCATAGACGCCCAGATCCCAGCCGCCTTCGTGGGAACGCACGCCCGCAAAGAGGTTGACGATCGTGTAGGCCTTGGCGTGGAAGTTGCTGAAAAGCGCGTAGTCGTTCTTGGCCGTATAGTTGCTGAGCGTGCGGACATAGGCGTCCACCGTGCCACTGATCGGCATGTTGTATTCGGCCTGCAGGTTGGCCGCCCAGTCGGGCTGGTTGGTCAGGGCCTGGTTCGATTTGCAGAGAGCCAGCGGCGTGCCGGCCGCGTTGAAGCCGGCGACGGTCGGAATGATCGCATCGAGGACACCATCGAAGTTGCCATCGTTGCAGGGGAGCGGCGCGTTCGACAGCCGGCCCTTGGCATAGTTCACGCCGCCACCGATCGAGAACTGCCGTGACGGACGATAGTCGATCTCAAGATCGACGCCCCTGACCTTGGCGTCGGCGTTGTAGTTGAACCCGCCTACCGCGGTGACTGTCGGGGTAGGGCCGGTGTTGTTGATGTAAGGCGCGCGCGCGAAGACGATGAAGCCGTTGTACTGCTGATAGAAGGCCGCGACGTTGATCGTCAGGGTGTGATCCAAGAGCGCGGTCTTCAGGCCGACTTCATAGTTGTTGGAGGTTTCCGGCTTCGACGGAGAAAGTCCGGTGATCCTGGGATCGTTGGACGAGATGTTGAAGTTGATGACCCCGGCCCGCCAAGCGTGGCCGAAGCTGACATAGCCGGTCATGTTGTCGGAAAAGTGCTGGGTGAGCGAGGCTTGGTAGACCCAGGGATGGTACTTGTTGGTCGTCCCCGGTCCGCCGAAGGCCACGATGTTGGCCAACGGCAGATCGCACTGCCCGACCCGGACGGGTGACGGGAAGGAGCCGGGAACCAGGGCGCAGGCCGCCGACGGCACGCCCGTGGCCGAGATCCCATTCTTGAGGACCCCAGTCTGGGCCTGGGAGGCGGTGTATTCCGTATAGCGCGCGCCGACGAAGAGTTCGGTGCTCGGCGTCACATGGAACGTCGAGTTCGCGTAAATCGCCTTGGTCTTGGATTGGGTGGGGAAATAGGCGTCGAGGAAGTAGCTGTAGTAAGGATTGAAATTGGCGAGGGATTGCGGCCCCCTGGGTACGCCGTAGACGCCGGGCAGATAGGTGGCGAACGACTTGATGGTCGGACCGCCGTGCTGCGACTGGTAGAAGGCGCCCACTCCATAATCCCAGAACGAATTCCCGGACGATTCAAGACGCACCTCCTGGCTGTTGGAGGTGCCGGGAGCGACGTATTGTGACGAGGGCGGGATCACCGTGGGCCCGTAGAAGTTGCCGGTGTTGTCGCCGCCGTAGTTGTGCGTGCGTAGCTTGAAGTAGGACCCCACGTAGGTCAGCTGGAAGTGAGGGGCGATTTCCCAGCTGATGTTGCCGGCCAGCAGCCGGTCGTGGTGCTTGATGCTGGCGAGATCCTTGCCGACGCCAAGCCGGTCCTTGATGCCGATCGGCGGGCCGTTGTAGTTCGCCGGCAGGACCGGGCCGCGGTAGCCCGTCCCATAGACCGGGGAAAACGACTGCAGGTGGGACCAGAAGTCCTGGTACATGACGTTCATGTCCAGGGAGTCGTTCGGCTTGAAGCGCGCCGACGCGCGCCAGCTGTTGGTGTTGGCTTTGGGATCCTTGGAGCTGTTGACGCTCTTTATGCCGCCGTTGTCGTTCTCGTCGTGAACGGCGGCGAAGCGCACGCCGAAGATATCCTCGACGATCGGGATGTTGATGGCCCCTTCGGCGCGGCGCTGGTCGTGGTTGGAGATGGAGCCCTGGATGGAGCCGCCGAACTTGCTGAGATTCGGCCGCGCGGTGGTGAAGGTGATCGCGCCCGACGAGGCCGGGCGGCCGCGTAGGGTGCCCTGCGGTCCGCGCAGGACTTCGATCTGACCCAGGTCATAGATCGACTGGTAGGCGTTGGTCGGGTTGATCGGCGCTTCGTTGAGATAGGTCTCGACCGTCGCCGTGGCCGCGGTTCCGGGACCCTTGCCGGCGCCGCGGATCGACAGGTTCACATCGGAGTTGGCCGGCGGCACCTTGAACTCAAGGCCGGGCGCCAGCTGGGCGATGTCCTGGCCGCTGAAGATATTGTATTGCTTCATGTCCTCGCTGGTGACGGCGGTCACCGTCATCGGCACGTTCTGGAGGGTTTCCTCCTTGCGCCGGGCAGTCACGACAACCTCGTTGAGGTTGGTGACCCGCGCCTCATCGGCCGCGGCGGCTGCCCCGGCGGCGAACGCCGTCGAACTCCAGATTCCGGCAAGCGCCGTTCCAAGCGCCAGTTGAAGAATGAATTTTGAAGACCTCATGATTTCCCCCGTTCCTATTCTGCGTGTTGATGTCGATCGATTCACGTCGGTGAACTAGTTCGCGGCCTCCCCCACGGGGCTCAGAGGCGTCTGCCCATCGGCGACGCGGCTTCCCCACAGGGCGTAGAACAGCGTGTAGAGTTCGCAGGCGACCGTCAGGAAGAAGGACGTCTGCAATCCGTAGTGGTCGGCGATCCAGCCCTGGACGATGACCAGGGCGCCGCCGGCGATCGACATGATCAGCAGGCCCGAGCCCTCCTCGGTCAGCGGGCCAAGGCCGCGGATGCCGAGCGTGAAGATCGTCGGGAACATAATGGAGTGGAACAGCCCGACCGAGATCAGCGCCCACATGGCCAGCGGCCCCGTGGTGGTCGCCGCGACCAGCATCACGATCCCCGCGCCGGCGGCGGCGCCGGCCAGCACCATTTCCGCCGACATCCGGCGCATCAGGACGCTGCCGACGAAGCGGCCGACCATCATCCCGCCCCACAGCAGGAAGAGGTAGTGGGAGGCCTGTTCGTGGGTGAGGTCGCCGATGTTCGGCGCCGAGACGAAGTTGATGAACAGGTTCGAGACCCCGATCTCGGCGATCAGGTAGATGAAGATCGCCGGCGCCCCGAACACCAGGTTGCGGTGCCGCCAGAGCGACATGTGCTTGCGTTCTTGCGCGGCGGCGCGCCGCGAACTCTCGCCGAAGCTGGGCAGGTTGAACCGGGCGATCACGACGGCGAGGGCCACGAGCACGCCAGCGACGATCACGTAGGGGAGCTGGACCGATTGCGCGTCCGCGAGCCGCTGGGCGGCCGTCAAGACCGCGCCATCGTGACTGGTGCCGGAAACGCTTCGGCCGAGAATCAAATACCCGCCGAAAAGTGGCGCGAACGTCGTTCCCATCGAGTTGAACGCCTGCACCAGGTTTAGGCGCGCCGGCGCCGACTCGGGCGGTCCGATGACGGCGACATAGGGGTTCGCCGCCACCTGCAGCAGCGCGATGCCGCTGGCGATCACGAACAAAGCCGTCAGCACCAGATAGTAGGAGGGGAGGCGCGCGGCCGGCACCATCAGCAGCGCGCCCGCGGCCATGATGCACAGGCCGGTGACGATCGCCGTGCGGTAGCCGACCCGCTCGATGAACCAGGCCGACGGCAGCGAGGCGACGAAGTAGGCGATGAACCAGACCGATTCGATCAGGGTGGTCTGGGTGTAGTTGAGGTCGAACACGCTGCGCAGATGCGGCAGGAGCGTGTTGTTGATGACGGTGATGAAGCCCCACATGAAGAAGAGCGTGGAGAGCAGCATCAGGGCCGGGCGGTAGCTAGGGCCCCCCTTTGCCGTCAACGAGCCGTCTCCCGGAATCGGCGCGTGTGGCTTAGTAGCAATTCCTGGCGCCACGCATCCCCCCGAAGCAGATTGAAGTCTTACTTGTCAGAGTATAACGGCATGGGAACCGCGTCAACGAATGCTGACGTTACGTAAGGTGATACTTTGGCTGATCCGATAAAATCTCCGGTCCGCAAGCTCCGGTCCGCCGCCTGGTTCGACAATCCGGATAACATCGACATGACGGCGCTCTATCTGGAGCGCTATCTGAACTTCGGGTTGAGCCTGGAGGAATTGCGCAGCGGCCGGCCGATCATCGGGATCGCCCAGACAGGGTCCGACCTCAGTCCCTGCAACCGCCATCACCTCGTCCTCGCCGAACGCGTGCGCGAGGGAATCCGCGAAGCCGGCGGGATCGCCATCGAATTTCCGGTGCATCCCATCCAGGAGACCGGCAAGCGCCCCACGGCGGGCCTGGACCGCAACCTCGCCTACCTGGGCCTCGTGGAGGTGCTCTACGGCTATCCGCTCGACGGGGTGGTGCTGACCATCGGCTGCGACAAGACCACGCCAGCCTGCCTGATGGCGGCGGCCACGGTGAACATCCCGGCCATCGCCCTCTCCGTCGGGCCGATGCTCAACGGCTGGCACAAGGGCGAGCGCACGGGGTCCGGGTCGATCGTCTGGAAGGCCCGCGAGATGCTGGCGCAAGGCAAGATCGACCACGACGGCTTCATCCGCCTGGTCGCCTCCTCCGCCCCCTCGACCGGCTACTGCAACACCATGGGCACGGCCACGACCATGAACAGCCTGACCGAGGCGCTGGGCATGTCGCTGCCGGGATCGGCGGCGATCCCCGCGCCCTACCGCGACCGGCAGGAGTGCGCCTATCACACCGGCAAAAGGATCGTGGACATGGTGCGCGAGGACCTGAAGCCCTCGGACATCATGACCCGCGACGCGTTCCTGAACGCGATCGTCGTGAACTCCGCCATCGGCGGGTCGACCAACGCGCCGATCCACCTGCAGGCGATCGCCCGGCACCTGGACGTGGAGCTAGACATCCGCGACTGGCAGGAGGTCGGCCACGACGTGCCGTTGCTCGTGAACCTGCAGCCGGCGGGCGAGTACCTCGGCGAGGACTACTACCGGGCCGGCGGCGTCCAGGCAGTCGTGAACCAGCTGATGTCCAAGGGCCTGATCCGCGAAGGCGCGATGACCGTCACCGGCCGCACGCTGGGCGAAACCTGCGGCGGCGTGGAGATCGAGGACGAACGGGTCATCCGGCCCATCGGCCAGCCGCTGATCGGCAAGGCGGGCTTCCTGGTGCTGTCAGGCAACCTGTTCGACGCCGCCGTCATGAAGACCAGCGTGATCTCCGAGGAATTCCGCCTGCGCTACCTCAGCAACCCCGACGACCCGGACGCCTTCGAGGGCCCCGTCGTGGTGTTCGACGGACCGGAGGACTATCACGCCCGCATCGACGACCCGGCGACCGCGATCACCGCCAACACCCTGCTGGTGATGCGCGGCGCCGGACCGATCGGCTACCCGGGCGCGGCGGAGGTCGTGAACATGCGACCGCCGACCTACCTGCTGCTCGACGGCGTGCACACCCTGCCCTGCCTGGGCGACGGGCGGCAGTCGGGCACGTCGGGCTCGCCCTCCATCCTCAACGCCTCGCCGGAGGCCGCCTCCAACGGCGCCCTGGCGCTGATCCGCGACGGCGACCGCGTGCGCATGGACCTCAAGCGCGGAACCGTCGACGTCCTGCTGTCGGCGACCGAGCTCGCCGAGCGGCGGCAGGCCCTGGAAGCGGCGGGTGGCTATGCCTATCCCGCCTCGCAGACACCCTGGCAGGCCATCCAGCGCTCGGTGGTGGGCCAGCTCTCGACCGGCGCAATCCTCGAGGGCGCCGAGCAGTTCCAGCGCATCGCCCAGACCCGCGGCCTGCCGCGCGACAACCACTAGGCGCCCGGCGGCGTGGAGACTTCGATGATCAATGGCGCGGTGCTGATCGGCGGCCACGAGCGACAGGGCGGCGGGAAGTTCTTCGCCGTCGATCCGGCGACAGGGAAACAGGCGCCGACCGCCTTCAGCGAGGCGGGCGCCGACGAGGTCGCGGCGGCCTGCGAGCTCGCGGCCGCGGCGTTTCCGAGCTTCTCCGCCCTGGAACCCGGCGCGCGGGCGGCCTTCCTGGAGGCGATCGCCGACAACATCGCGGCGATCGGCGATGAGCTGATCGTCACGGCCATGAGCGAGAGCGGCCTGCCGCGCGGGCGGCTGGAAGGCGAGCGGGGGCGGACCACCGGCCAGCTTCGGCTGTTCGCGGGCGTGGTGCGGCAGGGCGAGTGGCTGGATGCGACCATCGACCCGGCCATGCCCGAGCGGACCCCGCCGCGATCCGACCTGCGGCGGATGAACCTGGCGCTGGGACCGGTGGCCGTGTTCGGCGCGTCGAACTTCCCCCTGGCCTTCTCGACCGCCGGCGGGGACACCGCCTCGGCCCTGGCCGCAGGCTGTCCCGTCGTGGTCAAGGGCCATCCGGCCCACCCCGGGACCGGCGAGCTCGTGGCGCGCGCCGTGCGCGCGGCGGTCGCGAGCTGCGGCCTGCATGAAGGCGTGTTCTCCTACCTGCCCGGAACCGCCAACGCGCTTGGCGCGGCCCTGGTCGCCGATCCGCGGATCAAGGCAGCGGCGTTCACCGGCTCGCGGACCGGGGGACTCGCCCTGGTGGGCATCGCCGCGGCGCGGCCCGAGCCGATCCCGGTCTATGCCGAGATGAGCAGCATCAACCCGGCATTCCTGTTGCCGGCCGCCCTCGCGGCCCGCGCCGAATCCCTGGGCAAGGCCTTCGTCCAGTCGCTGACGCTGGGGGCCGGCCAGTTCTGCACCAATCCCGGCCTGGTCGTCGCCGTGGCGGGTCCCGACCTCGACCGGTTCGCGACCGCCGCGGCCCAGGCCATCGCCGACAGCCCGCCGGCCGTGATGTTGACGCCTGGAATCCACGCCAGCTTCGAACAAGGCGTGGAGGCGCTGGCCGCCCATCCAGCCGTCGCCAAGGTGGCCGGCGGCCTCGTCGGCGAAGGCGTCAACCAGGCCTGCGGCGCCCTGTTCCAGACCGAGGCCGCGGCCTTCCTCGCCGATCCGGCGCTGTCGCACGAGGTGTTCGGCTCGTCGTCGATCGTCGTGCGATGCCGCGACCTCGCCGAAATGACCAGGATGGCCGAGGCGCTCGAAGGCCAGCTCACCGCCACGCTGCAGATGGACCCGGAGGATGCCGGCGCCGCGAGCGACCTGTTGCCCATCCTGCAGCGCAAGGCCGGCCGGGTGCTGGCCAACGGCTGGCCGACGGGCGTCGAGGTGACCCACGCCATGGTCCACGGCGGGCCCTATCCCGCCACCTCCGACACCCGCACCACCTCGGTGGGCAGCCTGGCGATCATGCGGTTCCTGCGGCCGGTCTGCTACCAGGACATCCCCGACGCGATGCTGCCGCCGGCCCTGCAGGCGGCCAATCCCTGGCGGCTCGCCCGCCGCGTCGACGGCCAGATGGAGCCCGCCCGATGATCCGCTCCCTTGTCCAGTTCGCCGAAGATGACGTGCGCGGCGTCGCCGGTGTCGCCGCGGACGGCTCGACCCTGCGGCTCCGGGATGTCCATGGCATCCGCGAGCTGGCGCTCGCCGCGATCGGGGATGGCGTCCCCCTCGCCCAGGCCGCCGAGGCCCTCGCGGGTGAGGTCATCGACCTGGGCGGCGTCCGGCTGCTGAGCCCCATCGATCACGAGGATCCGGCCCATGTGCTGGTCAGCGGCACGGGCCTGACGCACCTGGGCTCGGCGGAAGGCCGGGACAAGATGCACCGGGCGGCCAACGCCCCGGAATCCCTGACCGATTCCATGAAAATGTTCCTGCTGGGCGTGGAAGGCGGCAAGCCGGAAGCTGGCCTGGCCGGCGTGCAGCCCGAATGGTTCTACAAGGGCGACGGTGGGATCCTCGCCGCGCCGGGCGAGCCGCTGTCGATGCCCGACTTCGCCGAGGACGGGGGCGAGGAACCCGAGATCGCGGGCATCTACATGATCGACGCCAATGGCGATCCGTTGCGCCTGGGCTTTGCCCTGGGCAACGAGTTCTCCGACCACGTGACCGAGCGCGGCAACTACCTGTGGCTGGCGCATTCCAAGCTGCGCGCCGCCGCGCTCGGGCCCGAGCTTCTGCTGGGCGAGCTCCCGGCCGACGTCCGGGGCGAGAGCCGCATCCTGCGCAACGGCGAGGTGGTGTGGGAAAAGCCCTTCCTGTCGGGCGAGGCCAACATGTCCCACTCCATCGCCAACCTCGAGCACCACCACTTCAAATACGCGGGCTTCCGCCGGCCGGGCGATATCCACGTGCACTTCTTCGGCACGGCGACGCTGTCCTTCGCCGACGGCTTCAGCGCCGAGGCGGGCGACGTCTTCGAGATCGAGGCCGAGCCGTTCACCCTGCCGGTCCGGAACCCGCTGGCCCGCGCGCCCCGGGCGCCGCTGGTCCAGGTCCGCGCCCTGTGACCTCGGCCATCAAGCTCGGCCTCGTCGGCTTCGGGAAGATCGCGCGCGACCAGCATGTGCCGGCGATCGCCATGACCGAGGGCGTGGAACTGGTCGCCGTCGCCAGCCGCAACAATCACCTGGAGGGTTTGGCAGCCTACACTGACATCGACGCGCTGCTGGCGGGCGAGCCGGACCTCGACGCCGTCGTCCTCTGCCAGCCGCCGCAGGTCCGCTACGAGGCCGCCCGTCGCGCGCTCGCGGCGGGCAAGCACGTCTTCCTCGAAAAGCCGCCCGGCGCGACGCTTTCGGAGGTCGAGGCCCTCATGGCGCTGGCCGATCAACGCGGTGTCAGCCTCTTCGCGAGCTGGCACTCCCGCTACGCCGCGGCGGTCGGCCAGGCGCGCGCCTGGTTCGAAGGCCGCACGCTGCGCCGCGCCGACATCGCCTGGAAGGAAGACGTGCGCCACTGGCACCCGGGCCAGACATGGATCTTCGAGGCCGGCGGGTTCGGCGTCTTCGATCCGGGGATCAACGCGCTCTCCATCCTGACCGAGGTGATCCGCGACGGCGTCCTGCTGACCGAGGCCGATCTGGAAACGCCGTCCAACCGGCAGGCCCCGATCGCCGCCACCCTGGCCATGCAGTCGGCGTCGGGCGCGCCCATCGCGGCGGTGTTCGATTTCCGTCAGACCGGGCCGCAGACCTGGGACATCAGGTTCGAAACCGATGACGGCGTGCTCGTGCTGTCCGAGGGCGGCAACAGGCTGGCGATCGACGGCGCGCCCCAGGCCGTGGGCGCCGAGGGCGAATATCCGGCGATGTACCGGCGGTTCGCCGAGCTCGTGCGAGGTGGTAAGAGCGACGTCGACCTGGCGCCGCTACGACTTGTGGCTGACGCCTTCCTCCGCGGCCGCTATCGTCCCACGGAGGCGTTCATAGACTGAGGAAGGGGGCAGCATGTCCGATCAGCCGGCCTGGGAGCGGTCGCGCCTGCGTATCCACCAGACGCTCGCGCGCGATCTCGGGATGGCGATCCTGGGTGGCGAATACAAGCCCGGCGACAGTCTCGAGGGCGAGATCGAGCGTGCTGGCGAACTCGGCGTTTCGCGCACGGCCTATCGCGAGGCCTTGCGCATCCTGACCGCCAAGGGGCTGCTTGAGAGCCGTCCAAAGGCCGGAACCCGAGTCTGCGCGCGCGAGCGCTGGAACCTGCTCGATCCCGAGGTGCTGGGTTGGATGTTCGCCGGTGAGCCGGACGCCGGCTTCATCCAGGACCTGTTCGAACTTCGGGCCGTCATCGAGCCGGCGGCGTCGGCCTTCGCCGCGCGGCGACGGACTGAGAGGCATCTGAAGACCATGGCCGAAGCCCTGGACAAGATGCGCCGCGAGACCCTGGCGACCGTGGAAGGGCGCGCCGCCGATCAGCGATTCCACCACGCGATCCTGGACGCGGCGGGAAACGAGGCCTTGAGGGTTCTCTCGACGTCCGTGGGCGCGGCCGTGAGCTGGACGACGATGTTCAAGCAGCGGGGCGGCAAGGCGCCCCGGGACGGCACGCCGGAACACTTGCAGGTCTATAAGGCGATCGCCGCGGGGGACGCCGAGGGCGCCCGGGCGGCCATGTCCGAACTCCTGCGGCTGGCCCTGCGGGACATGGGCCTGCCTCCGGCGCGACCCGCCAACTCGCCACGCCAGGCCACACTGGCTTAGCCCGTCGCGACGCAGTCCCCCGCGCGAAGCCATCAGAGGGCTTGCCCGCTTCCCGCGCCGGGTCTAGGCGTGAGGCAACCGTATTAAATCGGACAAATGGGGTGGAAGATGAGAGCGCTTCTCGCGGCGATCCTTGGCATGGCCCTTTGCGCCGGCGCGCCTGCGAAGGCGCGGCCGATGGCCGATTGTCCGCTGCGCGACCAGCCCTATTCGGTCGATACGCCGATCATGGACGTGCTCCTGAACCCGGCCGCCAAGAGCGCCCTGGACGGCGAAGCCCCGACCGTGCTGCAGATCATTCCCGCGCCCTACATGAGCGCGCAGGCGCCCAGCATCAGCAGTGTGCTTACGGCGCGCAGCATGTTCCGGATGGCGCACCTGCCGGATTCCAGCCTTGCCGCCCTTGACCGGCGCCTGGCGGCGATCCCCGTCACCGCGGCCGACAAGGCGGCCAGGTGCGCGCGCTACGACACCGCGCCCGTCGATCTGGTCGTGCCCAAGGGCGCGCCTCGCCTCCTGCTGTTCCAGAAGATCACCGGCTTCCGGGACGGCCCGTCGGTGGACGCCGGCAGCGCCGCCATCCGCGACCTGGCGGCGCGTCACGGCTGGGCGCTGGTGGTCTCCGACAAGGGCGGCGCGATGACGGCCGCGAACCTGCGGAAGTTCGACGCCGTCATCTGGAACAACATCAGCGGCGACGTCCTGACGGTCGCCCAGCGCAACGCCTTCAGGCGCTATGTCGAGGGCGGGGGCGGGTTCGTCGGCTTCCACGGCTCGGGCGGCGATCCGACCTATGCGTGGAGCTGGTATCCGGACACCCTGATCGGCGCGCGCTTCAAGGGCCACGCCATGAATCCGCAGTTCCGCGACGTGCGCGTGGTGGTCGACGACCCGAAGAGCGCCATCCTCAGCGGCCTGCCGGCGGCCTGGACCATGAGCGACGAGTGGTATTCGTTCGAGCACAGTCCACGGCCAGCGGGCGCCCACGTCCTGCTCACCCTGGACGAGGCTACCTACACCCCCCCGATCTCCGATGAATTGCGCATGGGCGACCATCCCATCGCCTGGACCCGGTGCGTGGGCGCGGGCCGCGCCTTCTATTCGGCGATCGGCCACCGGCCGCAGACCTACGCCGAGCCGCACCATGTCCGGCTGCTTGAAAACGCCATCCTGTGGGCGGCGGGCGCGGGCGCCACACGCTGCGAGGCCGGCAAGGAGATTCCCCGCGCCACGCCCGGGCGATAGCGCCACCGACGGCTCGCCCCGCCGGATTCCCGCCGCGCGCGGTTTGACGCCCGCCGCTGGCTGCGTCACCATCCGCCCATGCCCGTTCAGAGGCGCGAGGAAGCCAGGATATGCTCGATCTCAAGATCACCGGCGGGACCATCGTCGATGGCACCGGCGCGGCGCGATACGCGGCCGATATCGGCATAAGGGATGGACGGATCGTCCAGATCGGCCAGGTGGACGAGCCGGCCCATCAGACCATCGAGGCCGGCGGGCGGATCGTCGCCCCGGGTTTCGTGGACGTCCATACCCACTACGACGCCCAGGTCCTGTGGGATCCGACCGTCAGCCCCTCATCATTCCACGGCGTCACGACGGTGATCGGCGGCTATTGCGGCTTCAGCATCGCGCCGCTCTCGGAGGAATCCGGCGATTACCTGATCCGCATGCTGTCGCGCGTCGAGGGCATGCCGCTGGAAAGCCTGCGCGCCTCGGCCGACTGGGGCTGGTCGACCTTCGCCGACTACCTCAGCCGTTTCGAAGGGACGCTGGCGATCAACGCCGGCTTCCTGGTGGGCCACTCGGCGATCCGCCGCCACGTGATGGGCCCGGCCGCCGTCGAACGGGAGGCCACCCGGGCCGAACTCGACCGGATGAAAGACCTGGTGCGCGAGTCCATCCGCGGCGGCGCGCTGGGCTTCTCCACGACGCTTTCGCCCTCGCACAACGACCTGGAGGGCGTGCCGGTGCCATCGCGCCACGCCTCGCGCGAAGAGGTGATGGAGCTCTATTCGGTAATCAGCGAGTTCGAGGGGACCACCGCCGAGATCATCCCCTGCGTCGACTTCACGGCGGACACCTTCCAGCTGATGACCGACGTTTCGCTGGCCGCCCAGCGGCCGGTGAACTGGAACGCGATCTCGGTCGGACGGGGCACGCCGGTCGAGATGGAGCAGGTCGAGGCCCGCCTGGCGGCCACCGACTATGCACGCGCGCGCGGCGCGGAGGTCATCGCGCTCGCCCTCGTTCAATCGCCCACACTGCGCATCAACCTGGTGAGCGGGTTCATCTTCGACGGGCTGGCCGGCTGGGCGCCGTTCTTCCAGTTGCCGATGGATGCGCGCATGGCGACCTTGCGCGATCCGGCGGGGCGCGCGGACCTCAAGGCCAAGGCCGACGCCGGAACGGGCAATTTCCAAAACCTGGCAAAGTGGGACCGGCTGCGGGTCGAGGAGGTGTTCTGCGACGCCAACCGGAAGTACGTCGGCCGCTCCATCTCCGACATCGCCGCTGACGAGGGGCGCGACGCCTTCGACGTGTTCGCCGACATCGCCCTGGCCGATGATCTCCGGACGACGTTCATGCCACTGCCGGCTGAGGAAAACCTGCAGATGTTCCAGGCCCGCGCAAAGCTGTGGAACGACGACCGCACAGTGGTTGGCGCCTCCGACGCCGGCGCGCACCTCGACATGATCGACACCTTCGCGATGGCCACCCACTTCCTGGAAACCAGCGTCAGGAAGTTTCCGGTCGCCACCCTGGAGCAGGCGATTCACCAGCTCACCGAAAAGGCCGCGAAACTCGTCGGGCTTCGCGACCGCGGCGTGCTGAAGGAGGGCTATTTCGCCGACATCGTGATCCTGGACGAGGACAAGGTCGCTCGCGGCGATGTGCACACCCGCGTCGACATGCCGGCCGGCGGCGCGCGCCTCTATGCAGACGCGCAGGGCATCGGCCATGTCATCGTCAATGGCCGCGAAGTGATCCGCGACAACCAGTACCTTGGCGTGCCGGCCGGGGCCGTCATCCGGCCGGGCAAGGACACCTACACGGTCGAGATCCCCGCCGCCCGCGCGGCCGCGGCCGCGGAGTGACGATCGGCGCGGCCGCGTCGCCTGCGGCAGCCAGCCGGTTCTCAGCGGCCCATGAACGGGCGCGACCGCCGCTTGATGCGCCCGCGTGCGCTGGAGTGCGCCGCCGACTTTGATCGATGACGTCAGCGCCGTCCGCCCGCGGGCCAAGGCCT
Source organism: Caulobacteraceae bacterium (assembly GCA_947478785.1). GTDB lineage: Bacteria > Pseudomonadota > Alphaproteobacteria > Caulobacterales > Caulobacteraceae > Phenylobacterium. The sequence goes on from CANJXI010000024.1 coordinate 29,664, forward strand.
GACAGCAAAGCGCCCGGACCGCGCGGTCCGGGCGCCTCGATGTCGCGAAATTAGTAGGCGACCTAGTATTCGTAGGTCAGGTCGAGGCCGAAGGTGCGGGCCGGCACGTAGTTGGCCGAACCGAAGATGCTGAGGGTGCGAAGCGTAAAGGTCGCCTCCTTGTTCTGGGTCAGGTTCTTCACCCAGAGCGCGGCTTCGGCCTTGCCTCCACCGATTGCGATGTCGCGCAGCGCGATCCGGCCATTCACGTTCCAACTCGCCGAGACGTTCTCGATCCCGGCGAAGGCGGGGATTTTCAGGGTTGGATTCTGGGCGACACTGAATTTCCCATGGAAGGTGCCGTCCACCCGGGCCCGCAGCGTGGCTTCGCCGAACACCGGTTCGGAGTCGTATTGGCCCGAGAGGCCCCCAGTCCACTTGGCCCGGAGCGCCGGCTTGTAGTCGCCGCCCGATTGGGCGATCAGCAGCGGGTTCACGTTGCTGAACTTGGTGTCCATGTAGCCCAGGCTACCGCCGACGGTCACACCGTGCATTGGAAGGGCTGTAGCTTCGAACTCGAAGCCCTTGGCTTTCACCGGCCCGCCCTGGTCGACGATGATGGTTCCCGCCACCGCCGAATTGGGCAGGCTGGGGAAGTTGTTGGCCCCCTGAGCGGTTTGGAAGTGCTTGTAGGTGGCGTGGTATAGGGCCAGGTTCGTACGCAGCCGGTTTTCGAGGAAGTCGCCCTTGAAGCCGCCTTCGAAGGACTCCACCGTTTCCGGCAGGAAGTCGATCTGGGCCACCGAGCCGCCCGACACGAACGCGGTCGAGTACTTGCCGTAGAACAGCAGATGCTCGTCGGGCTTGTAGTTCAGCCCGACCAGGAAGTTCGGCTTGGTCTTGCGGTAGTGGAAGGCGATGGTGGTCAGCGTGGTGGGCGCGGCGGCGGGGTTGAAGACGAATTCCCCGTCCTTCTTGTCCTTGGTGATGCGTATGCCGCCAACGACGTCGATCTGTTCGGTGGCGTGCACTTCCACCTGCGAGTAGGCGGCCAGCGAGGTGGCGCGGTTATAGTTGACACCCTGGCGGCCGAGCAGGATGCCGTTCGGCACGGTCGTCAGGGAGGAACTGGCCGCTATGCCGAGGGGGCCGAAGCGATCGTTCGAGTGAAACCCGACGAGGCCGGCGGTGATGGTCAAGAGCTTGGAGTCATAGTTGGCCTGAAGCTCGTCGCTCCATTGCTTGGAATGCACTTCCGACGAGGTGGTGATGAAGTTGATCGGCTGGCCGACGCGGGCCGCCGTCAGCCCCAGGAACGCGCCGAACGGCACCGCCTGCTGAGTGAAGATCAGCGAGCTGAACCCATCGATCGGTGACGCCGAGAACAGGTAGCCATGGCGGTAGGCGGCGATGTTCTTGAACGTCAGGCTGTCGTTCACGACGAAGGTGCTGGTCAGGCTATGGCCATAGGTGGTCTGTTCGGAGGGGACCGCCCAACCGTTGCTGACGATCTTCGGACGCTTGCCGTCAGGCGCCATGTAGACCGGGGTCGGCTGGCTGGCGGCTAGCGCGTTGAACAGCGCAAGCACGCCCGGGCCGAGGCCGGCGGCGGCGCCGTTGATGCCGACGAAGCCCGTGCCTTCCGGCGTGTTGCGTTCCTTGTCGTAGTCGAACTTGTAGACCGTCTTGAAGACGTCGTTCGGCTCGAACTTCAAGGCGCCGAAGAAGGCGTCATCCTTCAGCGTGCCGAGGTACTTGGGCGAAACGGCGCGGCCCTTGCCCGGGGAGGTGCTGCGGTCCCAGACCACACCGGCGCTGGCGTTCTTGATGTCGCCGCGCTTGTAGCTGTGGACGACGGTCGCATAGGCGCTGAACGGGCCCATCTCCGGCAGGTTCACGCTGGTGCGGAGGCGAAGCTGGTTATAGTTGCCGACCGTGACCTGCTGCTTGAAGCCGAGCTGGCCGGTCGGGTCGCGGGTGGTGATGCTGACCGCGCCCGCTGTGGCGTTGCGGCCGAACAGCGTGCCCTGCGGGCCGCGCAGCAGTTCGATCTGGGTGACGTCCGGCAGTTCGAAGATCGTGCCGCGCGCCGAGGCGAGATAGACGCCGTCGAGGTACAGCGAGACCTGCTTGTCCGAACCGGCGACGACGCCGTAGCTGATCGCGCCGCGGATCGAGAACGAGGGCAGCCTGGAGCCGCCGGCGGCGGTGCGGACCATGACGCCCGGCGCCATGCCGGACAGGTCGGACACGCTGGTGATACGGTTGGTCTGCAGGGCCTCCGACGTCAGCGCGGTGACCGCGATCGGCACGTCCTGCAGGCTCTGCTCGCGCTTCTGGGCGGTGACCACCACCTCGGCGAGCTGGTTGTTGCTTTCAGCGGCCGCCGCCGCATAAGCGCCCGTCGCAATGCCGAGCGTCGACACAAGCGCCGTGCCCAACAGAAGTTTCCCGCGCACACGCGCGGTCCGCCGCGAATTGAAAGTCATGATGGTCTCCCCCGAGGTTTGCCTTAGAGCAAACTTATGTCCCAACGGTAATCTTTTGGGGGCGATTTGCAAGTCGTATCCTCGATCCAAACGAGCGGGAATTTGACGCACGCCCCGGTCAATGCGGATCGGGGACGCGAGCATGGCGAGCGGCGCCAATGTGAGGTTGTATTCGCCTAACAGCGCGAGGCGCGGATAAGGATTGGAGGCAAAGGGGCCTTAGCTAACCGCGCCCCGAGCCCTGGCCAGCGCCCACGCGCCCATCTGCGCCAGCGCCTTGTCGGCGGTGTCCACCATGCCGAGGAAGCCCGCGAAGCCGTGGACCATGCCCTCGTACACATGGGCCTCCACATCGACACCGGCCGCCCAGAGCTTCTCGCCGTAGGCCAGGCCCTCGTCCCGCAGCGGATCGTGGCTGGCGACACCGATGAAGGCGGGCGGCAGGCCGGCCAGGTTTCCCTCGAGGGCCGGTGCGATCAGCGGGTCCGCAAAGGCGGCCTCGCCCGCGTAGTGGTTCCAGAACCAGGCCATGTCGCGGCTGCTGAGAATATAGTTGAGCGGGCCGTTTTCCCGGTGCGAGAGGGTGTCCAGGCTGGGATCAAGGGCCGGATAGATGAGAATCTGACCGGCGATGGCGGGACCGCCCTCGGTCCGCGCGCGCAGCGTGGCGGCCGCCGCTAGGTTGCCGCCTGCGCTGTCGCCCCCGACCAGCAGGGGGCCGCCCGACGCGCCGGCCCAGGCCACCGCCTGCATCACGTCGTCCAGCGCCGCCGGATAGGGATGCTCCGGCGCCAGCCGGTAGTCCACGCTCACCACCCGGCAATGAGAGGCCGCGGCGAGGGTCGCGGCCGGCGGGTGGCTGGTCTCCAGGTCGCCGAACACCCAGCCGCCGCCGTGCATGTAGACGATCGTCCCGATCACTTCCCCGTTCGGGGTGTAGACGCGCGCCAGAACGGGATGGGCTCCCGGGATCTCGATATCCTGGATGTCGGCGAGGGCGGGAATCTCGCGCGGCGGGCGGGCGGAGCCCATGGCCGCGACCAGGGCCCGCGCGTCGGCGGGCTCGCCATCGCTGAACGCCGGGAGGTTCGCTTCGCGGGACGCCTGCATGATGGTCTCGATGACCGGATGAAGCCCCATGACAGTCTCCGTGTTTTCCCTTTCCGGATATGACGTTCGCCGTGTCATCGGTCCAGTGCGCGTGCGCCGAATCCCACCCGTCGGCGCGGATGGCCCTACCAGCAGCGGCCAGCCACAGGTACGAGGATCGGCGTAATCACGTCGTCAAACGGAGCCGGAGCAGGAATCCATGAGCCAGAGCGCCGCCGACGCCATGCAGGAAATCGCGCCGCTGGGCGGGGTGCGGGTGCTGGATCTCGCCGAAGGCGCGCTGGGCGCGGTGGGTCGCAGCCTGGCCGAACTGGGCGCCGACGTGGTGCGCGTGGAGCCGCCCGGCGGTGGGGATGACCGCCGTGAGGGACCTGCGGTTGGCGGGCTGTCGCTGGCCTTCGCCGCGGCGAACCTCGGCAAGCGGGCCATCGAGCTGGACCTTGACCGATCCCCCGACCGCGAGCAGCTGGAAGCCCTGGCCGCCGGGGCCGACATCCTCATCGAATCGACCACGCCGGGCACAGACGCCGCCAAGGCGCTCGACGCGGCCGGTCTGCGCGCGCGTCATCCCGGGCTGGTGATCCTGTCCCTGCCGGGCTTCGGCGCCGGGACCTACGCCGGGTGGCGGGCCAGCGACTCGGTGCTGCACGCTCTCAGCGGCGAACTGGCGCGGTCCGGATCACCCGGCCGCGAGCCCCTGTTGCCGCCGGGGCAGATCGCCCTGCAATGCGCCGCCGCCCAGGCCGCCTACGCCGTGATGATCGGCTACCTGCGCCGGCTCCGGACCGGCCAGGGCGACCATATCGAGATGAGTCTCCTGGAGGCCGTCACCCAATCCCTCGATCCGGGCTACGGCATCGGCGGCACCGCCACGGCCGGCGTGCCCGCGAGCCAACTGCCGCCAGGGCGGCCTGACGTCGCGCAGAACTATCCCATCGTGCCCTGCGCGGACGGCTATGTGCGGCTGTGCATCCTGGCCGCTCGCCAGTGGCAGGGGATGTTCGAGTGGATGGGCCGCCCGGCCGAGTTCGCCGACCCCGCCCTGAACCTCAACAAGAACCGGTTCGCATCCCCCACCCTGCTGCCGGCCATCGCGGCGTTCCTGGCGTCCAGGACGCGGGCTGAGATCGAAGCTGAAGGGGAGCAGCGGCTGATTCCCGCGGGCGGCGTCGTCAGCCTGTCGGAGGCGATCGTCTCGGACCAGATCAAGGCGGTCGAGGCGCTGCGGGCCTTCGAGGTTGCGCCGGGAGTTTCGGCGGCTTTCCTGGACGGCCTGTGCGAGGTCGACGGCCGGCGCGCCGGGCCGCGCTCGGGACCGCCGCTGACCGTTGATGACCCGCGCGCGATCCTCGCGGACTGGTCGGCGGCGCGGCCGGCCGAGCAGCCCGAGGGCGAGACGAAGCCCGGCCGGCCGCTGGAGGGCCTCCGCGTCCTCGACCTGGGCGTCATCGTGGTCGGCTCCGAATCGGGACGCCTCCTGGCGGACTACGGCGCCGAGGTGATCAAGGTCGAGAACAGCGCCTTCCCCGACGGCTCCCGGGCGGCCTCGCTGACCCTGTCGCCGGGGTTCGCGGCCGGGCACCGCAACAAGCTCGGCCTCGGCCTCAACCTGCGCGCGCCGGGCGGGCGGGAGTTGTTCCTGGAACTGGCGGCGCGTTCGGACGTGATCCTGTCTAATTTCAAGGGCGGCACGCTGAAGTCCCTCGGCCTGGAGCCGGAGATGCTGCTGCGGCACAACCCGCGCCTGATCGTCGTCGAAAGCTCGGCGTTCGGCGCGCGGGGGCCCTTGAGCCGGCGCATGGGCTATGGGCCGCTGGTCCGCGCCGTCGCCGGCCTGACGATGCGCTGGCGCTATCCGGACGATCCGGCCGGATTCTGCGACGCCATGACCGCCTACCCTGACAATATCTCCGCGCGCATCGCGATCACCGCGGTGCTGGCCCTGCTGGCGCGGCGCCGTCGGACGGGGCGCGGCGGCGTTGTCGGGTCCTCGCAGATGGAGATCATGCTGGGCCACCTGGGGGCCGAGGTCCCCCTCGCCGACCTGCGCCGCCAGGGGATCGACGTCGGCGGCGGGCCGGCGCGCGACGCGCCGTACGGCGTCTTCCCCTGCGCGGGCGACGATCAGTGGTGCGTGGTGGGCGTGCGCGGGGACGCCGAGTGGCAGGCGCTTTGCCGGACGATCGACCGGCCCGACCTGGGCGCCGACGAGGCCTTGGGGACGCCGGGCGGACGCGACGCCGCGCGGGACAGGATCGACAAGGCCGTCGCCGCCTGGACAGCCTGCGTTGCCCCGGAGGAGGCCATGCGACGCCTGCAGGCCGCCGGTGTTCCGGCCGGGGCCATGCTGCGGGTGTCGGAGCTTCCCGAATTCGGCTTCTTCCAGGAGCGCGGCTTCTTCCAGTCGGTGGCGCAGCCGCAGCTCGACGACGCGGTCATTGTCGACAACGCCCCGCTTCGCTCGGACGGCCTGGCCCGGCCATCGCTGCGCCCCGCGCCGCTGATGGGCGAACATACCCGCCAGGTGATCGCCGACATCCTGGGTCTCGACGACCGGGAGATCGACGTCCTTCTGGAAAAGAAGGTGCTGGAATCCGCATAGCGCCTCTTGGCCTGCCCGCCCGGGCTTGACCCCGGCGGCCGCGTCGAGGGCGCTCCAAGCCTAGCCGAGCGGTGAACCTAGGCGAGATTGTCGAACGCCGCCGCCGATGTCCGCGACCGCCCGCCAGAGCCGCCGCAGCGCTTGTCGACCACCGCGATCAGTCCCCTGAGGCCCAAGCGCAAGGTGACCGGACGGACGCTTATCCCGGCCCCGTGGAACGGCCCCGTGGAAAGCAAGGCCCTGAGTTCGGCGGCGCCGAAGAGGCGGTGACGCCCCGACGCCGTGAACGTCCAGCGCGCCATCGCCGAGGCGTCGGTTACGTAGACGCTGATCCGGCCGCCGGGCCGCAGCACCCGGTCAAGCTCGGCCAGGACCCGGGGACCGTCGCTCCAGAAGTAGGCCACGTTCACGGCGAGTATCTTGTCGATCGACCGGTCCGGGAGGCCCGTCTCATCGAAAGGCGCGCGCCGGAGCTGGATGCGTCCATCACGCGCGGCGGCGCGATTGCGCGCGGAGGCCTGCGCCAGCATCGTCGCCGACTGGTCGACGCCGTGGATGATCCCGCGCCGCGACAGGCGGGCGAGCGCGCGGATGCCCTCCCCCGGGCCGAATCCCAACTCCAGGATGTCGTCATCGTCTCGGACATCGAGCGCCTCAACGGCCAGTGAGATCGGCTCGCGATTGACGAGCCGCATGGCGGCGCCGACCAGTCGCCCCGCCGGGCCGCGCGGATTTCGCAGCTGCTCGGCGAGACTCTCGGACAGGGAGGGCACGCTCGCGGCTCGATCAGGAATGCTTCAGCTTGGCGTTCACCTTCACCAGCAGCGCCCGGATCTCCGCCCGGCGTCCCTGATCCCAGATGGGCCGGTCGGGATGAGGCGGCGTGGCCAGGGCGTGCTGCAGAACCCTTCCGGCGGCGGCGTATTCGCCCTTGGTGATCAGGAAGTCGCCATAGAAATAGTTGGCATCCATGCTGTCGGGCGCGATCGACAGGGCCTCGGAGAGGTAGTGGCGCGCCTTGGCCTTGTCGCCGAAGCCGATCGGGAAGCCAGGCACGCGGTAATAGAGGGTTCCGAGGCTGGTCGGCGCGCCGGCTTCCAGCGCCGTCCGGTCAAGTTGGTAGGCCCTCTCGAAGGTCTTGCGGGACTCCTTGGCGTCGGCGAGCGCGCTGAGGCCGCTGGACATCGCAGCGTGTTCGCTTTGCGCGATCCCCTGCCAGATGAGCGGCTCCGCTCGCCCTGGATAACGGGCGGTCACCGCCGCGGCGTCGCGCGTCAGGATCTCGATCTGGGCGTGCTGCGCGCGCGGATCCTTGATCTGGTACTTTATGCGTTCCCATTCGTGTTCGACCCGGGCGACGGCCGCGTCCATCGCGGGATTGTCGGACGCCAGGGCCGGCGCGGAGGGAACCGCCACAGCCAGGAACAACGCTGAAGCCAGGAGCATCTTCGAACGACGGAGCATTTGAACCTTTGGTTTGCGGCCCACCCGGCCAGTAGACGCCGCCATCGAAGCCCCGCCTCAAGGCGCCCGGGTCGGCGGCGGCGACGCGGCGGCTGAGGGGCGCGGCGCTTGGCGGCGTCGTCTGTCGGCGCAACCGGAGTTTGAAGATCGTGAAATTGGATTTCCCAAGGGCCACGCTGTGCGCCCTTCCCGCGAAGGCGTCCGTTGCTCTGGGGTTGGCCGCGGCCTTGCTGCTCGCCCCCTTTGCGTCCGCCGCGGAGACGGCGGTCAGCCTGCGCGTGACCACGCTGAATGGCGCCGCCATGGAGATACCCGGCGGTCTGCCGGAACCGCGGGCGCTCTTGCTCCTCGGCTTCCGGCATGACGACCGCACCGCCCTGGAGGCCTGGCGCCAAGGCCTTGGCTTGCGCGCCGAGGACAAGGACTGGTTCGAGGTTCCGGTCATCGGCGTCGGCAATCCAATGATCCGGTCCATGATCGTGCGCGGCATGCAGGGCGGCGTGTCCAGCGTGGCGGACAGGGCCCACTTCGCGCCGGCGTTCGCGGACGCCGGTTCGGTCGCCAAGCAATTTGGCGTCGATCCGGACCGGCCCGCGGCGGTGGTGGTGGATCGCACGGGGCGGGTCCTGGCCAGGGCAAGCGGGCCATTCGATCCCGCCAAGGCGCAAGTTCTGACCAGCGCGCTAGCCCATTGACTGGACCGACAGCCGCGGCGCGACCGGGAGCGGCCGTGAGGGACCCAACGCTTTGCGGCGTCATATCGACGGGGCGATACAACGAGGACGTCCGATTGGATCGACGAATTTCCAGCGACCCGCAGCCCACGTACCGCGCGCCTCCCGGCCTTCAGCGCCTACCCGCCGTGCTGGTCGCCGACCGGGAGTCTCCGGACCGTGAGCGTCTCGAATCGTTCGTCCAGCGCGGCTACTCCGATGCGTTCGGGGCTCATCTGCGCAGCCATTATCCCGTCATCGTCGGGCTGATGGACGCGGCGTTCGAGGTAGTCGCCGCGGCCGGCATACGCTTCGCCAGCTCTGAGCCCCTGTTCCTCGAGCGATACCTTGGACAGCCGGTCGAGGCGGCTCTGCGGCCCATCTACGGAGACAGCATCGAGCGGCGCGAGATCGTCGAGATCGGATCCTTCGCCGCGGACGGCCCGGCCCGCGCCCTGGAGTTTTTCGAGGTGCTCGCCGGCTTGCTGAGTCCGGCCGAAGGACGGCTCTATGGCGTCGCCACGGTCACGCCCCGCATCGGCGCCATGCTGCGGCGCTCCGGCTTCACCCTGACCCAGATCGCCAGCGCGGACCCAGCCTCCGTCGGGGACGCCGCCAGGGACTGGGGTTCCTACTACGAGAGCGGGCCAAGCGTCCTGGCGGGCGAAATCAGCATGCCGGATTCGGTCGCGCACCCGCGCCGCCGGCAATCCCGCGCTTGCTCCGTCGTCGCGCGGCGTGAGGACCAATGAGCCGGGTCCTGGAGGCCGTCGCCCAGCATGCGTTTGATCGGCCCGACAACCTCGCGCTGAGCGGCGACCGCCTGCGACTGACCTGGGCCGAACTTGCGAAGGCCATCAGGGACGCAATGGAATGGCTGGGTCCAAGGCTTGAATCCTGCGACGCCGGCGCACCTGTGGCGATCGCGCTGGACAACGGGCCCGCGTGGGTCGTTCTCGATCTGGCGCTCATCGCCTTGGGCCGCCCGAGCCTGCCCCTGCCCCCGTTCTTCACCGCCGAGCAGCGCCGGCACGCCCTGGCCAACTCGGGCGCCTGCGCCCTGGTCCGGCCTGCCCATGACGGCGAAGGCGCCGCCACGCTCATCGCCGCCGAGCCCGTGTTCGCCGAGCGCCTGCCCTTTCCCCCAAGGGCGCTGCACGACGGCGTCGCCAAGATCACCTACACCTCGGGTTCGACGGGACGGCCCAAGGGCGTCTGCCTGTCGCTTGCCCAGATTGAGTCCGTCGCGGCCTCCATAGTGGAGGTGCTTGGCCGCGAAATGGCACAGGTCCACATGGCCGTGCTGCCGCTCGGCGTCCTGCTGGAGAACGTCGCGGGCCTCTACCCCACCCTCCTGGCCGGCGGCCGCTACCACGCGCCCGGACTGGCCACCCTGGGTTTCGGCCAGGGATCGCGCCCTGACATCCCACGCCTGTGCGCCGCCGTGGCCGACGCGCGCGCCACGAGCCTGATCCTGGTTCCGGAGATCCTGCGCGGGATCCTCGGCTGGCTGGACGGCGCCGGCGCGCGCCTTCCGTCGCTTGACTTCATCGCCGTCGGTGGGGCGAAGACGCCGCCATCCCTGATCGTCGCGGCCCGCGCGGCCGGCCTGCCCGTCTACGAAGGCTATGGTCTCAGCGAGTGCGGTTCGGTCGTCTCGCTCAACCGCCCCCACCACGATCGCCCCGGCAGCGTGGGACGTCTCCTTCCCCACCTGACCCTCGCCGTCCGGGCAGACGGGGAGCTGGTCGTAGGGCCCCGTCCCTTCCTCGGCTACGTCGGCGAGCCGGCCGTCGACGGTCCCTGGGGAACTGGTGACCTCGGAGCGATCGACGTCGACGGTTTCCTGTCGATCTCGGGCCGCAAGTCGAACCTGCTGATCACCGCCTTTGGCCGCAACGTCGCCCCCGAATGGGTGGAGAGTGAACTGCTGGCCCAGCCGGAAATCGGTCAGGCGCTGGTCTTCGGCGAAGGCGCGCGCGCGCTGTGCGCGGTGCTTGTCCCCGCGTCCGCATCCGCCGGCAAGGCCGAGCTGGACGCCGCGGTCCAGCGGACCAACGCGGGCCTGCCCGACTACGCCCGTGTCAGCCGCTGGCGAGCCTCCCGACCCTTCGGGACAGACCCTGCTGAGGTGACCGGCAATGGCCGACCGCGGCGCGATGTCCTGCGCGCCGCGCACCGGGACTTCATCGAAAGCGAAGGTTGACCCGACCATGACCTTTTTCGAGACCCTGGCCCGGGACACGCTCGACGAGCGGAACCGATTCTTGGCGATCCCACAGATCGTCGATGGCCTGGCCGGGCGGATTTCGCGCGAGACTTACGTCGCCTACCTCACCCAGGCCTACCATCACGTCAGCCACACGGTCCCGCTGATGCGGCTCGCGCTCAGCCGCCTGGGCCCCTCGCACGCCTTTTTCGCGCGGGCGCTGGAAGGCTACATCGCCGAGGAGACGGGCCACGAACAGTGGATCCTGGACGACATCGGCCACTGCGGCGGGAACCGCGCCGACGCGGCCGCCAGCGCGCCCACCGCCGCCACCTCGGCAATGATCGCCCATGCCTACGACGTGGTCGGCAAGCGCAATCCGATGGGGCTGTTCGGCATGATCTTCGTGTTGGAGGGCGTCAGTATCGCCCTGGCCTCCCAAGGCGCGGCGCGCCTCGCCGTCGGCCTCGGACTTGGCCCGGAATGTTTTTCCTATCTCACCTCCCACGGCGCCCTGGACCAGGATCACATGGCCTTTTTCCAGGGCCTCATGACCGAGGTGAACGATCCCGCGGACCAGGAGGCCATCGTCCAGATGGCCAGGCGGATGTTCGATCTGTTCGGCGACCTGTTCCGGTCCATTCCCCACGGCCGGAGCATCGTCCATGCGGTTTAGCGGCAAGCGGGTGCTGGTGACCGGCGGCAGCGGCGAGATCGGCGCGCGCGTGGCTGGCGCGATGCGCGCCGAAGGGGCCGAGGTCACTATCCTCGACCGCGCGCCCCCCGCGGAAGCCGGCCTCGGTTTTTTCGCCTGCGACCTTTCGACGGCCGACGGGCTCGAGGCGGTAGCCTGCTGGGCCGCGGCGCGCGACTGGGACATCCTGGTCAACGTTGCGGGGATTTTGCATTTCGGACCGTTCGAGGCCCAGGAGCCCGATCACCTGTTGCGGACTTTCATGGTCAATCTGGTCGCGCCGACCCGTCTCGCCCAGGCGGTGCTGCCGGGCATGCGGTCCAGGGGCTGGGGCCAGATCGTCAACATTGGCTCGGTGTTCGGCGCCATCAACTTCGCGCACTTCGCGACCTATTCGGCCTCGAAGGCCGGCCTTCGCGGCTTGAGCCAGGCGCTACGGCGCGAACTCGCGGGTTCCGGGGTGCGGGTCACCTATGTCGCGCCCCGCGCCGTCCGCACGGGGTTCAACAATGCCCAGGTCATGGCCTTCGCCAAGCTCACCAAGACGGCGATGGATGAACCGGGCCTGGTCGCCGCGCGCATCGTCAAGGCCATCGCCGAGCGCCGGCGGGAAATATTCATCGGCTTTCCCGAGGCGCTCTACGTCCGGATCAACGCGATCGCCCCCTCCTTGATCGACCGGGCCCTGGCGCCCGCGGACCGACAGGTCGCCAAGCTCTTCACTTGAAGCCGGCGCGCGAAGCTAACAGCAGTCGCGGCTGCCGCCGATCGAACCGAAGGCGCTGGCGCAGGCCTCCGGGTCCCCATTGCAGCAGTCTTCCACCAGGAACCGCAGAAGGGCGCCGATCTGTTGGTAGTCGGCGACGTAGATGATCGAGCGACCCTCCCTGCGCGGGGCGATAAGCCCGGCCTGGGAAAGGATTTTCAGATAGCTGGACACCGTATTCTGAACGGCGCCGAGGCTTCGACCGATCTCACCCGCCGCCATGCCCTCGCGCCCCGCGCGGACCAGCAGGCGAAAGAGTTCCAGCCGCGGCTGATGGCCAAGCGCCGATAGTGCAATCGCGGCTGTGGGAATTTCCATGGGGTCTTTTGTTGCGGTTGGGCCGATCCACCAAGATAATACTGCGAATTAATCGCAATGAAAGACCTTGTGACCGTCAACAAGATATTCGCACCGCACATTCCCGTTAGATGGATCTATAAATCTCACATATTCGATAGATCATGTGGGCAGAATAGTTCGTTGCTCCAAATTGAGGACAAATAGCGAAACAAATTTCTCCAAATATAGAATGATAATACCGCAACTAAAATAAAGATACCTATAGATATCGTGATGATATCCATCATGACATGAACCTACTCGTCAAGTATTTGGCGAATATGCCCAGGCGCGCCGCGCCAGGGCCCGTTTGGTCCTCGCCCGATCCGGGCGAAGACCAAAGGCGTGGCTAGGCGGCTGAGGCAGCCGCGCGACGACGGTTCGTGCGCATCATGGCGCCGAGGCCGCCGAAGCCCATCATCATCATAGCCCAGGAGGCGGGCTCAGGCACTGCGGTCAGGCGGGCGAAGGCGATGGTGCCATCGTAGGTGCCGTTGCCGCCACTCACGCCGCTCACAACCAGCGTCTGACTGCCGGCTGTGGTGTGCGCGTCCTGCAGGAAACGGAATTCCACATTGCCCGTGGATCCAATGCTGAAGGGGGTGCCGTTGAAAGCGACCGACGTGAAGTCGATGTTGTTCGTGGCCGCCATGTTGTTGAAGATCGAACTGATGGTGTAGCCGGCCACGCCGGTCGGGAGATTGAACGTGTAAGTATCGGTGAACGCACCGGGATCGACGTTCATGTTGCCGAACATGCCGGTGAAGGAGCCGTCAGCCTCCGGCGGCGTGAAGCTGATCATTTGCGCGGCGCTTGCGGACCCGCCTGCCAGCAGGGTCGCCGCCAACGAGGCGGCGAGAATAAACTTTTTCATACACAGAGGCCTTCCAGGATTGTCCCTCGGCGCCCCAACACGACCTCGCCACAGTCGGTTCCAATTTTATCCGTGTTTCTCGATTAATCACTGGAATAGCCGGGCTTTGCCCCTTGGCTGCTGATTGAGCGGCCGTGGACTTTCACCTGAGCCCGCGGCGCCCTTTCGGCGCCGAAGCGCCACAATCCTCAACCTCGGCGCCACCGCCACGTTGGGACGCCCCCGACGCCTCACGTCCCTCACTTCGCGGCGCAGCAAACCCCTCGAATCCCTCGGGACGCGTGGGATTTGATCGGGGGGCCAGGCGGCGGCGCTCAGATGATCCTGGTGAGCGTGCAACTCTCCACCCTCACCGAGGGATGGATCTTCACGGCCTGGACCGCCTAGCCCTAGGCGACGGGGCCCTTGGGAATCGCGCTTTGATGCAGCGTCCGTCCGGTGAAATCGCGGAAATCCAGCCGCAGTGTCTCGCCATCCAGCCTGAACATGGCGAACCCCTCCACCGACTGGCGGAACAGCCCGCCCTCTACATCGAAGGCGTCGCCGCAGGAGGAACCCGACCCGGTGCAGATGTGGTCGGTGCCGCCGGCCCGGATGTGTTGCAGGTCGTGGTCGTGGCCGCAGATGTAGGCCTGAACGCCATGGGCCGCGAGGAGCGGTTCGATCCGCGCCTGCAGGATGGCCGAGTCGCCGTGGCGGCCGCCTGAGCGGATGGGGTGGTGGCCGACCACCAGTTTCCACTCGGCCGTCGACCCCGCCAGGGCAGCGGCCAGCCAGGCGACCTGAGGTTCCGGATCCGGCAGCGTCACGCGGCCCCGCGTAAGGCGCATCAGCGCCTCGGCGTCTCCGCCGACGATCGGCGTGGTGTCGAGGACGAACACCTCGAGCTGCGGCACGCCGAACTCCGCCCCGCCCAGGGCGTAATACCGGCTCGGCATCCGCCAGCGCCGGTTCGTGCGGGCATAGGCGACCTGGGCGCCAGGATGTCCGCGGTAGTCGTGGTTTCCCAGGGCGGCGATCCAGGGCGTCTGCAGGGCCGGGGCGGTGTAGACGTCCTGGAAGGACTTGCGCCAGTGCTCGTCCGTCGCCGACTCGACGCCGGCGGGATAGAAGTTGTCGCCGGCCGACAGCACGAAGCGGCTCTCGACCTCCGCGGCGGCCTTGCCCATCGCGACGGCGACATCGCCCTGGCGCATCCCGCCCTTACGGCCCCAGTCGCCGATCGCGACAAATCCGAACTCGCCGGTCGCGCCCGGCGCGGTCTCGGCCCGGGCGGCGCCGGCGACGGCGAGGCCGCCCAGGCCCTGCAGGACGGTGCGGCGGGGTAGCGTCTTTGACACCAATACGCGGACTCCTTGACCCTATCTGCAGGACGCCGCCGCGAGGGGCGCGCCTCACTGTCCGCGCCGTCCGGCGCACGCGCAACCTCAGTCTTTCTTCGCGCGCCGCTCGAGCGCCCCAGCAGCCGCTGGATGGCGGCGACCGTCGGAAGCGCGCCCCAAACCCTTGAAGATAGACCCTTCTCATCCGCCTCAGATGATTCCATCTGAACCCGGACGGGTCCAGGCCCGTGACGCCGAGGAGGAGCCTTTCCATATGACCCGGATCGATGATCACCTGGCCGCCGAGGCGTTCCATCGCCTGGTCGATCACCTGAGGCTCCGATCCGACGTTCAGAACGTGGATCTGATGGGCGTTGGGGGCTTTTGCCGCAATTGCCTGGCGGATTGGCTCATGGACGCTTCCGGCGGCGCGCTGAATCGCGATCAGGCCCGGGAGGCCATTTATGGCATGCCGCAGGCCGAGTGGAAGGCCCGCCATCAGTCAGACGCGACACCGGACCAGATCGCCAGGATGGAGGCGAGCGTGGCGCTGAACAAAAGCCTGCGGGACGGCCGAAATCTCGGTTGATCTCGTCCCGACCCATGTGACCGGTTCGCGTCCGGCCCGGCCCTGCGGTCGTGTCGCCAATTGTGACCCGCGCGCAACAGCCGCCGTCGTTGTTGCAAACTTTGCAACGATGAGACTTGCCGAAACGGAACGGGGCTGGTCTGATTAATTAGGCGGAATTGGGGCTTCGCCAATTCAATAAATTGAAAATTCCAGGGAGGATATATGCGTAGGCACATGCTCGGCGCGAGCGCCGTCATATTGGCGTTTGCGGCGTCGGCGACACCCGGTGTCGCCCAGCAACGCCCCGCGGCCAGTCCGGCCCGCACGGCAGGCGTCCTTGAAGAAGTCGTGGTGACGGCCCGCCGTCAGGAAGAGCGCCTGCAGGAGGTGCCTGTCGCGGTCAGCGCGCTGACCGCCAACGACCTGGAAAAACGCGCGATCAATGTGCTGGCCGACCTCCAGACGGCGGTGCCCACATTGCAGTTCGGCTCCAGGAACAACACCACCGGCCGCCAGGGGCTGGGTGTCGCCTTGCGGGGCCTGCGGTCCGCGTCGGTGATCGTGTACGAATCGGAAATCCGCCGCAGCACCCGCAGCATCAACAACTTCTTCGACCTCGGGTCGGTGGAAGTGCTGAAGGGCCCGCAGGGCACCCTGTTCGGCGCGGCCTCGACCGCCGGCGTGCTGGTGTTTCGGCCCAAGACTCCGGGCAACGAGTTCGAAGCCTCGGCCGAGGCCCGCCTCGGCAACTACAGCATGTACGGTGGCACGGGGATCCTCAACATGCCGCTCGGCGACAAGTTCGCCGCGCGGATCGCCCTGGACGGCGAAAAGCGGGGCGGCTACGTCAAGCGGGCCGGACTGCCCGCCCTGGACAGCGACGGGCACTTCGGCGGTCGCCTCGGGCTCCTGGCCAAGCCGACCGACAAGGCTCAGAACCTTCTCACGGCGGAATATTTCACGGACCACGAATACAGCCCCGGCCTGTTCCCGACCGAACTTCGGCCGTGCACGAGCAATACGCAGGCCGCGTGCTTCTATGGCGCCCGCCCCATCATCCCGGCCCCGATCAACCGGTATACCGGCCCGCCCATTGAAACCCTGTTCGCCACGGCTCAGGCGCTGGGGCCGTTCGGCTCGAACATCAAGACCAACCCCGAGACCTACAGCCGCACGCTCGCCGTCTCAGACGTCGCTGACTACGATTTCGGCCCGATCCTGGGCGATTTCGTGGGCGACGTGAGCGCCCGCGGTATTGTCGGCTACGTCGAAAGCACCAGCAAGTTTGTCCAGGACAACGACGGCTATCCGATCACCGCGATCAACCAGTCCGGACGCTCCCACTCTTATGACCGGTCCGTCGAAGGCCAGATCCGCGGGAAGCGCAGCGACGGCTCCCTGAACTGGGTGGTCGGCTACTATCATTCCAGTTCGGAGACCAAGAGCCTTCCCCCGAGCTTCGGCAATTTCAGCACCCAGCTCCTTTTCGATATCGGGCCGGCGGTTCAGCAAGTGTTTAACGGCTTTAGCGTCAACGGGAACAAGCAATCGGGCTTCTATGGGCAGGCCACGGTCGAGATCATCCACAATGTCCGGCTGACGGGGGGCTATCGTCATACCAAGGTGGACGTCTCGCTCTTTGAGCAGACGTTTACGAACGGACGCTGCAGCATCGGCGGGACCGTGGGCGTCGACGTCGCCAACTGCTCGCGCAAGGTCAGCGCGTCGTTTAAGAACCCGACCTGGACTGTCGGCCTGGACTGGCAGGTGGATCCGGACACGCTGGTCTACGCCGTCACCCGGCGCGGCTTCGGCGCCGGCGGCTTCAATGGCACCGTCATCGAACCCTCGCGACTGACCTTCAAGCCTGAAACCGTGACCGACATCGAGCTGGGCCTGAAGCGCGACTGGAACCTGGAGTTCGCGCAACTGCGGACGAACGTCGCGCTCTACCGTAACAAGTATAGCAATATCCAGCGATCGCAGACCATTTTCGAGAACAACCGGTTCAGCGCCATCACCGTCAACGCCGCCAAGGCGACGCTGTTTGGCGAAGAGCTGGAGGCGCAGCTGGCCTTCGACGGCGGGGTGACGCTGCGGCTGGCGGGCGCGCACCTCAAGGCGACCTACGACAGCTTCCCCTACAGCTTCCGGAACGCGGCTGGCGTCCTGGTGCCGGTGGACCTGAAGGGTAACACCGTCGCCCAGGCCCCCAAGTGGACCATCAACGCGGGCGCGGACTATCGGCATGACTTCGAAGGGTACGGCACCTTCAACGCCAGCACGGACTACACCTATACCAGCAGCATCAACTACTCGGACTTCAACTCGAACGACAACACCCTGTCGAACAACCTCGACAAGTCCTCGATTCAGAAGGGCTATGGGATCTGGAGCGCCCGCATCGGACTGGACAAGATCCGCGGCGGCAATGTCTCGGTGGACGCCTGGGTCCGCAACCTGACCAAGAAGCTGTACTTCATCGGGTTGGCGAACACGGGACCCTTCGGGATTTCCAGCGGCCTGCCCGGCGCCCCCAGGACCTTCGGCGTCACCGTCCGCAGCAAGTTCTAGACTCGGATCGGCCACACCCGTCAGGCCAGGCCTTGTCGGCGGATCATGATCGAACATCATGATCCGCCGCAGGGCGGCCGCTCGTCATACCGGAAAGCCGGTTCCTATCCGATACGCGCGGTCTTTAGGACGGCGCGGATAAGTTTTGGGCCGCGAGGGCTGGCGCGACGCCAGGGCCAACGGCATGATGATCCGGGGTGTCGGTAGGCGCGGGAACACGGCGGCCTGCTCCATGCGTTAGGGAAGAGGATCGGATGACGGACCCAGCCAAGGGATCGCCGCGCAGTTCCATCGAAGAGACTCTGGAGCGGTACCGCGCCGAGCGGGACAAACGCCTGCGGTCGGACGGCGCGGTGCAGTACCGCGAGCTCGATGGCTACTTCGAGGACTTCGATCGCGATCCCTTCGCCGATCCGGACTTCCGCCGCGCGCCCGTGATCGAGGAGACCGATGTCGCGATCATCGGCGCGGGCCTCGGCGGCACGTCGGCGGCCGTCTGGTTGACACGGCAGGGCGTCACCGATTTCCGGGTCATCGACCGGGCGGGCGACTTCGGCGGCACCTGGTACTGGAACCGCTATCCCGGCGCGCAATGCGACGTGGAATCCTACATCTACATGCCGTTCCTCGAGGAGA
>CANJXI010000025.1 GCA_947478785.1 Caulobacteraceae bacterium
GCCGAGGCTCCGCCCACCCTGCCCACCAGCGGCGACGGCGCCGTGCTGCTGCAGGTCATCACCCAGATCTGCGTTCCAGTCGTCCGGGGCGGGGATCTCGACCAGCTGGCCAAGTCCTTCCCCGGCATGAAGTTCAACCGCCGCGAGGGGACCTGGAGCGCGCCGCTGGGCGGCGACAAGGCCTATACGGTCACTGTCTACGCGGTGGGCTCGAACCGCGACGTCTGCCGTGGCGACATCCATTACGCGGTCAACCAGACCGACCCGATCGTGAAGGCGGTCAACACCTGGGCCTTCCTGCACCAGCCCGAGCTGATCCTGCAGGCCAACTATGTGAAGGTCTATGACGACGGGGTGAAGCGCGTGCAGCGCTCCTGGGAGCACTTCGACGCCCAGGCCTCCACGGCGGTCAACTTCACCACCCTGACCAAGCCGGACGACACCGCCCTCAACGCCAAATTTTCCACGGCCGAATTCTACTATCAGGAACGCAAGTTCTGATCGCCTGGACGGACGCCGCCGGCCTCTGCGGCGTCCTGGTGATCCTGATAGCCTACGGCGGCGCGGCCTTCGGCCGGCTCGATCCCAGGCGCGCGCTGGCGCACGCCCTCAACCTGGTCGGCGCGGGCCTGATCCTGCTGTCCCTGCTGACCGCCGACTTCAACCTGTCGGCCACCGTGATGGAAAGCGTCTGGGCGCTGATCGCCCTGGCGGGCCTGATCCGCGCCGGCCTTGGCCGGCGCCCTTAAGCCGCCGCCCTGGTCTCCTCGGCCAGCCACCGCAGCACCAGCTCCGCGACGCTCTCCCACCCAGGCTCGCCGACCAGCCAGTGACTCATCCCCGGCATGCTCCGGAAGTCCGCGCCGATCCGGGCGGCGGTGGCCTTGGCCGTGGTCGGCGGATGCACCACGTCGCGGGCGCGCAGCCGACCAGGGAGGGCGCGTCCAGAGGGCCGGCGCCCATGCTGGTGGTCATGAACGGATCCAGCCACCAGTTCAGGGTCTCGCGCACCGCCGTCGCGCTCTCCGGCCGCAGGCGCGACACCACGGCCTCACGCTCCTCGGCCGGGACCCGGTCCAGGGTGTAGGCGCGCATCAGGTTCCGGTCGGGGGGGATCGCGCCGGCGAAGAAGGCGCCCATCATCTGCACCCCGAACGCCGTCGCGGCTTCCTCCAGGCTCGAGCCGGTGATTCCCCAGGGCGGAGAGGGCGCCAGGAGGACGAGCGCCTTGACCGGAACCTTGCGCGCCGCGAGCTGGGCGACGAGGCCGCCCATGGAATGGCCCAGCAGCACCGGCGGTTCGGGCTCGGCCGCGCATAGCGCGGCGATGTCGTCGGCGTAATGGCTCATCGAGACGCCGGCCACCCGGCCGGTAGGCTCGTCCGGGCCATGCCCGCGCAGGTCTGGCGTGGCGACGGCGAACCCCGCCGCCTCGAACGGCGCGCGGAACCGCTCATAGGCCCAGCCACCGCAGAAGGCGCCGTGCACCATGATGATGGAGGCTGTCATTCCCTTCTTAACAATCATTAGGCGCGCGCCGTCCAGCGTTCACGTCACCGCGAAGCCGGAGAATGCGCCGACTACCGCCTCATAGGCCGCGCGCTTGAAGGGCACGACCAGAGCGGGCGTCTCGCGGAGATATCCCCAGCGCCAGGCGTCGAACTCCGCGGGGACATGCGCGGCCAGGTCGAACTCGGCCTCCTCGCCATCGAAGCGGAAGGCGAACCAGACCTGTTTCTGCCCCTTGAAGCCGCGCGCCGCCTTGGAGCCGCCGTAACCGGCGGGAAAATCATAGGTCACCCAGCCGTCGGTGCGGCCGAGCAGGCTGACGCTACGGGCGCCCGATTCTTCGGCGAGTTCCCGGCGGGCGGCGGCCTCGGGAGCCTCCCCGGGATCGATGCCGCCTTGTGGGAACTGCCAGTTGTGCGGGCCCGGGGTGCCGGCGCGCCGGCCCAGCCAGACGCGGCCGTCCGCATGGAACAGCACTACGCCGACGTTGGGCCGGTAAAGGTCCAGATCCTGGTTCATGAACCCCTTTGAGGCTGGGGCGGTCAGGTGAAGCGGATATCGGTCCACCCGTCCGAGCACGCCAGACGAAAAGCCTAGCGGCGCACCATCGCCGAGGCCGGAGCCAACTGGAAGCCCCGTTGCTCAAGTCCCTGCGACCAGCGCGCCACGGTCTCCAGGGTTACCGGATAGGCGAAGCCCGCGCCCAGCGCCTGGCCGCGCTGCAGGGCGCCGGATTCCAGCGCCACCAGCTGCTGGTCGATGCCGGCCTGGCTGAGCTGGTCGTCGATCACTCGCTCGGCCGAGGCGCGCGGCAGTCCGCCCCCGGTCCGCTTGGCCGCCAGGCCGTCGTCGATGAAGCCCAGCCCGCGTCCCCGAATGGCGGCGATGAAGGCCTGGTAGGCGTGGTCGCTGGCCAGGAACTTCGAGCCCAGGTAGTTGGTCAGGCCGAAGTAGCCCGTGGTCCGCGACAGGGTCCACTCGAGCCGCCGGGCGGTCTCCGACGGCTGCCCGTCGACGAGCAGGGCGTAGGGGCCCGGGTCGTTGTCGGGATAGTCGGTGGGCTCCATCGGGGTCTCGATCAGCACCTCATGGCCGTGGGCCCGGGCCATGTCGACCCAGCCTTGTAGGCCCTCCGCATAGGGCACGAAGGACAGGGTGATCTCGCCCGGCAGGGTCTCGATGGCCGCCTGGGTGGCGCGGGCGTTCAGGCCAAGGCCGCCGATCACCAGGGCCACCTTCGGCCGCCCATTAGGCGCGAACGGGCGGCGATAGGCGTCGAAGGGCGTGCGCCCATCCTGGGCGATGATCGGCAGGGAGCCCATGGGTCCCTGGGAGAAGAAGCCGGCGATGGGCGCGACAGGCAGCGGGGAGCCGGGCGCCAGGACATGCGGCGCCGCCGCGCCTGGCCGGTTCCAGGCGCCGCCGGCCATGGGGCCCAGCGGATGGTCGGAAAGCCGCACGACATCTTCGGTCACCACCATCGGACCGTGTGGATCCGTCAGGGCCTGGCGCCATCCGGCCGGCGCGCGCGCGATCACCGGCGCCAACGCCGTCCGGACCGCCGCGGGATCGCGGTGTGTCGGTCCGACCAGCGCCATGAGGGTGGCGACGGCGACGGCCAGCAGGACGGCGGCCGCCCCCGCGCCCACGTATGGGTTCGCGATCAGCGCCTTGACGGGGATCGGCCCGAACTTCGGGGCGGTGAAACGCGGAATCGCAATCATGGCCACAGTCGGGGTGCTCCTCTTACGGAACGTGCCTCAACAGGGTTAACAACCGATTCCCAAACATCGGCGACGGGACCGGTTATGGGAGGTCGTCAGGCCGCGCCGAAGGTGGCGCGGCGGCGACGCAACAGGGCGCCCAGGCCGGCGAAGCCCAGGATCAGCATCGACCAGCCGGCTGGCTCGGGCACGGCGGCGCCGGCGACCGCATAGCGGACGTTGTCGAAGGCGAGGTAGCCCGTGTCGTCGGCGTACTGGCCGCCCTGGCCGGGCGTCTGCTGGACGCCGAAGGACACCGAGGAAAGCCCTGTGAACCCCGTCAGGTCGAAAGTCGTGAAGCCATAGCCGACCTGCAGGTCGGCGCTGACCGTGCAGGCCATGCCGCAGGCGCCGGTGCGGGTTCCGGTGACGGTCACCCGGTCCAAGGCCGCCGCCGAATTGTACTCGCCAAGACCCAGCATGATCGACAGCAGATCGAAGACTCCGCCGCCGGCGCGCGAGATCACTACGGGCTCGAGCGCGGTTTCCATGAAGATCGAGGCCTGCGGCGTGGGCAGGCTGACCAGCGCGGGCGGGATGAAATAGAACTGGCCGCCCTCGAAATGGAGGCCGCCGTCGTCGAAGGCGTTGGGCTCGGTCGTGTAGTCCGCGCCGGGCGGCGGGGTGTGGCTGTCGAAGGTCACCACGGCCGCGGCCGCCTCCCCCGCTGCGCCCATGCCGAGGGCCGCGGCCAGGGCCACGCCCGCCAGCAGGGTCTTGAAATTCGCTCGCTTCACGCCGGCATCCACACAACCAAGGGAGCGGCACCATAATCCAGTTTGCGAAATCTGAGCTAAAGCTTCCCCTGACGCGCGAATTTGCCGCCATTACTTGGCGACGGGCGGTTTCACTTCGGCCACGCGGGCCTTGTTGATGACCTCCGCCAGCCGGGCGGTTGGCTTGGGAAGCTTGGGCGTCGCCGCCACCGAGCCGTAGCGCAGCACATCCTCCGCCCGCGCCATCTGGAAGTCCTTCTTGACGTCGAAGGTGTCCGGCGGGGCCTCGGCGGGCGCGTGCGGCGCCTTGCGGACCTTGCCCTCGTCGGCGTTCAGCGCGTTGCGGAAAGAGGCCTCGGAGAACTGGAAGGCGCGGTTGGCGATGGTCTGGGCCTCGTCCTTCGAGGAGGCGACCTCTAGGTCCGGCTCGATGCCGGTCTTCTGGATCGAGCGGCCGGACGGCGTGTAATATTTGGCGGTGGTCAGCTTCAGCGCCCCGTCCATGCCGCCGCGCAGCGGAATCACGGTCTGCACCGAACCCTTGCCGAAGCTGGTCAGGCCGACGATCTCGGCGCGTTTTCGGTCCTGCAGGGCGCCGGCGACGATCTCGGCGGCCGAGGCGGTGCCGGAATCGATCAGCACCACGATCGGCAGGCCGCCGATCATGTCGCCCGGACGCGCGTTGTAGCGTTCCACGTCGCGCGGGTCGCGGCCACGCTGGCTGACGATCTCGCCGCCCTCAAGGAACAGGTCGGAGATCGAGACCGCCTGATCGAGCAGCCCGCCCGGGTTGCGCCGCAGGTCGAGGATCAGCCCCTTCATCTTGGGGTTCTTGGCCTTGATCTCGGCGAAGGCGGCTTCGGCCTCGTCGGTGGTCTTCTCGTTGAAGCCGGAAATCCGCAGCACGCCGAAATCGCCATCGAGCTTGGCCGTGGCGGTCTTGGGCTTGATGACCTCGCGCACGATCTTGACGTCGAAGGGATCGGCCTTCTCGCGGGCGATGGTCAGGGTGACAGTCTCGCCGGGCTTGCCGCGCATCTGCTTGACCGCGTCATTGACCGACAGGCCCAGCACGGAATCGCCATTCACGGCGGTGATGTAGTCGCCCGGCTTGACGCCCGCGTTGGCGGCCGGCGTGCCGTCCATCGGCGAGATCACCTTGACCACGCCGTCCTCGCTGGTGACCTCTAGGCCCAGGCCGCCGTATTCGCCGCGCGTCTGGTCGCGCATGTCGTCAAAGTTCTCAGGGTCCAGGTAGCCGGAGTGGGGGTCCAGCGAAGTCAGCATGCCGTCCAGCGCCGCGCGCAGCAGCTTTGTGTCGTCGACCGGCGTCACATACTGCCGCTCCACCGTGTCCAGCACGTCGCCGAACAGCAGCAGCATGCGGTAGGTGCTGGCGCGCGGCTGGGCCGCGGCGACCGCGTGCTGGCTGAGGTAGGCCATGGAGCCCGCGCCGAGCACGAAGGCCGAAACGCCGATCAGAAGGTACTTCTTCATCGCCTGCCGTAGGCTCCTTTGACGGCCGACCCTGGCCGTGATGTGACAAGTCCCCACGAACGCTTACGCGTTCAGCCCGGTTTTGTATTCAACCAGCGCGCCGGATCGACGGACGCGCCCTGCTCACGAACCTCCAGATAGAGTTCCGTGGAGCCTTGTCGGCCATCCGGCATCTGTCCGACAGCCTGTCCCGCCGCGACAGATTGCCCGACCGAAACCGACGTCCGCTCCAGGCCAGCAAGCACCAGATGGTATCCACCCGCCAGTCTTAATATCAAGATGACGCCCCAACCCTTCACGGGGCCGACGTACTGTACGGATCCCGGGCCAGGGCTGGCCACCTGGGCGCCGCGCGGCGCCGCGATGGTCAATCCATTGGCCCGCCCACCGCTGGTCAGCGCCTCGCCGTAGCGCCGCACCACCGGTCCGGACACAGGGCTAATCAGGCTTTGGGGCGGGGTGATGGCGGCGTCGGTCGCATACGAACCGGATGGACCGCGCAGCATGGGCGCATCCCGCGCCAGCGGACTGGCCTCGGCGCGGGCGCTGTCATGGGTGAACAGCGCCTCGCTCTCGACCGCGGCCAGGCGGCGCAGGCGCATCATCTCCGAGGCCTCGCGGGCGTATTCCAGCGCGCGCGCCTGGAGGTCCGGCGTCATCGCCTTGACCAGGATCGCGGCGCGGACCGCATCCTTGGCGTCACCGGCCGACACCAGCAGCGCCGGCGGCGGATCGCGCTTCAGCCGCTCCAACACCGACAGCAGGCGGGCGAGCTGGCTCATGTTGTGCGCCTGCTCCGCGGAGAGCGTGGTCTCCTCGACGTTCAGCCGGGCGAGCTTCTCCTCAGTCGCGGCGACCGCCACGGCGGTCAGCGCCAGGGCGGCCAGGGTGACGGGAAAGAGCAGGGTCCGGTTGGTCATCAGTCCCGATGATAAGGCGATCCGCCCAGGATTGTGACCGCCCGATAGACCTGTTCGGCCAGCATGGCGCGGGCCAAGGCGTGGGGCCAGGTCTGCGGCCCAAAGGCCAGCTTGTCGTTGGCGCGCGCCAGCAAGCCCGGGTCCAGGCCATCGGCCCCGCCGATCAGGAACACCAGGCGCCGCACCCCATCGTCGCGCAGCCGGGCGATTTCATCGGCGAAAGCGCGCGAGGGCCGGGCCGTTCCGTGCTCGTCGCAGGCGATGACGTGGGCGCCGGCCAGGTGGGCCTGCAGCGCCTCGGCCTCGGCCGCCTTGCCGGGTTTGCGGCTTTCGACCTCCACGGCCTCGACTGGGCCCAGGCCCAGCGCGCGGCCAGCGTTGGTCGCCCGCTCGAGGTAGAGCTTCACGAGTTCGGTCTCTGGCGAGCGCGCCAGCCGGCCGATGGCGACGATGCCGATCCGCAACCGGCCTCAGACCGCCTGATGGGTCGGCGTCATGTGCGAACTGTCCACCGACCAGATCTTCTCGATGTTGTAGAAGGTGCGCACCTCGGGCCGGAACAGGTGGATGATCACGTCGCCGGTGTCGATCAGCACCCAGTCGCAGTGCGGCATGCCTTCCACCCGGCAGCGGCCATAGCCTTCGTCCTTCAGCGCCCGGAGCAGGTGGTCGGCCATGGCGCCCACATGGCGGTGCGACCGCCCGGAGGCGACCACCAGGCCATCCGCCACGGCGCTCTTGCCCTTGAGGTCGATGAATACGACGTCCTGGGCCTTGTCGTCGTCGAGCCGGGCCAGGATCAGATCTTCCAGGGCCGAGATGCGGGCCTGGACGTCAGCGGAAGAATCCGCGCCCTTTGCGGGGGCGGCTGTCGGACCTTCTTGCGCGCGCGGCGCAGTTTTACGGTTCAGCGGGGTGCTCCTTTGAAATCCTCGCTACCGGTCACCCTACCACATCGCGGGGGGTTTGGTCAGGGCTCTCACGAAGACTTGGGCGAGGCCGCCGCCAGCCGCGCCCTGAGCGCCGATGAGCTCTGGAAGTTGAAGCGCCCGAACAGGAACACCCAGGCGGGCGGGGTCGATCCGGGCAGGGTGCGCGCCTGGCGGGCCGACAGGCGCCCCCGGGCGAAGCGCCGCGCCGCCGGCGCGAACCGACTCCTCAGCGATATCCAGGGCCGCGACACCACCGCCAGCGGGATTTCGCGCATGATCTGCGTCCAGCCCCGCCAGCAGTGGAAGGCAGCCAGGCTGTCGGCGCCCATGATCCAGACGAAATGGACGCCGGGAAACCGCCGCTTCAGGGCGCGGACCGTGTCGATGGTGTAGGCGGAGCCCAGCCGGCTCTCGACGTCGGCGACGATCATGCCGGGCCCCTTGGCGAGGGCGCGGGCCCCGGCCATCCGCTCGGCGAGGCCGGCGGTCTCGTGGCGTTCCTTCAGCGGGTTCTGCGGCGAGACCAGCCAGATCACGCGGTCGAGCCCCAGCCGCCGCCTGGCGGTTTCGGCGACATGGGCATGGCCCTCGTGCGCGGGGTTGAACGAGCCGCCGTAGAGACCCACCCGCATGCCCCGGTGCAGATGGAAGCCCGGCCGCAGCGCCGCGGGATGTCCTCCGCTCGGAAGGCGCCTGGCCGGCCCGGCGGACCACATGGCGCGCGTCAGGTCCCGCGGGGCGGGGTCGGCGCGCCCTGTCGGTCGAGACCGGCGTCGGCCTGCCGCACGCGGGCGCGGACCGAGAACACGCCGTCGCCGGCCAGCACGCCGCCGCGCGCGAAGAGGCGCCCATTCTGCCAGTTGGAGAGCCCGAGCTCCGGCCGGTCCAGCGCGTACTGGCCGTCCACCCAGCGGGTGAAGCCGTCGCCGGTGAACGGCGCGTCGATGGTGTCGTAGAAGCGCCGCTGCGCGTCCTGGTCCTCGGCGATCAGGCTCGCGGCGAAGCGCGGGCTCAGCGCGTTGAAGAGCGCCACGGCCTCTTCGACCCCGTCCACGACTTTCAGGCTGACTTCCGGCGTCGCCTCCCACTCCCATTCGCGGCCCAGGTCGGCGTCGGCGATCGGCTCCACCAGCGCCTCCTCGCGCGCGCCGTCGGCCCGGACGACCAGGCCGCGGGCGGCGCGCAGCTCAGCGGGGATCAGGCTGAGGTCGTCCTGCGCCACGTGCAGCTTCCAGCCCTGCCGCCGCTCGCCGGCCCGGGCCAGGGCGTCCAGGAACACCGGCACGAGTTCGCCGGCGCGGCTGCGCACGATGCAGCAGACGTTGAGTGTGTTGCAGACCTTGCGGTCCAGGGAATGGAAGACCGCCGCGAAGAACCGGGTCGCGTCCGCGCTTTCCGCCGCCACGATCCAGGCGCCGCCCGTGCCGTGCAGGCTGACGGGTGTCCCCGCCTGGCGGGCGATAGCGCCCAGTTGGGCGACGGCCGGACCCGATCCGCGCGCCACCGCAAGCGCCAGGCGCGGGTCGGCGAACATCGCCCAGCCGGCGGCGTGGGCGGCGGAATCCACCAGCACCGCAGCGCCTTCCGGCAGGCCGGCCTGCGCCAGCGCCGGGGCGAGCGCGTGCGCCACGATGGCGCGCGCGGTGCCCAGCGCGTCGGAGCCGATGCGGAAGACCACGGTGTTGCCGCCGCGCAGCACGCCGGTGGCGTCGGCGAAGACGTTGGGGCGGCCCTCGAAGACGAAACCCACCGGGCCCAGCGGGGCCGAGACCTGCTCGACGCTCCAGCCGGGGTGCTCGATGCGCTCCAGCACCCTGCCGCGCGAAGGCTCGGCGTCGCGCCAAGCCCTGAGGCCCGCGATCATGTCGGCGCACATGGCCTCGCCCGCGACCAGGCGGGTGGTGGACCGCCCGCGCGCCGCGGCCGCCGTGACATCGGCGGCGTTGGCGGCGGCGATCGCGTCCCAGCAGGCGTCGTCGGCCAGGCGGGCCGCGAAGGCCTCGAAGAAGGCCGAGACGGCGTCGTCGGAGACCTCGCCCATGCGGGCGAAGGCCTGGTCGGCGCGGCCCACCGCCTCGGCGGCCACGGCCTGCTCGGCGCCGGGGACGTGCAGCAGGTCGCCGGTGTCCTGGACCACCAGCAGGCGGTCGCCGGCCTTGAAGGCGGCGGCCAGGTCGGGGCTCACATAGGCGACGCGATCGCCGCCGAACACGATGGCCTGGCCGGGGGCGAGCGCCTCCAGCCGTCCCTCTCGGGCCGGGCCAGGATCGCGTCTCGCGCCGCCGTCGTCCAAACTGTCCCCCATGGGCTCGCGGTGAGCCTTATCCGTTTTCATCGCCCGACAAAATCAGGCCGGCGAGCCGTGCGCCGCCAGCGCCAGGTCGTCGGCATGGACCAGGGGGCCGGAAGTGTAGCCCAGCGCCGGCTCGATGGCGGCGCTCTTAAGGCCGCAGATCTGCTCGGCGTGGTCGGACTGGTAGCGGACGATGCCGCGGGCGATCTCGGCGCCGGCCTCGTCGCGGATCACCACGGCCTCCCCCTTGTCGAAGCGGCCCTCCACCCGCCGCACGCCGGCCGCCAGCAGGCTCTTGCCGCGCCGCACCGCCGCGCCCGCGCCCGCGTCGACCACCAGCGCACCGGCCGGGGCGAGCGAGCCCGCGATCCAGGCCTTGTAGGCGGCGGCGGGCGTGGTCGAGGGCTCAATTATGGTGGCGCGCTCGCCCTGTTCCACGGCCTGCAGCGGTGCCGGGCGGTGGCCCAGCGTGATCACCGTGGCGCAGCCCGCGGCGCTGGCGATTCGGGCGGCGGCCAGCTTGGTGGCCATGCCGCCAGTACCCACCCCGGCGCTGGCGTTGGCCCCGCCGGCCATGGCGTCGATCTCGGGGGTCAGGCGGGTGATGCGGGGCAGGTGTTTGGCGGCCGGGTCGTGGCGGGGATCGCCAGTATAGAGGCCGTCGACGTCGGAGAGCAGCACCAGCACGTCGGCGCCGATCATCTGGGCGACGCGGGCGGCCAGCCGGTCGTTGTCGCCGTAGCGAATCTCCTCGGTGACCACGGTATCGTTCTCGTTGACCACCGGGATCACGCCAAGTCCCAGCAGGGTCTCGACGGTGGCCCGGGCGTTCAGCCAACGCCGGCGGGTCTCGGTGTCGTCGCGGGTCAGCAGCACCTGGGCGCAGGCCGCGCCGTGCGGCTCGAAAGCCTCCTCCCAGGCGCGCATCAGGGCCGACTGGCCGGCGGCGGCGCTGGCCTGCTTCTCCGGCAGCGACAGGGCGCGCTTGGACAGCCCCAGCCGACGGCGGCCGAGCGCCACCGCGCCAGAGGAGACCACCAGCACCTGCTGGCCGCGCGCCCGCAGGCGGGCGGCGTCGGCGGCGAAGGCTCGCAGCCAGGGCCCGTCGGCGGCGCCGTCCTTGCCCACCAGCAGGGCGGAGCCGACCTTGACGACGATCCGGCGGGCCGCCTCGATCCCGCTCACGGCGCCCAGGCCTCGGGCGGGGCGCCGGTCCGGGCGACCTCTTCCTCCGCCGCCTCGCCCTTGCGGGCGCGGACCAGGGCGTAGGCCTCGCGCAGGAGTTCGGTGACGCCTTCGCCCGAGACGCCCGAGACCTGGCGCACGGTCGTGCCGGAGACCTCTGCCAGTTCGGCGGCGCGGGCCTGGCGGGTCTCTTCGTCCAGGGCGTCGACCTTGTTCAGCACCAGGAACTCGCTCTTGTCGCCGAGCTCCTCGCCATAGGCCTCGAGCTCGGTGCGCACCGTGCGCCAGGCCTCGGCGACGTCGTCCTGCGTGCCGTCGACCAAGTGGATGAGAACCGCCGTGCGCTCCACGTGGCCCAGGAAGCGGACGCCGAGCCCCGCGCCCTCGGACGCGCCCTCGATCAGGCCGGGGATGTCGGCCATGACGAACCGCTCGCCCACCGAGAGGTCGACCACCCCCAGGTTCGGGGCCAGCGTGGTGAACGGGTAGTCGGCGATCTTCGGCTTGGCCGCGCTGGCCGCCGCCAGGAAGGTCGACTTGCCGGCGTTGGGCAGGCCCACGAGGCCCACATCGGCGATCAGCTTCAGGCGCAGCCAGATCCAGCGCTCCTCGCCGTCCTGGCCGGGATTGGCGTGGCGCGGGGCCTGGTTGATCGGACCCTTGAAATAGGTGTTGCCGAAGCCGCCGTTGCCGCCCTTGGCCAGGCGCACGCGCATGCCGGCCTCGTTGAGATCGAGGAGCACCGTCTCCTTGTCCTCGTCCAGCACCTGGGTGCCCACGGGCACGCGCATCACCGCATCCTCGCCGTTCGCCCCGTGGCGGTTGCGGCCCATGCCGTGGCCGCCGGTCTCGGCCTTGAAATGCTGGTGGTAGCGGAAGTCGATCAGGGTGTTCAGGCCCTCGACCGACTCAATCCAGACGTCGCCGCCCTTGCCGCCGTCGCCGCCGTCGGGGCCGCCGTACTCGATGTACTTCTCCCGCCGGAACGACACGGCCCCACCGCCGCCGTTGCCGGAGCGGAGATAGATCTTGCACTCGTCCAGGAATTTCATGTCGCGCGGGCCTTTAGCACAAAACCGCCCGCCCCGGCGAAGGGGCGGGCGAAAGAGTGGCCGATGAGTGTCACGCGAGCCACACCATCATGCGGGTGGCGACCGCTTCGCCGCCGCGCGCCGAGGAGGGTCGCAACTCCACGTCGCCGGTGTAGAGGAAGCCCGCCTTGCAGAGCACTTGGCCCGAGGCGGGATTGTCCACGAAGTGGCCGGCGACCACGACGTTGCGCCGCCAGTCGCGCTTGACCCAGCGCAGCGCTCCGCGAACCGCCTCGGTGGCGTAGCCGCGGTTCCAGTAGCGCCGGTCTAGGGCATAGCCGATCTCGGCGCGGGTCCCGCGCTTGTGGGAGAAGCCCAGAACGCCGACCACGCCCAGGTGGCGGTGCTCGATCACGAAATCGGCGTCCCGCTCCCAAATCGCAGCCCATGCCGCGGGCGACCCAAGCCTCGGCGTCGGCCAACGCGTAGGGATGGGGCATGGAGGTGGTCATGCCGGCGACGTGCGGATCGTTGGCGAAGCCCGCAATGGCCTCGGCGTCGGAGCGCACGGCGCCGCGCAGGATCAGCCGCTCGGTGGAGACGACGGGGGATATTTCAACAGCGCACATAGTCTACCTCCCGGCCCTCTGATGGAGCCCGAAACGAAAGCGGGGAGCCCGGCTGTCCGGACTCCCCGCTAGGTTCGTCTATCCGGTTCAGCCCTGGATCGGGCGGAACCGGAGAAAGGCGGTTCCGCTTATTTTGCGTCTTGAGCCATGGCCGGCACCACGTTCACGTAGGTGCGGTCGTCGCGCTTGGTGATGAACTTCACGGCGCCCGTGGCGGTGGCGAAGAGCGTGTGGTCGCGACCGAGGCCCACGTTGTCGCCCGGCCAGAACTTCGTGCCCCGCTGGCGCACGAGGATGTTGCCAGCGAGCACCGCTTCACCGCCGAACTTCTTCACGCCGAGACGCTGACCGGCGGAATCGCGCCCGTTGCGCGAGGAACCGCCTGATTTCTTGTGAGCCATTGTGCTCTCCTAAACTCTCGAAAGCCGGGCCTATTCGGCCGGCTTGTCCTTTTTGGCGGCGGCCGGCGCCTTCCTCGGCGCGGCGGCCTTCTTCTCGGTAGTCGCGGCTGCCGCCTTCTTGGCGGGCGCGGCCTTGGCCTTCGCGACCGGAGCGTCGGCGTCGACGGCCTTCACCTTGGGGGCGGCGGCGGCCTTGGGGGCCTTGGAAGCCTTCGGCGTCTGCACGGCCTTGGGGGCGTTCAGCTCGAACTTCAGGTTCCGCGAGCGCGCGTTGAGCTCGGCCTTGGTCGTCATGTTGACCTCGCCGTCCCACTTGGTTTCCTTGCCGGAGGCCGAAATGGCGGTGACCTGCAGAACGCTTTCCGTCTGGCGATGGCCTAGCGTGCGGCGATAGCCCTGCCGGCGCTTCTTTTTGAAGATCTTCACCTTCAGGCCCTTGCGGGTCTCGATCAGCGTCGCGCTCACCGAGGCGCCGGCCACGGTCGGCGCGCCCAGGGTCACGGCGTCGCCGTCGCCCAGCATAAGCACCTCGCCGAACGCGACGTTGGCGCCGGGTTCGCCGGCCAGCTTTTCGACGACCAGCACGTCACCGGGGGAAACCCGGTACTGCTTGCCGCCGGTCTTGATCACCGCGTACATCGTTCGCGCCTTCGCAAATTCGTGTCTAAAGCAAAACGGAATGCGCCCGCGAGAAGCCCCGCGGGCGAGAGGGCCGGACTTATACGCATGGGTGCGGCGAAGTCAACGAACCCGCCGGGGCCTCGGGTATTTTCCGATGGGTTGTCGACACGCCCCGTTTGAGAGGGGCGGAGAGCGCCTAAGGCATGGCGCCGCGTTCGCCGGTCTCGCGGCGGGCGCGTTCCAGTTCCTCGGCTTCCGGGCCATCGAGCGCTTCTTCGGCCTCGCGGGCCTTGCCTTCGACGTCACCTGTCTTCACGAACTCACGCTCTTCCTTCTGGAAGCGGCGGCCGGCGTCGTAGTTGCCTTCGCCCTGGATGTCGGATTGCGTCTTGTCGTTCTCAGCCATGGTCAAGCCTCCATTTGCGCCTTCCATAACCCCGGCGCTCCGCGGCGGTTCCCGCGCCGGATGGGCTCGGGCCGACCATAGAAAAAACCTATCGAAGATATAGAACGAATTGAACTTGATCGATCCGCCCGCCGCGCCATAGTTCCCGCTCACAATTCTCGGAAGGAAACCAACATGAGCCTCGCCACCAGCAAGACCCTCGACAACCTGAAGGCCGCCTTCGCCGGCGAAAGCCAGGCGAACCGCCGCTATCTCTACTTCGCGCAGAAGGCTGACGTTGAAGGCTACAACGACGTGGCGGCGGTCTTCCGCTCCACCGCCGAAGGCGAAACCGGCCACGCCCACGGCCACCTGGAATTCATGGAAACTGTTGGCGATCCCGCGACCGGCCTGCCGATCGGCGGGACCTCGCTGAACCTGAAGGCCTCCATCGCCGGCGAGACCCACGAATATACCGACATGTATCCCGGCATGGCGCGGACTGCCCGCGAAGAGAACTTCGAAGAGATCGCCGACTGGTTCGAGACCCTGGCCAAGGCCGAGAAGTCGCATGCCGGACGCTTCCAGAAGGCGCTCGACAACCTCGACTGATCCTCCCTGTGTAGTCCCGGAAGCCGAGAGCGGCTATCCGGGACCCATGCGCACGGACCTATCCGGCGGGATCGGAGTCCACGGTCCCGGTGTTCGCGTGCCGCGACACCGGGATGACTCCGCAATGCTGCCTCATGCGGACGGACGGTGACCTGTGAGCGAAGACATCCCAGCCTCGGTCAAGGACGCAGCCCGCGAGGGCAGCCTGGAAGCGCCCTTCCGCCATCCGATCGCCTGGCAGGACGAGGAATACTACGACCTCGCCAAGGTCGAGGCCGAGATGGAGCGGCAATTCGACGTCTGTCACACCTGCCGGCGCTGCTTCAATCTGTGCGACAGCTTCCCCAGGCTCTTCGACATGATCGACGAGAGCCGGACCGGCGAGCTCGATAGCGTACCCAAGGCCGACTACGCCAAGGTCGACGAGGCCTGCACGCTCTGCGACATGTGCTTCCTGACCAAGTGCCCCTATGTCCCGCCGCACCCCTTCGACATCGACATCCCGCACCTGATCCTGCGCTACCGCGCCGCCAAACGCCGCGCCGGCGAGAAGCAGTTCATCCGCGAGCAACTGGGCGAGACCGACCGCAACGGCAAGCTCGCCAAGCCGGTGGCCGGCCTCGCCAACTGGGCCACCGCGCGCAAGAACACGCCGCTGCGCAAGCTGCTGGAGGCCATCGCCCAGATCGACGCCGAGGCCGAACTTCCCAAGTACCATTCGAAGACCGCCACCGACCGGCTGAAGAGCCCGATCGCGCCCAACCCGGCAGGTCCCGCCTTCGGCCTGAAGAAGGTCGCGCTCTACGCCACCTGTTTCGTCGACTACAACCAGCCCGACACCGCCGTGGCCGCCACCCGCGTGCTGGCCCTGCAGGGCGTCGAGGTGAAGCTGGTCTATCCCGAATGCTGCGGCATGCCTCAACTGGAGGCGGGCGACCTCAAGGACGTGGCCGACCGCGCCGAGCGGGTGGCGGCGGTTTTCGCGCCGCTGATCGAAGCCGGCTATGACGTCGTGGCGCTGACCGCCTCCTGCGGCCTGATGATGAAGTTCGAATGGCCGCTGATGCTGCCGGATTCAGCGCTGGTGAAGCGGCTCTCCGGCGCGACCCGCGACATCTGCGAATATGTCGTCGAGCTTTCCAAGGGCCCGGGCCTGGCCGCGGGCCTGAAGGCCGTCGAGGGCGGCGTCACCATCCATCACGCCTGCCACGCGCGGGCTCAGAACATGGGCGCCAAGTCGGCCGAGATGCTGCGGCTGATCCCCGATACGACCATCGACCTGATCGAGCGCTGCTCGGGCCACGGCGGCACCTTCGGGGTGATGAAGCCGACCCACCAGGTCGCCCGCAAGGTCGGTCGCCCCGCCGCCCGCCAGATCGCCGCCAAGGACAACGAGACGCTCTGCTCGGACTGCCCGCTGGCCTGCAAGCACCTGGGCCAGCTGCTCATCGCCGAGACCGCCGAGGCCAAGTACGCCGAGCCCCGCCAGGCCCACCCCATCGAGGTCTTCGCCCGCGCCTACGGAGTGTTCTGATGCCGCCAGCGAGCCGCCTGATCGCCCCGTCCGACCTGATGCCCGACGCGGAGTACGCCAAGGTCCGCAAGGAACGCCGCGCGGAACTCCTGCCGATCAAGCGCCTGCGCCGCGTGGCTCTGGGCCCGGTCTGCACGTTCTATTTCGAGACCTACGAGACCATGCTCTTCCAGGTGCAGGAGATGCTGCTGACGGAGGGCGGCGGCCCGGAGCAGGTCGAGGGGGAACTGGCGGCTTACAACCCGCTGATTCCGCAGGGCCAGGAACTGGTCGCGACCGTGATGTTCGAGATGGAGGACCCTGTCCGCCGCGACCAGACGCTGCGGCGCCTGGGCGGAGTGGAGGATCAGTTCTTCCTGGCCATCGGAAACGACCGCGTGGCCGGCATCCCCGAGGGCGACGAGGAACGCACGCGCGAGGACGGCAAGACCTCCGCCGTCCACTTCCTGCGCTTTCCCCTGGGCGCCGCCCAGATCGCCGTCTTCCGCGATCCCGCGACCAGCATCATGGTCGGCTGCGCGCACCAACAGTACAGCCACCTGGCGGGCCTGACGCCAGCGACGCGGGCGGAACTCGCCCGCGACTTCGCCTAGAGCCCCCAAGTCCTCCCCTAGTAGATCTCGAACAGGCCGGCCGCGCCCATGCCGCCGCCGACGCACATGGTGACGACGCCGTATTTCGCCCCGCGGCGCTTGCCTTCATACAGCAGGTGGGCGGTGCAGCGGGCCCCGGTCATGCCGTAGGGGTGGCCGATGGAGATAGAGCCGCCGGAGACGTTCAGCTTCTCGTTGGGGATGCCCAGCTTGTCGCGGCAGTAGAGCACCTGGCTGGCGAAGGCCTCGTTCAGTTCCCACAGGTCGATGTCGTCCATGGTCAGGCCGTTGCGCTCCAGGAGCTTGGGAATCGCGAACACCGGGCCGATGCCCATCTCCTCGGGCCCGCAGCCGGCCACCGCCATGCCGCGATAGGCGCCCAGCGCCTCCAGGCCGCGCTTCTCGGCCTCCTTGCGCTCCATCAGCAGGATCGCCGCCGAACCGTCGGAAAGCTGCGAGGCGTTGCCGGCGGTGATGAACTTGCCTTCCTTCACATAGCGACCGCCCTTGAACACCGGCTGCAGCTTCTGCAGGTCGGCCAGGGTCGTCTGTGGGCGGTTGCCCTCGTCGGCGCTGATGGTGACCTCCTTGTCGGCGGTCTCGCCCGTCTCCTTGTTGACGATCACCTTCATGACCGCGGTCATCGGCGCGATTTCCTGGTCGAAGCGACCCTCGGCCTGGGCCTTGGCGGTGCGCTGCTGGGACTGGAGCGCATACTCGTCCTGCGCCTCGCGGGAGACGCCATAGCGCTCGGCCACCACCTCGGCGGTCTCCAGCATGGAGGTCGACAGCGCCGGCACGTGCTCCGCCAGCCACGGGTCGCGGGCCAGGTTGATCATCGGGGTCTGCACCAAGCTGATCGACTCGACGCCAGCACCGATGGCGATCGGGGCCCCATCGTTGATGATGTACTTGGCCGCCATCGAGACGCCCATCAGCCCCGACGAACACTGCCGGTCGATGGTCATGCCGGAGACGGTGACCGGCATGCCGGCCCTGAGCGCCGCCTGGCGGGCGATGTTGCTGCCGGTGGCGCCCTGCTGCAAGGCGCAGCCCATGGCGATGTCGTCCACATCGCCCGGGTCGATCCCGGCCTGGGCGATCACGGCGGCGATCGAGTGGCCGGCCAGGGTGGCGCCATGGGTATTGTTGAACGCGCCGCGGTAGGCCTTGCCGATGGGCGTTCGGCGGGCGGCGACGATGACGGCTTCACGCATCGGTTCGTTCCTTCGTTGCTACCTCCCCGCGCAACGGCGGGAGGAAATGGTCACACCTTGAAGTCGGCGAATGTCTTACCTTCGGCGACGAGTCTTTCGAGCAGGGAAGCCGGCTTGAACTCATCGCCCATGGCGGCCTGGAATTCCTGCATCTTGGCCAGCACCTTGGGCAGACCGATCTGGTCGGCATAATACATGGGGCCGCCACGGTAGACTGGCCAGCCGTAGCCGTTCACCCAGACCACATCGATGTCCGAGGCGCGGATGGCCTTCCCTTCCTCAAGAATCTTCGCGCCCTCGTTGATCAGCGGAAAAATCGTACGTTCAAGGATCTCCGCGTCCGAGACAGCCCGGGGCTTGGCCCCGGTCCGGGCCATGAAATCCTTGATGATCCCCTCGGTGACAGGGCTGGGCTTGGCGTTGCGCTCGGCGTCGTAGTCGTAGAAGCCCGCGCCGGTCTTCTGGCCGCGGCGGTCCATCTCGCAGAGCACGTCGCGGACGGTGGCGCTCTTCGAATTCTCCTTCACCCAGCCCACGTCGAGGCCCGCCAGGTCACTCATGGCGAACGGGCCCATCGGGAAGCCGAAGTCGAACAGCACCCGGTCGATGTCCCAGGGCATGGCGCCTTCCAGCATCAGCTTCTGGGCCTCGTTCTGGCGCTGCTTCAGCATCCGGTTGCCGACGAATCCGTTGCACACGCCCACCAGCACGCCGATCTTGCCGATCTGCTTGGCGAACTTCATCACCGTGGCGATCACGTCCTTGGCCGTGGCGTCGGCGCGGACCACCTCCAGCAGCTTCATGACGTTGGCCGGTGAGAAGAAGTGCATGCCGATCACGTCCTGCGGACGCTTGGTCGCCGAGGCGATCTCGTCGATGTCGAGGTAGGAGGTGTTGGTGGCGAGGATCGCGCCCGGCCTGCAGAGGCCGTCGAGCTTGGCGAATATCTCCTTCTTGATGTCCATCCGCTCGAACACCGCCTCGATCACCAGGTCGACGTCGGCCAGGGCGCTCATTTCCAGCGAGCCGGTGATCAGCCCCGTGCGCGTCGCCACCTGTTCGGCGGTGAGGCCGCCGCGCGAGGCGGTGCGCTCGTAGTTGGCGCGCACGACGCCAAGGCCGCGGGTCAGGGCCACCTCCTGAACCTCCACGATCACCACCGGGATGCCGGCGTTGGCGAAGTTCATGGCGATCCCACCGCCCATGGTGCCGGCGCCGATGATGCCGACCTTCCGGATCGGCCGGACCGGCGTGTCGGCCGGCACGTCGGGGATCTTGTTCGCCTGGCGCTCGGCGAAGAAGTAGTAGCGTTGCGCCGCCGACTGCGGACCGGCCATCAGTTCGCGGAACAGCCTGTGCTCCTCGGCCATGCCCTCGGCGAAGGTCGCCGAATTCACCGCCGCCTCGATGCACCTGATGTTGGATTCCGGGGCGACGAAGCCGCGGAACTTGCGCGCGTTGGCCTTGCGGAACGCCGCGAAGATCTCCGGATGGCCCTTGGCGGCTTCCAGCCTGGCGTTGTTGGCGCTGACCTTGACCAGCGGCTTGCCCTCGGCGACGGCCTTGTTGGCGAAGGCCACGGCGCCCTCGCGCAGCCCCCCCTCCTCGACGATCTCGTCGACCAGCCCCAGCCTCGCGGCTTCCGGCGCCGGCACGTGGCGGCCGGAGGTCATCATCTCCAGCGCGGTCTCGACGCCGACGATCCGCGGCAGCCTCTGGGTGCCGCCAGCGCCCGGCAGCAGGCCCAACGCCACCTCGGGCAGGCCCAGCCGCGCCGAGGGAACCGCCACGCGGTAGTGCGCGCAGAGCGCAACCTCCAGCCCGCCGCCGAGCGCGGTGCCGTGGATCGCGGCGATCACCGGGATCGGCGAAGACTCCATGATCTTCTGCACGTCATCGACCGAGGCTGCGCCCGTCGGACCACCGCCGAACTCGGTGATGTCGGCCCCGGCGATGAAGGTGCGGCCCTCGCAGATCAGCACCACGGCCTTGGCGTCCGAGGCGGCCGCCGCCTTGAAACCGTTGAAGAGGCCTTCGCGGACCTGAGCCGACAGCGCGTTCACCGGCGGCGAGTTCAAGGTCAGGACGGCGACGTCGCCCTCACGCGTCAGCGTCGTCACCGGGTTGATCTCGGTCATACAGGGGCTTCCTCGGATTGTCCGGCGGACCGCGCGTTGCAGGCTGGCGGCCGTGAGATTCAAACGCCTGTATAGGCCTGCCCGGACCGCTCAAAGTCAAATATGCGCATCGGAAGGCGGCGGAAATGGACGCCGACATAGGCTAAGGCTTGTCCCGTGCGCCGAGCCAACAACCCTTGACCGACACCGCTTCCCGAACGGACCGACGCGCCGCGCGCCAGGGCATGGCGATCGCCGGCGTCGTGGTGCTGGTGGTGCTGACAGGCCTCTACCTGGGGCGTCGCGTGATCGCCCGCGAGGCCCTGACGGCGTGGCTGCGCAGCCACGGGGTGGCCTCGGAGACCCAGGTGCGGGCCTTCGGACCGGGCGGCTTCACCGGACGCCTGCGGGTGGGCGATCCCAAGGCGCCGGATTTCGAGGGCGACGCCCAGGTGACCTACGGCTTGCGGGGGCTGACCTTCGAGGTCCGCTCCGTAACCCTCACCAGGCCGTTGGTCCGCGCCAGCCTGCGCGGCGGCAAGCTATCCTTCGGCGCGCTGGACCCGATCATCGACGACCTGCTCAAGCGCCCCCCTCGTCCGGGCGCCGCGAAGCCGGACATAGCGGTGAACAAGGGCGTCCTGCTACTGGCCAGCGACTACGGCCCGGTGCGGCTCACCGCCGACGCCCGGATGCGCGACGGCAAGCTCCAGACGCTGAACGCGACCACGGCGCCGACCCGGCTCCGCTCGCCGAGGTTCGACGCGAGCCTGGGGGCGGGCGCGCTCGACCTGACGACTCAGGGCGATCGGGTGGACATCCTCCTCGACCTCCCCGTCCTGGCGCTGAGCGTCGGCGACTTCGGCGCGGCGCCGGCGCGCCTGCGGCTGATCGGCCAGGCGGCCTATCCGGACCTTGAGCATCGCCGGCTCGACGGGCCCCTCACCCTGCGCGCCAGCCTGGAGGCCGGGCGACTGGGTTCCGGCGGTCAGAAGATCGCGGGCGCCCAGCTCTCCGCCGCCTTCGGGGGGGCCGTGTCGGGCTGGTTGGACACGTTGACCCTTGCCGGCCGGGCCAGCGCCGACCTTGTCGCCACCGCCAGCGACCTCGGCCCCGCCGTCACCGGCCCGATCCATGCCCATGCCGACGCACCCGACCTCCGCTGGAGCCGCAAGGGCGGCGACGCGGTGTCGGCCACACCGCGGATCAGCGCCGAACTCAAGGATGTGGCGGCGGCCCAGCTTGGCCTGGCTGAAATGACCACGGCGCTGCGGGGCCCGGCCGCCTTCCGTGGGGGCGAGGCCTCGGCGGCTCTCGTTGGCCGTGTCGACGGGCGCGGCGCCTGGAGCGGGCTCGGCCCGCCGACCGCCCTGGATTCCGCGCAGATCGTCGCCATCAAGCGCGCGGCGCGCGGCTTCCGCGTCGCCGCGCCGGGGATTTCCCTCAAGCTCGCCAAGGGCCAGGCCGAGTTCCACCTTCCGAAGCCCGCGCGCCTCCTGCCGGAGCGTGGCGGCGAGGCGGCGCTTGCCGAGCGCGGCGGCGGCGCATGGCGCCTAACGACCGGCGGCGGCGGCCTGCCGGCCACCCTGGCCGATCTCAGCCAGGTTCGCCTGGCCGACGGCGGCGGGACAGCCAATGGCCGCGTCAAGGCCAGCCTCTCCACCGGGCCACTGGAAGGTGCGGTCATCGACGCCTCCGGGACTTTGCGGCTCGCGGGTGGTGGCGCGACCTTTGCCGGGGACCGCTGCGCGGCGATCACGGTCGAGCGGGTCGAGCTCGGCGCCAATGACGTGCTGGCGGTGGAAGGCCAGCTCTGCCCGGGCCGCGCACCGCTCGTCACCGTCAAGGGCGGCGACTGGCGGATCACGGGGCGGGCGGCGCACGCCGGCGCCGATATCCCATTCCTGCAGGCCGGGCTGCGCGAGGCCTCGGGCGACGTCGACCTCGGGCTGGCGAAGGGCCAGTTGCGCGCCACCGCCGCCATCGCATCTGCCGAAGTGCGCGACCTGGCGCCCGAACCCCGGTTCCACCCGCTGCGGATGGCCGGAACGGTGGGCCTGGCCCACACGATCTGGCAGGGGGACCTCAGCTTCCGCACGCCGGCCGGCCAGCTGATCGCCCGCGCGGTGCTACGCCACGACGGGACTGCGGGCGCTGGTGGCGTCAACATCGAGACCGGGACCCTGGTCTTCGCGCCGGACGGCCTGCAGCCCACCCAGCTCTCGCCGCTCGCCGCCGCCCTGGGCTCTCCGGCCGAAGGGAAGGCGGATTTCTCCGGGCATTTCGACTGGACCGCAGAGGGATCGGCCAGCGGCGGCGTCCTGGACATTCCCCGCCTGGATTTCCAAAGCCCCGCCGGGCGGGTCACCGGCCTTTCAGGCCGGATCGGCTTCACCAGCCTGGCGCCCCTGATCGCCGCGCCCGGCCAGACGCTGCGGGCCGAAAGCCTGGCGACGCCCGCGGCGGTGCTCACTGGCGCCTCGGTGACCTTCGAGCTGCGCCAGCAGGCCCTGGTGATCTCCGGCGGCGAGGCGGCGGTTGGTGGCGGCAAGGTGCAGGTGGAGAGTCTGACCGTGCCCTTCCAGCCGGGCGCCCCGGTCAGCGGCGCGCTGCGGATCGAAGGGGTGCAACTGCACGACCTGGTCGAGGCATCGCCGTTCGGGGATCGCGCGGACCTGGACGCCAAGGTCTCCGGCCGCGTGCCCTTCGAAAGCCAAGGCGGCCGCGTGCGCATCCTGGGCGGCGACCTGCACGCCATCCAGCCGGGCCGGCTGTCGATCAACCGCGCGGCGCTCTCCGCCGTCAGCGCGTCCGGCCAGGTGGCGACCCCAGCCACGACAGCGCCCGTGCAGGCCAACGACACCTTCACCGACTTTGCCTACCAGGCCATGGAGAACCTGGCCTTCGACAAGCTCGACGCCGGCGTCGCCACCCAGGCCGACGGCCGGCTGGGCGTCCTGTTCCACATCGTCGGGCGCCACGACCCCCCGCAGCACCAGGAAATCAGGCTCTCGCTCGCCGACCTGATCGGGCGCAAGTTCCTCGGGCGCAGGCTGCCCCTGCCGTCGGACACCGGCGTCGACCTGACGCTGGACACCACGCTCAACCTCGACGACCTCTTGCGCGACTATGCCGACTACCAGAAGCTTCGCGGTTCACGCGGGGTTCAGCCGTGAGCGTCCAGACACCGAGGCCAGACTTGGAGACCACCCGATGAGCGCGCCGCCCCGAGTCCTTGCCTTAGTAGCCGCTCTGGCCGCGTCGGCCTGCGCGCCGACGGTGCACGTGAAGGTCGACCCGATCACCATTTACGCCAAGCTGGACGCCAACGTCCGGCTGCAGCTGGACGAGGACGTCAAGGCCTTGATCCAGAAGAACCCGAACCTGTTCTAGGCATCACCATGCAAAGCAAACACCTCATCCCGATCGGCGCCGGCGTCCTG
Source organism: Caulobacteraceae bacterium (assembly GCA_947478785.1). GTDB lineage: Bacteria > Pseudomonadota > Alphaproteobacteria > Caulobacterales > Caulobacteraceae > Phenylobacterium. Next base: position 23,399 of record CANJXI010000025.1, read on the forward strand.
GCCGCGCTGGCGTTTCCGCTGGCCGCCGTGGCCCAATCGGCCCAGGCCAAGGCCACCGTCGACGCCGCCAAGGCCGCGGGCATCGTGGGCGAACAGGCGGACGGGTTCCTGGGCTTCGTCAGCGTCCCCGCCGATCCCGCGATCCGTCGGGCCGCCGAGGAGATCAACGCCGGGCGCGCGGCCGCCTACCGCGACATCGCGGCCAAGAACGGCGTCACGCCGGACGCCGCGGGTTCGGCCGCCTACCTGCAGGTGGTGCAGAGCCGGCTGAAGCCTGGCGAATACTACAAGCCCGCCGGCGGCGGCTGGGTCAGGAAGTAACGCCCCCGCCGATCCGTCAGCCCAGCGCGCGGTAGGCCGGCAGGGTCAGGAACTCCTCGAAGCCGTCCGACAGGCTCATCTCCGTGAAGATCTTCACGGCGTCGGCGAAGCGGCCGGTCTCGAAGGCCTGGGCCGGGAGCGTCGCGCGCAAGGCCGCCATCTCCTCGTCCAGCACGGCGCGGAAGAGCTCGGCCGTCACTTCGCGTCCGTCGTTCAGCGTCGCCTTGTGGCGGATCCACTGCCAGATCTGCGCGCGGCTGATCTCGGCGGTCGCGGCGTCTTCCATCAGGTTGTAGAGCGGCACCGCGCCTTTGCCGCGCAGCCAGGCCTCGATGTACTGGACGCCAACGCGGATGTTCTCGCGCAGGCCGTGCTCGGTGCGCTCGCCCCCATGCACCTGCAGCAGGTCCTCGCGGCTGATGCTGACGTCCTCGCGCAGCTTGCCCAGCTGGTTGGGCTGCGGCATCAGCCGGTCGAAGACCTCCATGGCCACCGGCACCAGGTCGGGGTGGGCGACCCAGGTGCCGTCGTGGCCGTTGCCGGCCTCGCGTTCCTTGTCGGCGCGGACCTTGGCGAAGGCGGCCTGGTTGGCGTTATCGTCGCCCTTCACCGGGATCTGGGCCGCCATGCCGCCCATGGCGAAGGCGCCCCGGCGGTGGCAGGTCTGGATCAGTTTCAGGGAATAGGCGGCCAGGAACGCGGAGCCCATGCCCATCAGGCCGCGGTCAGGGGTCAGCGCGGCCGGGTGGGTCTTCAGGCGCTTGATAAATGAGAAGATGTAGTCCCAACGCCCGCAGTTCAGGCCGGCCATGTGGTCGCGCAGTTCGTAGAGGATCTCGTCCATCTCGAACGCGGCCGGCAGGGTCTCGATCAACACCGTGACCTTGATGGTCCCATTGGGGATACCCAGCGCGGCTTGAGCGTGGACGAACACCTCGTTCCAGAGCCTGGCCTCAAGGTGGCTCTCCATCTTCGGCAGGTAGAAGTAGGGGCCGCTGCCAGCGGCGATCTGGGCCTTGGCGTTGTGGAAGAAATAGAGGCCGAAGTCGAAGAGCCCGCCGCTCATCTCCTCGCCGTCCACCAGGGCGTGGGCCTCCGGAAGGTGCCAGCCGCGCGGCCGCACCATCAGCGTCGCCACCTTGTCCTTGAGCGCGTAGGTCTTGCCGTTTCCCGCGTCGGTGAAGCCGATCTGGCCGCTCCAGCGGTCCTTCAGGTTTACCTGGCCCTCCAGCATGTTCGACCACACCGGCGAAGAGGCGTCCTCGAAGTCGGCCATGAACACCTTCGCCCCGGAGTTCAGGGCGTTGATGATCATCTTGCGGTCGACCGGCCCGGTGATCTCAACCCGGCGGTCCAGCAGGTCGGCCGGGATCGGCGCGACCTTCCAGTCCCCGGCGCGGATCTCGGCGGTGGCCGCGCTGAAGTCCGGCATCGCGCCGGAATCGAAGCGCGTCTGGCGCTCGTCCCGCAGCGCGAGGAGTTCCAGCCGGCGGTCGTTGAACCGCCGGTGCAGCTCGGCCAGGAAAGCCAGGGCCTCGGGCGTCAGGATCTCGGCGGCGCGGCCGTCCACGAGGCTGAGCGCGGCGCCCTTCAGTTCGACGGCGGGACGGGCGGCGAGATCGACGGACATGGAGGCCATCCTCGGAATGGGAATTGGGCTCCCGCCACGGGGCGGGAGCCGGTCTTCTTCAATATTGAGGCGAAAGGCGCCTTACGCGAACTGGTTCATCGTGTTGTGCACGCCGCCGGCCTTGAGGGCCGCTTCGCCGGCGAAGTATTCCTTGTGGTCGTCGCCGATGTCGGAGCCGGACATGTTCTGGTGCCGCACGCAGGCGATGCCCTGGCGCAGTTCCTGGCGCTGGACGCCCAGCACATAGCCCAGCATGCCCTGGGCTCCGAAGTATTCCTTGGCCAGGTTGTCCGTCGACAGCGCCGCGGTGTGGTAGGTCGGCAGGGTGATCAGGTGGTGGAATATCCCCGCCCGCTTGGCGCTGTCGGACTGGAAGGTGCGGATGCGCTCGTCGGCTTCGATCGCCAGCGCCGTGGTGTCGTAATCGACGCTCATCAGCTTTTCGCGGTCGTAGGCCGAGACGTCCTTACCGGCCGCCTTGTAGGCGTCGTAGACCTGCTGGCGGAAGTTGAGCGTCCAGTTGAACGACGGCGAGTTGTTGTAGGCGAGCTTGGCGTTGGGCACGACCGCGCGGATGCGGTCCATCATGCCGGCGATCTGCTCGATATGCGGCTTTTCGGTCTCGATCCACAGGAGGTCCGCGCCGTTCTGCAGCGAGGTGATCGAGTCGAGCACGCAGCGGTCCTCGCCGGTGCCGGCGCGGAACTGGAAGAGGTTGGACGGCAGGCGCTTGGGCCGCAGCAGCTTGCCGTTGCGGTTCAGCACCACGTCGCCGTTCTTCATGTCGGCGGGCGAAATCTCCTCGCAGTCGAGGAAGGAATTGTACTGGTCGCCCAGGTCGCCTGGCTCGTGGCTGACGGCGATCTGCTTGGTGAGGCCCGCGCCCAGGCTGTCGGTGCGGGTGACGATGACGCCGTTCTCGACGCCGAGTTCCAGGAAGGCGTAGCGGACGGCCCGCACCTTCGCCAGGAAGTCCTCGTGCGGGACCGTGACCTTGCCGTCCTGGTGGCCGCATTGCTTCTCGTCGGAGACCTGGTTCTCGATCTGGATGGCGCAGGCGCCGGCCTCGATCATCTTCTTGGCCAGCAGATAGGTCGCCTCGGCGTTGCCGAAGCCCGCGTCGATGTCGGCGATGATCGGCACGACGTGGGTCGCGAAACCGTCGATGGCGTCCTGCAGCTTTTCTTCCCTGGCCTTGTCGCCGGCCGCGCGGGCGGCGTCGAGATCGCGGAACAGGCCGCCCAGTTCGCGGGCGTCGGCCTGGCGCAGGAATGTGTAGATCTCCTCGATCAGCTCCGGCACCGAGGTCTTCTCATGCATCGACTGATCAGGCAGCGGGCCGAAATCGGAGCGGAGCGCGGCGATCATCCAGCCGGAGAGATAGATGTAGCGGCGGTCGGTGGCGCCGAAGTGCTTCTTGACCGAGATCATCTTCTGCTGCGCGATGAATCCGTGCCAGCAACCCAGCGACTGGGTGTAATTGGCCGGATCGGCGTCGTAGGCCGCCATGTCCTTGCGCATGATGTCGGCGGTGAAGCGGGCGATCTCCAGGCCGGTCTTGAAGCGGTTCTGCAGGCGCATGCGGGCGACGGACTCGGCGTTGACGCCGTCCCAGGTCCCGTTCTTGCTCCTGATGAGCTGGCCCATCTCGATGATGTGGTCCTGATATGCCATCTGTCTCTTCCGCATTTACCGGGTGACGGGCCGCCACTGTGACAGGCCACGTGCGCTGCAAGGCTTGTAACGCAGGGGCGGAGCGGCGCCGTCATGGGAAGAGGCATTTCTGTCACGGTAAATTCTTGTCACAGTTGTCATTTTGTGACATTCATACAGAATGCCCCTGGCACCCGACCGCAAGCTGTTCCTCGGCGCGCGCCTGAAGCGGCTGCGCCGCGACCTGGGTATCACCCAGACCCGGATGGCCGAGGACCTTGGAGTCTCGCCCAGCTATCTCAACCTCCTGGAGCGCAACCAGCGGCCGATGACCGTGCAGGTGCTGCTGCGCCTGGCAGAGGCCTATGACCTCGACCTGAAGAGCCTGTCGTCCGATCCGGAATCGGCCGGCGCCACCAGCCTGACCGAGGTGTTCTCCGACCAGCTGTTCCGCGACCTGGGCGTCGCCCGCCATGAGATCGCCGAGGTCGCCGACTCCGCGCCGGGCGTCGCGGAGGCCATCGTGAGGCTCTACCGCGCCTATCTCGACCGCCAGCGGCTGAGCGACCTGGGCGCGCTGGGCCGGCCGGAGGACGGCGCGCTGCAGCCGGTGGTCACGCCGTCGGACTGGGTGCGGGACTTCATCCAGGACCAGAAGAACTATTTCGGCGACCTGGAGGAGGCGGCTGACGGCCTCTCCGCCGACCTCAAGGCCGAGCCGCAGGATTTCAGCGCCGCCGCGCGCGAGCGCCTGGCCAAGCGCCACGGCATCCAGGTCCGCGTGGCGCCCGTGGAGGTGTTGCCCGAAAGCGTCCGCCGCTTCGACCACCACCGCCGGCGGCTGTTCCTGTCGGAGGTTCTGACGGGGGCCGGGCGCTCGTTCTCGCTGGCCTACCAGCTGGCGATGCTGGAGCACGGCGAGTTGCTCGACACCCTGGCCGACCGCGCGGGCCCGCCCGACCGGCCCACCCGCAACCTGCTCAAGGTCTCCTTCGCCAACTACCTGGCCGCCGCCGTGCGGATGCCCTACGCCGCGTTTCACGACGCGGCCGAACGCACGTCGCATGACGTCGAACTGATCCGCGCGCGGTTCGAGGTCTCCTTCGAACAGGCCTGCCACCGGCTGACCACGCTGTCGAAGCCCGGGCAGCGGGGCGTGCCGTTCTTCATGGTCAGGGTGGATTCGGCCGGCAACATCTCCAAGCGGTTCGCCGGCTCGACGTTTCCGTTCTCCCGTTTCGGCGGCGCCTGCCCGCGCTGGAACATCCACTCCAGCTTCCGCACGCCGGGCCGGATCAATTCCCAGATCGTCGAGACCCCGGACGGCGAGCGCTACTTCACCTTCGCCCGCACCGTGGCCCGCATCGCCACGCCCTACGCAGGGGAGGACTCCGAACTGGCGATCGGCATGGGGTGCGAGCTCAAATACGCCGAGCGGCTGGTCTATTCGCGGGGCCTGGACCTGAAGGACCCGGTCGCCACGGCCATCGGGCCGGCCTGCCGCATCTGCGAGCGCCCGGCCTGCCCGCAACGGGCGGCCGAGCCGATCAGCCGCACCTTGACGGTGGACGACTTCACCAAGTCGATCTCGCCCTATCCGTTCGCCGCTGTCTGAAAGTTTACCCTAGGTCACTGGCTTGGCCGTGGTTTCCGTGCACTATTTCGCGACACCACGAGAAGGATTCTGATGGCCCAGGCCGCCATGGCTAGAGGAACTGACCGTTTCGAGCGCAAACGCGTGGCGATCCTCGACGCCGCGACCGAGCTGTTGAACAGCCGTGGCGTGAAGGGCCTGACGCTGAGCGAGGCCGCCGCGGCGGTCGGCCTGTCGACCACCAGCGTCACCTACTATTTCAAGCGCAAGGACGACCTGGCCGCGGCCTGCATGCTGCGCGGCCTGGATGACCTGAACGTCATTGTCGACGAGGCGCTGGCCCCGGCCTCGCCCGAGGCGTGTCTGCGGGCGCTGATCGGCCTCTACTTCGACCGCCAGCGCGGCGCGGCGGTCGGCGAGGCGGCGGCCCTGCCGGCCTTCGCCGAAGTGCGCGCGCTGAACGACCCGCAGCGGAGCGAGGTGGTCGCCGCCCTGAGCCGGCTGTTCCGCAAGTTGCGCCAGATCTTCGACGCGCCGGAGCTCGCCTGGCTCTCGCGAGGCCGGAAAACGGCGCGGACCGCCATGGTGCTCGAACAGCTGTTCTGGGCGTCAGCCTGGTTGCCCAGACGCCAGCCCGATGACTACGGCCGGATCGGCGAACAGGTGTTCGACATCCTGGTTCGCGGCATGGCCGGCGAGGCGTCGCGCTGGGCGCCCATGCCCATCGCCATCGGCAAGCTCGCGCCGCGCGACCGGTCTGCGATGAGCCAGGAGACCTTCCTCCTGGCCGCCACCCGCCTGATCAACGCGCGGGGCTACCGCGGCGCCTCGGTGGACAAGATCTCGGCCGAACTCAACGTCACCAAGGGCAGCTTCTACCATCACAACGACGCCAAGGACGATCTGGTGACCGCCTGCTTCGACCGCACCTACGAGGTCATGACCCGCCTGCAGGGCCTGGCCATGGGCCTGGACGGCGATCAGTGGACGAAGCTGATCAGCGCCGGAGCCGCGGTCGCCGAATACCAGCTGTCGCCCCACGGTCCGCTGCTTCGGACGTCAGCGCTCACCGCCCTGCCTGAAGCCATCCGCGCGCCGCTGGTCGAGCAGTCCGAGCGGATCTCCGAGCGGTTCGCCACGATGGTCGCCGACGGGGTCTCCGAGGGCTCCATCCGCGCGGTGGATCCCTTCATCGCCGCCCAGATGCTGAACGCCACCCTGAACGCCAGCGCCGAGCTTGGCTTCCTGCTGCCGGGGGTGAGCCAGAAGGCCGCGGCGGCGGTGTTCGTCCGGCCGCTGATGACCGGCGTCTTCCAGAAATAGGATTTCAGGCGGGCTTGCCGGCCACTGTCGGCGCGCCGCCGACGGCCGGGCCCGGACCCCGTTCCTCCGCGCCCGCGGATTCGGTCTGGGCGGCCAGGGCGGCCGCCTCGCGCAGGCGCGCCAGGTTCTGCTCGTGGGTGGCGCGATCCATCCGGTGGAAGCTGAGCGCCACGATGGCCGCGCCATTCAGCGCGGCGATGCAGGGCAGATACAGGAGCGCCAAGTGGCGCAGGATGTCCGGATCGACCGAGCCCGTCTTGGCCCTCACGGGAAACGCCACCAGGGAGACCAGCGCGCCGGCGATGACCGAGCCCACCCCGGCCGTGACCTTCGGCACGAGGGTGTGGACCGCGAACAGCACCCCCTCCGAGCGGACGCCGGTCTTCACCTGCTGGTCCTCGATGACGTCGGAGACCATCGAGGTCATGATCACCACCGCCATCAGGCCGGTCGTCGCCTGCACCATCGCGTCGGCCAGCAGGAACACGTAGAGCGCGGTCGAGCCGTTTGGCGGCATGATCCCCAGCAGGCGCGCGGAGATCGGCAACATGCTGGCGATCATGGCCGTGGCCAGCAGGCTCATCATCGCGGGCTTCTTGCCCACGGCCTTCGAGAGCATCGGCGCCAGCAGCACGCCCAGCACCGAGGCGCCCAGCGCGCCGGCCCCCAGGGGGCCGATCGCCTGCGGCTTCAGCGCCCACAGATGCAGCGTCCAGTAGGTGGACAGGGTGGTGGTGATGCCGGTCGCCACGCCGGTCAGGATATAGCTGCTCATCAGCACCACCAGGCCGGGGTTGGTGAACACCCTGCCCATCTCGGCCAGCATCTGGCCGATGGAGGCCTTCCGCTCGGGCGGTCGGTGCAGGTAGCGAATCCGGCTGTGGGTGCTCAGGCTCGAGACCAGGATGAAGACGACCATCGCCACCGACCCGACGACGGCGAACTGGGCGTAACGCTCGCGGTTCAGGACCCCGAGCGGGTTGGCCGCGTCCTGCCGCAGGAACACCGAGTAGAGGACGATGTTGGCGATGGCGATCGCGGCGACCGCGAAGAAGGCGCGGTAGGCCATCAGGGCCGTGCGTTCGTGGTAGCCCGGCGCGAGCTCGGGCATCAATGCGGCCGAGGGCACCTCGAAGGCAGCCAACGAGGCCCTGACGAGGACCAGCAGGCCCACCGAATAGAACAGCAGGGCCGTTCCATCCAGGCCGTGCGGGGCGTGCCACAGGAGGTAGAAGAACCCGGCGGCCGGAATGGCCGAGGCGTACATGAACGGATGCCGCCGGCCCCACCGCGAGCGCAGGTTGTCCGACCACAATCCCACCAGGGGATCGAAGACCAGGTCGGCCATCAGCGAGGCGAGGATAGCCACTCCGACCCAGATCGCCGGCAGCCCGATCACCTGGTTGAAGTAGAGCTGGAGGACGGCCGCGGAGAGGACGGCGGCGCTGACGCCGTAGGCGCCGGACCCGGCGCCGAAGGCAAGTTTCGTCAGACCGCTCAGCGGTGGCGATTCTAGCGCGACCCTGCTCACCAGAGCGCGACCCGCGCATGGGGGACCCGAACGCCGTGCGTCATCTGTTTCCTCCAGCCGCTATCTTGCGGCTTGTGGAGCGTGCGCCCGGCCGAGCCGTCCGCCGCCGCCTTTAGAGGAGGTTGCGGGACCCCCACGGAGCCGTCAACGAATAACTTTTTGCAGTTTCGAAACGGCTAGACCCTTCTTCTAAGGTTTAGATCCGTTGCACCGTCGCGGCTGGGTCGGCGGTGAGTCCGGTCTCATCGGCCATCGCCGCGGCCTCGCTCAGCCGCTCGAGGTTGCGCTCATGGGCCTGCCGGTCGAGCCCGTAGAACAGCAGCACCGCGACCGAACCGCCGTTGAAGACCACGAGGCATGGCAGATAGAGGAGCGCCAGGTGGCGCACGATGGCGGGATCGACCGTTCCCGGGACGGCGTGGGCCGGGAAGCCGACGAAGGTGAGGATCGCCCCGCCGACGAAGGCGCCGAATCCCAGGGTGAACTTGGACACCAGTCCATTGGCCGCGAACAGCAGGCCTTCGGACCGCGCGCCGCTCTGGGCGGCGTGGTCGGTGGCGACGTCGGCGATCATCGAGTGCAGGATCACCACGCCCATCAGGCCGAGCGCGCCGGCCACAACCACGTCAGCGAACAGCAGGCCGTAGACCAGCGACGAGCCGTTGGCCGGGATCACCCCCAGCAGCCAGCCCGCGATGGGCAGCAGTCCGGTGACCACAGAGATGGTCATGAGCAGGATCATCGCCGTCTTCTTGCCGAACCGCCGGGCGATCAGCGGGGCGAGCACGATGCCGATGACCGAGGCCAGGAGGCCGCCCCCGCTGAGCGGCCCGATGGCCTGGGACTTCAGATGCCACAGGTGCAGATAGAAATAACTGGAGAGCGCCGAGGTGACGCCCGCGCCGGCGCCGCCCAGCAGGCCGGACGCCATCACCACCACCAGGCCCTTGTGGGTGATGGCGCTCAGCACCTCGCGGACGATCTGCCGCGCCGACATGACGACCGCCGCCGGCTGATGGAGGTATTGGATCCGCCCATGGGTGGCCGCGGTCGAGGCCATGATGCAGACGAAGACCACCACCGAGAACACGCTCGCGAACTGGGCGTACCGCGCGCCGTTGAGCACCCCCAGCGGGTTGGCCGCGTCCTGCCGCAGGAAGACCGTGTAGAGCAGGATGCTGACCACCGCGATCGACGCGATGCCGAAGAAGATCCGGTAAGCAATCAGCCCCGTGCGCTCGTTGTAGTCGGGCGCCAGTTCCGGCGCGAGGGCCGAGGAGGCGATGTCGTAGCTGGCCACCGAGATGCGAAGGCCGACCAGCATGACGACGGCCAGCGCCATGGTCTCGCCCGGCTCAAGGCCCTGGGGGGCGTGCCAGATCAGATAGAGGAACACCGCCGCCGGCAGGGCGGAGGCGTACATGAACGGGTGACGCCGGCCCCAGCGGGAGCGGAAGTGATCCGACCAGTACCCGATCAGCGGATCGAGTATGACGTCGGCGATCAGCGACACCATGATCGCAGCGCCGACCAGGATCGCCGGCACGCCCAGCACCTGGTTGAAGTAGAGCTGCAGGATCGAGCCGCCCAGCGCCGCGGTGATGACCCCGTTGGCGACCGATCCCAGGCCGTAGGAGAATTTCAGCGGGATGCCGAGGGGTGGCGGCGCGCCCGCGCCCCGAACGGGACTGGCGCTCATGGCGCCATGCGCCGGTCGCGAGAACCGCCGTCGGCCATCCTGATCTCCCCTGCCCCGCTCGCGGCGATGTCCGACAGCCTGGACAGCCGCCGGTTCCCCGTTCCCTGGTCTTCGAGCGTGCGGGAGCTCCGCCAGGGCGTCAACGCATATCGGTTTGCAACGCCGAAACGCGGCGCGTCCCGGGGAGCCTAGTCCGCCAGCAGCACGATTTTTCCGACGTGGTCGCCGGCCTCGAGATAGGCCTGCGCCTTGCCCGCCTCGGCCAGCGGGAAGGTGCGGTCTATGCGGGGCGTCAGCCGGCCGGCCTCGATCCACGGCCAGACCACGCGCTCCACCTCCGCCGCCAGCCGGGCCTTCTCGTCGGCGGGGCGCGGGCGAAGGGTGGAGCCGGTGATCACCGCGCGCTTCTGCATCAGGCGGAAAATCGGCAGGCTGACCTCGCCGCCGCCGAGCGCGGCGATGAACACGATCCGGCCCCCGGTCTTCAGGGCGTCCAGGTTCCTGGCGAAATAGTCGCCGCCGACCATGTCCAGCACCACGTCGACGCCACCCTCGCGCGCGGCGACCTGGGCGAAGTCCTCGGCCGAGGTGTCGATGGCGATGTCGGCGCCCAGCGCCCTGGCCGCCTGCGCCTTGGCCGCGCCGCGCGCCGTGGCGATCACCTTCGCGCCGGCCGCCTTACCCATCTGGATGGCCGTGGTCCCGATGCCGGACGTCGCGCCGTGCACCAGCAGGGTCTCCCCGGCCTTCAGCGCCCCGTGCTCGAAGACGTTGGCATAGACGGTGAACACCGTCTCGGGCAGGGCCGCGGCCTGGGTGAAATCCAGTCCCTTGGGGATCGGCAGCGCATGGCGCGCGTCGCAGACGGCGTATTCCGCGTAGCCGCCGCCGCCCAGCAGCGCGCAGACCCGGTCGCCCGCCTGCCAGCGTCCGGCCGCCTGGACGACCTCGCCGGCCACCTCCAGCCCCATGGTGTCGGGCGCGCCCGGCGGCGGCGGATAGGCCCCCTGCCGCTGCATCAGGTCGGGCCGGTTGACGCCCGCCGCCCTCACCCGGATCAGCACTTGGCCAGGGCCGGGCGCGGGCCGCGGAATCTGGATGGCGCGCACCGCCTCGGCCGGCCCCTTGCCGCCCTCGACGCCGATGGCGGTCATGGTCTGGCTCATGCGGGGCTCCCGTTAATCTTGCGCTCAAGCGCCTTGCGGGGTTGGATAGCGCGCTCGCCGGGGGTCGGAAAGGAGGCTCGTCATGGAAGAACCTGCTGAAGTCCGGATCGTGCGCGGCCAGCGCCTGACAGAGGCGGTCCGCGAGGACCTGGAACTGTTCGGCGTCTCGGAACTGGAGGAGCGGATCGCGGTGCTGACCGCCGAGATCGCCCGCGTCCAGGCGCAGATCGAGCGCAAGCGCGCGGGACGCGCGGCGGCGGACGCCCTATTTTCGTCGGGCTCTTCAGCGTAAACTGCTTTTTGACCCTTGGGCCAAATTGGCTGGCACGAGGGTTGCACACGGACCAAGGGTCGATGTTGCGCGGGTCACGCGGCGGGAAATGAGCTGACGATCGCATGAGTATTCCACACGCCCCTTCAGCGCCCTGGCGCGTCGAGGTCATCCAGGACTTCGCCCGCTCGGAGCTCTTCCAGCGCACCTTCCAGGAAGGCATGGACCTGGTGGAGGAGACCGCGTCCTATCTGGACGGCTCCGGCCGCCAGTCCTCCAAGCTGCTGTCGCGCAACGCCGCACTGTCCTACGCCTCGGAGAGCATGCGGCTGACCACGCGGCTGATGCAGGTGGCCTCCTGGCTGCTGGTGCAGCGCGCCGTGCGCGAGGGCGACATGCCGGCCGACGCGGCCTGCGAAGACCGCTACCGGCTCTCGGCCGAGGACGTCTGCCGCGCGCCCAACGCCGCGGCCGGCGAGGACCTGCCGCCCGAGCTGATGGTGCTGCTCGACCGGTCAGAACGGCTCTATGAACGCGTCCGCCACCTCGACAAGCGGATGTACGTCGAGAACGACACCGTCGAGACGCCGCACCCCGTGCTGTCCCAGATGGATCGCCTGAAGACCGCCTTCGGGATCTGAACCAGGCCAGATCGCCGACGACGCCCGGGCAAACGAAAACGCCGCGGAGATCGCTCCCCGCGGCGTTTTCGTATGGGGGCCTGGATCCCCGCTTGCGCGGGGATGAGTCGCTACGCGCTTATTTCCGCGTGAAGGCGCCGAACTTGGCGTTGAAGCGCGAGACGCGGCCGCCGCGGTCCAGCATGTGGTGCCCGCCGCCGGTCCAGGCCGGGTGGGTCTTCGGATCGATGTCGAGGTTCAGCGTCGCGCCTTCCTTCCCGTAGGTGGAGCGCGTCTGGTAGCTCGTGCCGTCGGTCATCACCACGGTGATGAAATGGTAGTCGGGGTGGGTGTCTTGTTTCATCTCACGGGCATCCGACTTAAAGGAGCGGCAGTCATAAGGACGAGCCTGCCGAACAGGGCGGGCGCGACGGAGCGCCGCCTATACAGAAAAGGCGGTTCAGGGGCAAGGGCGCGAGTTTATGAGTGATGTCGGGGTCGAGCCGCAGATCGAAGGGCGGCCCACCGCGGGCGCGGCCCTGGCCCAGCAGATCGACGAGGCCGCCGAGCGCCGCGCCAAGAGCCGCAACGTCCGCGCGCTGGGCCGGCTGGTCCCGTTCATCGCCGCCCACCGTGTCGACGCCGTGGCGGCGGGCGCCTTCCTGGTGGTCGCGGCCGGCGCCAGCCTTGGCCTCACCGGCGCGGTGCGCCTGCTGGTCGATCACCTGACCGGCGCCCAGGCGGCCCACGCCACAGGAGCGACCCTGGCGCCGTGGTTCTGGCTGCTGGCCGGGGTGGCGCTGGCGCTCGCCCTGTCCTCGGCGTTCCGGTATTTCTTTGTCACCAAGCTGGGGGAGCGGATCGTCGCCGACCTGCGCAAGGCGACCTACGCCCACATCCTGTCGCTGGACCCGGCGTTCTTCCTGGTCACCCGCACCGGCGAGGTCCTGTCGAGGCTGACCACCGACATCCAGATCGTCGAGAACCTGCTCACCACCTCGATTTCGGTGTCGCTGCGCAACCTGCTCATGCTGATCGGCGGGGTCGCCTTCATGGTGGTGGTCAGCCCGCGGATGACGGGGCTGATCCTCATCACCTTCCCGGTGGTGATCGCACCGCTGTTCCTGTTCGGCCGCCGCGTGCGCAAGCTGACCGCCTCGACCCAGGACCAGTTCGCCCAGGCGATCGGCAACGCCGGCGAGACCCTGGATGCGCTGGAGGTCGTCCAGGCCTTCGGCCGCGAGGCCGCCGGCGCCCGCAGCTTCGGCGATGCGGTGGAGGCCTCCTTCCGCACCTCGCTTCGGCGGATGACCGCGCGCGCGGTCATGACGGCGGCGGTGATCGGGCTGGTGTTCGGCGGAGTCGTCTGGATCATCTGGCTGGGCGTCAACAGCGCGCTGAACCACGAACTCACCTGGGGCACCCTCTTCCAGTTCGCCCTGCTGGCCGTGATGGCGGCGGGCGCGGTGGGCGCGCTAGGGGAATCCTGGGGCGACGTGCAGAAGGCGGCCGGCGCCATGGAGCGGGTGTCGGAACTGCTGGCGGCCGAGCCCAGCATCAAGGCGCCGGTCCCGCACCGCGCCCTGCCCAGGCCCTCGCGCGGCGAGGCGGTGCTGGAGGACGTGACCTTCGCCTACCCCGCCCGGCCCGACCTGCCGGCGCTGAAGGGGTTCAGCCTGCAGGTCCGCTCCGGCGAGCGGGTGGCCCTGGTGGGTCCGTCCGGGGCCGGCAAGAGCACGGTGTTCCGCCTGCTGCTGCGGTTCTACGACCCGCAGGCCGGCCGGGTGCTGGTGGACGGCGTGGACCTGCGCGAGGCCGACCCGGCCGAGGCCCGGGCGCGCATGGCGCTGGTCGCCCAGGACTCACCGCTGTTCTCGGGCTCGGCGCTGGAGAACGTCCGCTTCGGCCGCGAGGACGCCAGTCTGCAGGACGTCCAGGCGGCCATCCGCGCCGCCCAGGCCGAGGCCTTCATCGCGGCCCTGCCGCAGGGCATCGAGACCCCGGTCGGCGAACGCGCCCGCAGCCTCTCGGGCGGCCAGCGCCAGCGGCTGGCCATCGCCCGCGCCCTGGTCCGCCAGGCGCCCATCCTGCTGCTCGACGAGGCCACCAGCGCGCTGGACGCCGAGAACGAGCGCCTGGTGCAGCGCGCCCTGGACGAGGCCATGACCGGCCGCACCACGCTGGTTATCGCCCACCGCCTGGCCACCGTGCTCAAGGCCGACCGCATCGTGGTGATGGACGACGGCCGGGTGGTCGAACAGGGGACACACGCCGAACTGGTCGCCCGCAACGGCCTCTACGCGCGCCTGGCCTCACTGCAGTTCGGCCAGGCGGCCTGAGCCGCTGAGGTCAGCGGGCCTGGCGCAGGCGCTCCAGGAGCTGGGGCTGGAGCTCCAGGTTGCCGGCGCAGACGGAGCCGCGTTCCAGCACCCGCTCCTCGCCGTCGCAATCGGTGACCCGCCCGCCGGCCTCGGTGACCAGCAGGATGCCCGCCCCGATGTCCCAGGCCTTCAGGTCGCGTTCCCAGTAAGCGTCGTAGCGTCCGGCCGCGACCCAGGCGAGATCCAGGGCCGCCGAGCCGAACCGGCGCACGCCGGCGACCCGCTGGCTGACCTGGTGCAGTTCCTTGAGGAAGGTGGCGTGCTGGCCGTGGCCCAGGAACGGGATGCCGGTGGCCAGCACCGCCTCGTCCATCCGCGTCCGGGCCGCGACCCGCAGCCGCTTGTCGTTGACGAAGGCGCCCTTGCCCTTCTCGGCCCAGAACAGCTCGTTGCTGACCGGGTTGAAGGTCACCGCCGCCACCACCGCGCCCTCGCGCTGTAGGGCGATGTTGATCGCGAAATGCGGGATGGCGTGCAGGAAGTTGGTGGTGCCGTCCAGCGGGTCGACGATCCAGGTGTGGGTCTTGTCGGTCCCCTCGATCATCCCGCGCTCCTCGCCCAGGAAGCCGTAGCCGGGACGGGCCTTGGTCAGCATCTCGAAGATGGTCTGCTCGGCCTTCAGGTCGGCGGCGGAGACGAAGTCGGCCGGCGCCTTCTTGGCGACCTGCAGCTCGGCCAGTTCGCCGAAGTCGCGGTTCAGGCCGCGCGCCGCCTTGCGCGCGGCGTCGGACATGACCTTCAGGAGGGCGGACTGGGTGCTCACGGTGGCAAAGATCTCGGGGCGTCTAGAGGGCGCGGAACCTAGTCGCGGGAGACCCCATAAGCAAGGCGAGGCGTCAGGCGCGCTCGGCCAACCCTTTGGCGATCTCGGCGTTGAGGGCCTTCACGGCGGCGGCCGGGCCATCACCATGGGCCCACACGCCCGCGGAGACGGCCAGGAAGTCGGCGCCGGCCGTGGCCAGGCCGGCGGCCGTCTGCACGGTGATCCCGCCGATGGCGACGCAGGGGACGACCATGTCGTGCTGCCAGCCGGTGAGCAGCGCCGGATCGGCGCGGGTGGAGGCGTCCTTGGTCGTGGTCGGGAAGAAGGCGCCGAAGGCCACGTAGTCGGCGCCGCCCTCGGCGGCCTCCATGGCCAGGTGCAGGCTGTCGTGGCAGGTGACGCCGATCATCGCGTCTGGCCCCATGATCCGGCGAGCCTCGGCCAGCGGCACATCGTCCTGGCCAATATGGACGCCGTCGCAGCCGGTGGCCGCCGCCAGGTCCGGCCGGTCATTGAGGATCACCGCGACCTCCCGCGACGCCGCGATCGGCGCCAGCGCATCCACACAGGCCCGCACGATGTCGTCGGAGACGTCCTTCAGACGGATCTGCAGGGCCGCGACGTCGCCGGCGTCCAGCGCATGCGCCAGGGCGCGGCCGAAGCCCGCCAGGTCGTCGAGCCTGGGCGGGGTGATCAGGTAGAGGCGACAGAGGGGAACGGCCATGGCAGGCCTAAACCCTATCTGAGCAGCGCCCTCAAGAGGTAGGCGACCGAAGCCGTGCCCAGCGCCGCCGCCACGGCGAGGCCCACGAACCAGGCCAGCCGCTTCCAGAGCGGGGCCAGCGCCGCATGCGGCTCCGGCGGCGGCTCAATGATAGCCCGCATCGGCCCCCACCTTGCCGCGGAACAGCCAGTAGACCCACACGCTGTACCCTATGATCGCCGGCAGCAGGACGGCGGCGCCGGCCAGCAGCAGGGCCAGGGTGTTGTCCGGGTTGGCGGCCTGCCGGAAGGTCATGGAATAGGGCACGATGGCGGGGAAGAACGACAGCCCAAGCCCAAGGTAGCCCGACAGGAAGACGACCAGCGCGCCGGCAAACGGCAGGAAATGCGCGCGCCGGACCAAGCCCACCGCGAGGAGGACGAGACCGGCCGCTCCAAGCGCCGGAACCGGCAGCAGGGGCGCCAGCCTGGCGAGATCGAACGCGCCGCCCTCGAAGCCCCAGCGCGCGGCGATGCGGGGATGGACGAAGAGCGTCGCCAGGCTGACCGCCGCCAGCAGCACGGCCACCTTGGCGCCGGCGATCCAGGCCCAGCGCCGGGCCCGGCCGTGCAGCTCGTGTTCAGTCCGCCAGACCAGCCAGGTCGCGCCCAGCAGGGCGTAGCCCGCCGCCAAACCCGCGGCGACCAGCACCGAATAGGGGGTCAGCCAGTCGAAGCCGCCGCCGGCGAAGGCGCGGTCCTTCAGCGTCACCCCCTGGACGAAGCCGCCCAACACCAGGCCCTGGGCCAGGGTGGCGATAAGCGAGCCCGCCGAGAAGGCCACCGTCCAGAACGGCTTGCCGCGCGTCCGTCCGTGTAGCCGGAATTCGAAGGCGACGCCGCGCAGGATCAGGCCCAGCAGCATCAGGATGATCGGGACATAGAGCGCCGGCAGCAGGGCCGCGTAGGCATAGGGGAAGGCGGCGAACAGGCCGCCGCCGCCCAGCACCAGCCAGGTCTCGTTGCCGTCCCAGATCGGCGCCACGGTGTTCATCATCAGGTCGCGCTCGGTCGGCGTCCGGGCGAACGGGAAGAGGATGCCGATTCCCAGGTCGAAGCCGTCCAGCATCACGTACATCAGGACGGCGATGGCCAGGAGCACGGCCCAGATCAGCGGCAGGTCGAGGGTCACGCGCCGGCCTCCGGCTCAGGCGGCGCCGCGGCCAGCGCATAGCCCGGCGGGCGTCCGTCGCCCATGGGCGCTTCGGTGTGCGGCGCGAGCGGGCCCGCCGCGATCAGCCGCAGGATGTAGAGCGCCCCCACGCTGAACACGACGGCGTAGATGACCATGAAGGCGACCAGCGAGACCGAGACCTGGCCTCGGCTGACCGGCGAGACGGCGTCGGCGGTGCGCAGGACGCCGTAGATGACATAGGGCTGGCGTCCCACCTCGGCCACGACCCAGCCCGCCACGACGGCGACGAACCCCGCCGGGCCCATGGCCACCGAGGCCCGCAGGAACCAGCGCGCGTGCTGGGGTCCGGGTCCGCGCCAACAGAGCCAGGCGCCCCAGAGCCCGAGGCCGATCATCGCCACGCCCAGGCCGACCATCACCCGGAACGCCCAGAAGACGATGAACACCGGCGGGCGGTCCTGGGGCGCGAAGGCCTTCAGCCCCTTGATCTCAGCCTTGGCGTCGCCGGCGGTGATCCAGCTTCCGAGCCTGGGGATCGAGACCTCGAAACGGTTGCCCACCGCCGCCCGGTCCGGCCATGCCACGATGTGGAACGGCTGTTCCGTGCGCGTCTCCCAGAAGGCCTCGATGGCCGCCAGCTTGGCGGGTTGCACATGCAGCACCTGCTTGCCGGACGCGTCGCCGACCAGGAGCTGCAGCGGGGCGGCGATGGCGAACATGCCGATGGCCATCTTCAGCGCGATGCAGGACTCCGTCTCCTCGGCGTCCTTCAGCAGCCGCCAGGCCGACGCCGCGCCCACCGAAAGCGCCGTGGTGAGGTAGGCGGCCAGCACCATGTGCTCGAGCCGGGTGGGGAAGGTCGGCGAGAAGATCACCGCCATCCATGAGGTCGCGCGCAGCGTCCCGTCGGCCAGTTGCGCGAACCCGCTCGGGTGCTGCATCCAGCTGTTGGCCGAGACGATCCAGAAGGCCGAGGTCAGGGTGCCCAGGGCCACCAGGACGGTGGCCGCGAAGTGCAGTTTCGGCCCTACCTTTCGCCAGCCGAACAGCATCACGCCCAGGAAGCTGGCCTCCAGGAAGAAGGCCGCCAGCACCTCGAAGGCCAGCAGCGGCCCGATGACCGGCGAGGCCTTGACCGCATAGACGCTCCAGTTCGTGCCGATCTCGTAGGACATCACCACGCCGGAGACGACGCCCATGCCGAACGAGATGGCGAAGATCTTGATCCAGAACAGATAAAGCCGCTGGAAAGCCGCGTTCCCGGTGGCCTGCCACAGCCCCTCGAGCACCGCCAGGAAGCTCGCCAGCCCGATGGTGAAGCTCGGGAAGATAATGTGGAACGCAATGGTGAAGGCGAACTGCAGGCGCGACAGCAGAAGCGCGTCGAAATCCATGGCCCGGCCTCGAACGACGACGCCCGGTCGCGGACAGCGTCTCCCGCGGTCAACAACGCCCCAGTGAAGCCTCCGGCCATGTGGCAGACGGTCGCGGAAGCTCCACGGGGCGGCGATTCATTTGCGAATGACTTGCAAACGCGTTCGCAACTGGTATCAATGATGCAGGCAGGTTCAGGGAGCGCCCCGGGGTCATGTACGTCTGCAACTGCAACGGCATCCGCGAACGTCAGGTCCGCGCGGCGATTTCCGCCGGCGCGACCCGTCCCGCCCAGATCTTCAAGGCCTGCGGCAGCCGCGCCCAATGCGCCCGCTGCGTCTGCGACATGCGCCAGATTCTCGACGAAGAGCGCGAAGCGCTCCGCTACGCCGCCGAGTAGATTCCGCCGCGCCCGCGCGAGCGCAAATCACTTGCAAACATAGGCTTTGACTTCGCGTCCGCCTCGGCATGAGGGTCGGCGTTCGGGGATTCGTTGGAGACACGAACATGCAAGGCGATGTAGCGATCATTCGGATCCTGAACCAGGTGCTCACCAACGAACTCACCTCGGTAAACCAGTATTTCCTGCACGCGCGGATTTACGAGAACTGGGGCCTCAAGCGCCTGGGCAAGGCCGTCTATGACGAGTCCATCGGCGAGATGAAACACGCCGACAAGCTCATCAAGCGGATCCTTTTCCTCGATGGCCTGCCCAACCTGCAGGACCTGCACAAGCTCAAGATCGGCGAGACCGTCAGCGAAAGCCTGGCCGCCGACCTGTCGCTGGAAGTGGGCGGGCGGGTCGCCCTGCTGGAAGGCGTCAAGCAATGCGAACTGGCCCAGGACTATGTCTCGCGCGATCTGCTGACCGACATCCTGGTGGACACCGAGGACCACATCGACTTCCTGGAAACCCAGGTCGCGCTGCTCAAGTCGCTCGGCGAACAGAACTACCTGCAAAGCGCCATGGGCGAACTGCCCGACAGCTAGGGCCGGAACCGCCGGCGCGGTAAGGGGATTTCCCGGACGGGAAGAGCGGGAGTCAGGCATGCGCAGCAATCCAGTCCGGGCGGCGGTCGACAGCGTCGCCAACAGCCGCGGGCGGTCGATGCGGCATGTGCTGGTGGGCCTGGGACTCACCGCCGGGGCCGTGGCCCTGTCGGCGCTGATCGCCCGGATGAACGCGCCGACACCCGACAACCCCGAGATCTATTCCGACTATGAGGAGCTGGCGCAGCCCGACCTGAAGCCGCCGCCCAGGGTCTTCGCCATGGTCTGGCCGCCGCTGTTCATGGCGCTGACCCTGTCGGGCCTGCGCATCTGGAACGCGCCGGCGAGCGCGGCGCGCACCCAGGCGCTCACCCTGTGGGGCGCGGTTCAGGCGCTTAACGCCGTCTGGATGGCGCTTGGGCCCAGGCGGCTGGGCGGCCAGCTGTCCGCCGCCGTCGCCTCCCTGGGGACAGCCGCGGCCTATGTCTGGCGCGCGCGCCGGGTCGATCCGCCCGCCGCCAACATGGTCGCGCCCTACGTCGGCTGGATCGGCTTCGCCAACGTGCTGACCGAGGAGCTGTGGCGCAAGAACCCCGAAGCGCGGACGATGCACTGACGCCTTCCCCCGCACCGGGGGAACACCTAAGCTCCGCCGAAATGGGACAGGCCTTCGGGGGAACGGGCGGATGACGACGGCGGACACGCGCGCGGGCGGACAATCCAACAGGCTCGTGATCGCCGGCGCCTCGATGGGCACGGTCTTCGAGTGGTACGACTTCTACCTCTACGGCTCGCTGGCCGGCTTCATCACCGAGCACTTCTTCTCCGCCGTCAACGCCACCACCGGCTACATCTTCGCGCTGATGGCCTTCGCCGCCGGCTTCGCGGTGAGGCCGTTCGGGGCGATCGTGTTCGGTCGCCTGGGCGACCTGTGGGGCCGCAAGAACACCTTCCTGGTCACCATGCTGCTTATGGGGCTCTCGACCTTCGTGGTCGGCCTGCTGCCCGGCTACGACCAGATCGGGGTCACCGCGCCCATCGCGCTCGTGGTCATGCGGCTGATCCAGGGCCTGGCCCTGGGCGGCGAGTATGGCGGAGCGGCCACCTACGTGGCCGAGCACGCGCCGGCCGGCAAGCGCGGGCTCTACACCAGCTGGATCCAGACCACGGCGACCTTCGGCCTGTTCCTCAGCCTGATCGTCATCATCGTCGTGCGCACCCAGTTGGGAGAGCCGGCCTTCAAGGCCTGGGGCTGGCGGATCCCGTTCCTGGTGTCGGTGCTGTTGCTGGGGGTTTCCCTGTGGATCCGCCTGCGGCTGAACGAGAGCCCGGTGTTCCAGAAGATGGTCGACGAGGGGACCACGTCGAAGGCGCCGCTCACCGAGAGCTTCGCGCGCTGGCCGAACCTCAAGCTCGTGCTGCTGGCGCTGGCGGGCCTGACCGCCGGCCAGGCGGTGGTCTGGTACACAGGCCAGTTCTACGCGCTGTTCTTCCTGGAGAAGACGCTGAAGGTCGACGGCCTGCTGACCAACGCCCTGGTCGCCGTGGCCCTGATCCTCGGCACGCCGTTCTTCGTGGTCTTCGGCTGGCTCTCCGACAGGATCGGCCGCAAGCCGATCATCCTGGCGGGCTGCCTGCTGGCGGTGCTGACCTATTTCCCGATCTTCAAGGCGCTGACCGTCGCCGCCAACCCGGCGCTGGCCCAGGCGGCCGCATCGGCGCCCGTCACCGTCGTCGCCGACCCGGCCGACTGCGCCTTCCAGTTCGATCCCGTCGGCAAGCAGGTTTTCGCGTCGTCGTGCGACCTGGCCAAGTCGGCGCTGGCAACCGCCGGCGTCAGCTACGCCAACCAGGCCGCGGCGCTCGGAACCATCGCCGTGGTCAGGATCGGCGCCGCCGAGGTCGCGAGTTTCCGGGGTGAGGCCTTGCCGCCCGGCGAGCTGAAGACCGCCAAGGCCGCCTGGACCAGGGCCCTCACCGAGCGCCTGAAGGCGGCCGGCTATCCGCCTAAGGCCGATCCCGCGAGGATGGACAAGCCCCTGGTGGTGGGCCTGCTCTGGCTGCTCGTGCTCTATGTGACCATGGTCTACGGACCGATCGCCGCGGCTCTGGTGGAGATGTTCCCGGCCCGCATCCGCTACACCTCGATGAGCCTGCCCTACCACATCGGCAACGGCTGGTTCGGCGGCTTCCTGCCCACCACCGCCTTCGCCATGGTCGCCGCCACGGGGGACATCTACTACGGCCTCTGGTATCCGATCGTGGTGGCGGCGGTGACGTTCCTGGTCGGCCTTTTCCTGGTCAAGGAAATGCGCGGCGCCGACATCGAGGCCTGACGCCGCGTTCCGATGAGCAGCCCTTTCGACATCTTCGATCTGCAGGGGCAGACGGCGTTCGTCACCGGGGCCGGCCGGGGCGTCGGCCGCGGCATCGCGCTGCGTCTGGCCCGGCACAACGCCGCGGTGGTGGTAAACGACTATGTGGCGGAACGCGCCCAGGCGGTGGCCGATGAAATCCGGGCCGCCGGCGGCACGGCCTTCGCCGTCCAGGCCGACGTCAGCGACACCGACGCCATCACGGCCGCCTTCGCCCAGGCCAAGGCCGAGCTGGGCGCGCCGGCGATCCTGGTCAACAACGCCGGCAACGCCGGGCCGGACGGCTTCGACACCGCCTTCCCGAATTTCTGGCAGACCGCGCCGGCCGACTGGGACCGGTTCTTCCGCGTGAACCTCTTTGGCGTGATGAACTGCTGCCGGTCCGCCGCGCCCGACATGGTCGCCAACGGATACGGCCGGATCGTCACCATCGGCTCCGACGCCGGCCGGGTCGGCGAGACACGGCTGGCCGCCTATGGCGCGGCCAAGGCCGGGGCGGCGGGGTTCATGCGCGGGCTCGCCAAGGAGCTGGCGCGCCACGGCGTCACCGCCAACAGCGTGGCCCTGGGCAGCATCCAGCCCCCGATGTCGCCGGAGGACGAGGCCGAGTATGTCGCTTCGGACCGCGTGCGGAAACAACTCGCCCGCTATCCCATCCGGCGCCTTGGCAGGCCCGAGGACGTCGCCGCGCTGGTCGCCTACCTCGTGTCGCCCGCCGCGAGCTGGGTGACCGGCCAGACCTATCCGCTCAACGGAGGCTACTCGTCCGCCCTGTGACGAGCCCCCAAAGATCCCGAAGGAAAACCTTGGACGCCCCATCGACGCCAATCGCACAGGCCCCCGCCGCATCCCTCAGCACGACCCAGCGCAACTGGATGCTCTTCGTCCTGCTGCTCGTGGGCGTCTGCGCGGTGACCGACCGTTCGATCATCGCCCTGGTGCTGGAGCCCATAAAGATCGAGTTCCACCTCAGCGACGGCCAGCTTGGCGTGCTCGCGGGGCTGGCGTTCTCGCTGGCCCATGCGGTGGTCTCGCTGCCGGCGGCCGCGCTGGCGGACCGGACGCACCGCACGCGGCTGATCGCCGCCGCCCTGGCCTTCTGGAGCGTGGCCACCGCGCTGGCCGGCGTGGCCCAGAACTATGTCCAGCTCCTGCTCTCCCGGCTGGTGGTGGGCGCGGGCGAGGCCGGGGGGCAGTCGGCGACCATGTCCTCCGTCGCCGACCTGTTCCCGCCGGAGCGGCGTTCGACGGCGATTTCGATCTACTATCTCTGCGCGCCCGTCGCCGCCCTCCTGAGCGGGGTGGTGGGCGGGTTCGTGGCGGGGACCTACGGCTGGCGGGCGGCCATGGCGGCGGTGGCGGCGCCCGGCCTGCTGCTCAGCATCGTCCTGATCTTCTGTCCGGCGGTTCCGCGGGAAGCCACGCCAAAGCCCAAGGCGGCGCCCACCGAAGCCCCGGGTTGGGGCGAGGTCATGAAATTCCTGTGGAGCCAGCACGCCCTGGTCCACGTGATCCTCGCCGCGGCCCTGATCACCCTGGTCATATCCGGACCGGGGACCTTCGGCTTCTCGTTCTTCCTTCGCTACCACCACATGAACCTGCGGGCGCTGGGGCCGCTGCTCGGCGGACTGAGCGCGGTGATCGGCACGGTGGTGACCCTGGGGGCGGGCATGCTGGCCGACCAACTGGGCAAGCGCGACCCGCGCCTGCGGCTGTGGCTGGTGGTGGGCGTCCTGCTGGTCGCCACGCCGCTGACGATGCTGGCCTACGTGGCCCCGCTGGCCATCGCCTTCCCGCTCTACCTGACCCACCTGTTGATCCAGGGCGCGTGGCTGGGGCCGGTGTTCGGCGCGTCGCAGAACCTCGCCCATCCCCGGATGCGTTCACGGGTGGCCGCGATCCTGTTCGTGGTGAACGGCCTGGTGGGCGTCGGCCTCGGCCCGGTGATCGCCGGCGTCCTCAGCGACGTCTTCAACGCCCAGGCGCCTGGGGAGGGGCTGCGCCTGTCGCTGATCCTGACCACGGGCCTGGGTTTCTGGGCGGCGCTGCATCTCTACCTAGCGACGCGCACGCTGAAGGCCGATCTCGCTCGGGCCGGGGCGGCCTGACGCCGCGGCGGGCGTCGGCTATTCGGCGGCGACGCGGGTGATGCCGATCTTGGGGGCGAGTTCGCCCGCCGCGTAGCGCTTGGCCATGGCCGAGAGCGGGATCGCCTTGATCGAACGGGCGTGGCCGGCCGTGCCGAACTCCTCGAAGCGCTGCTTGCAGACCGCGCGCATCGCGTCCATCGCGGGCTTCAGATATTTGCGCGGGTCGAACTCGCCGGGGTTCTCGGCGAACACCTTGCGGATGGCGCCGGTCATGGCCATCCGGTTGTCGGTGTCGATGTTGATCTTGCGCACGCCGTGCTTGATGCCGCGCTGGATCTCCTCCACCGGCACGCCCCAGGTCTGGGGCATCTCGCCGCCGTACTGGTTGATGATGTCCTGCAGGTCCTGCGGCACCGAGGATGAGCCATGCATCACCAGGTGGGTGTTGGGCAGGCGCTGGTGGATCTCCTCGATGACGTTCATGGCCAGGACGTCGCCATCCGGCTTGCGGGTGAACTTGTAGGCGCCGTGGCTGGTGCCCATGGCGATGGCCAGCGCATCGACGCCGGTAGCCTTCACGAAGTCGACGGCCTGGTCGGGATCGGTCAGCAGTTGTGAGTGGTCGAGCTTGCCCTCGAAGCCGTGGCCGTCCTCCTTCTCGCCCATGCCGGTCTCGAGGCTGCCCAGCACGCCGAGCTCGCCCTCGACCGAGGCGCCGACCCAGTGGGCCATGTCGCAGACCGC
>CANJXI010000026.1 GCA_947478785.1 Caulobacteraceae bacterium
CCGCTATAACGTCAGCCAGACGGTGATCCAGCACGGAGCAGGGGCCAGCTCGATCGCCCGGGTCCACGCCGGCGAGATCGAGGCCGCGGTGATCGAGCAGGTGCGCCACATGCTGCGCGCGCCGGAGGTGATCGTCGCGGCCTGGCGGGAAGGCCATCGCCACGACGACGACCTGACCGAGCAGGAGATGCGCGAGGCGCTGGTCCAACTTGATCCCCTCTGGGATGAGCTGTTCCCCGGCGAGCAGGCGCGCGTGATCCAGCTGCTGGTCGATCGGGTCGACATCCACCCGGACGAGGTGGCGATCCGCCTGCGCAATGACGGGCTCTCATCCCTAGCCGGCGAGCTCGCCAGCATCAGCACCGCAGAAAGGATCGCGGCATGAGCGCCAACGACACCTTCACGGTTCGTATCCCCATGCAGATCCGAAAGCGCGGTGGTCGCAAGCTGATCCTCGCCCCCGATGGCGGACCACCGATCTGGGCGGCGCCCAGGCCGCGGGTTGACAACACCATGATCAAGGTTATCGCCCGGGCGTTCCGGTGGCGCAGGCTGATCGAGACCGGGGTCCACGCCTCCATCGAGGAGGTCGCCAGGGCGGAGAAGATCAACGCGTCTTATGTGGGCCGCGTGCTGCGGCTGACGCTGCTGGCGCCCGAGATCATCGAGGCGATCCTGGAGGGACGCCAGCCGGTCGGCATGACCATGGCGGGGCTGCTGACGCCGTTTCCGGTCGCGTGGGCGGAGCAGCGGGCGGCCCTCGGGGCATAGCGCCAGCGGGGCGTCGACGGCCTGTGCTGGCCTCGCTAAACAGGGTCTATGAGCCGCAAGCCCAACCCTGCCATCCCAAGTGAAAAGGTCATCCGCGGCCTGCTGGATCGCTACGCCTGCCCTGTGCCCTGGCACGAGGTGCGGACACGGTTCCTGGGCAATCTCGCGACCCCTGCCTTGAGCGTCTCGCCCATGCGTATCGTGCAGGATCTCTGGGGCGGAGAGCTGCCAACATTCGACACCATGGACGAGGTCAACGAGCTCATTGGAGCCCTGGTGAACGGCCTCTGGAACAGCCTGACCAAACACCAGAAGCGCAGTGAGCCGTTCCGGCTCGTGCGGCTGATCGCCGAGCCGACGCCTCAGAATCTGGCGACGCTGGCTACGACACGCCGCCAGGAACTGGATGGGTTCATCGAGGGTCTGTTCAACGGTGAGGACCAGATGGACCTGCCTGAGCGCGCCCATGTCGCGGTCGGCCATCTCTCCGAGCTACGCGCCATGATGACCGGCATCGAGGAAATGGTCGCTCTCTCCGAGATGCGCGCCATGATGGCCGGCATCGAGGAACTGGTCGCCGGCGATCCGAAGTCCGAGAGCCGGACTGAGCTCGAGGCAACGTTCAAGCACCTCCGGGAGCTGACCAGGATCATGGAGCTGGAAATCCACGAAGCCGTGCTGTCTTGCACCCGGGCCCGTAAGCACATGCTCGCGTCCTTGCCGACCCAGAAGCCGACCGTCCATTGACCGGGGCTCGGCGTCTCCATCGCCTGATCATCGCTGCTGGCGTTATCGCGGCGCTCGCGACGTCCAGCACGGCCGCCGCCGCGGCGATCGTCGGCGTAGCCAGCGTCATCGACGGGGATACCATTGAGATCCACGGCGTCCGTATCCGTCTCCACGGCATTGATGCGCCCGAGAGTCGCCAGCTTTGCACCCGTCCAAACGGCGAACGGTGGCGGTGTGGCCAGCAGGCATCCCTTGCCTTTTCGGATCAGATCGGCCGATCGACCGTTTCCTGCGATCCCCGCGACACCGATCACTACGGCCGGACAGTGGCGGTCTGCAGTTCCCGCGGCGTGGATCTGAATGGCTGGCTGGTCACCCAGGGCTGGGCGGTCGCCTATCGGCGCTACTCGCGGGACTATGTCCGCGCTGAGGACCAGGCACGGGCGGCCAGTCGCGGCGTCTGGTCGGGGCAGTTTGACATGCCGTGGGAGTGGCGGGCTGAGCGGCGGGGCCGATGAAGTCAAAGCCGGAACCTTTGGTCCAGGAAGTGCTTGCCGGTCTGGTCGAGCGAGTGACCTTCCACAGTGCCGATAGCGGCTTCTGCGTCATCCGGATCAAGGCGCGCGGCCACCGCGACCTGGTGACCGTGGTGGGGCACGCCGCGACCATCTCCCCCGGCGAGTGGATCACTGCTTCTGGCGAGTGGGTGAACGACCGCAGCCATGGCCAGCAGTTCAAGGCGCGGTTCATGCGAACGTCTGAACCGACCTCCATCGAGGGTATCGAGAAGTACCTTGGCTCCGGCATGATCCGGGGGATCGGCCCGGTCTACGCCAAGAAGATGGTCAAGGCCTTCGGCGAGAAGGTGTTCGACATCATCGAGGCCGAGCCCGACCGGCTGCGCGAGGTCACCGGGATCGGTCCGGTCCGGGCCAAACGCATAACCTCGGCGTGGGCGGACCAGAAGATCGTCCGGGAGATCATGGTGTTCCTGCACACCCACGGGGTTGGCACAGCGCGCGCCGTCCGGATCTTCAAGACCTACGGCTCGGACGCCGTCCAGGTGATGACCGAGAACCCCTACCGACTGGCGCGAGACATCCGCGGCATCGGCTTCAAGACCGCCGACGCAATCGCCATGAAGCTCGGCATCGAGAAGACGGCGATGGTGCGTGTCCGCGCCGGCATCTCCTATGCGCTGACCGAGGCGATGGATCAGGGGCACTGCGGCCTGCCCACGGAGGAGCTGACACCGCTGGCCGTAGCGCTGCTGGAAGTGCCTCAGGGTCTGGTTCTGACCGCGCTCGATCTCGAACTGTCCGAGGGAACGGTCATTGCCGACACCGTCGGCGAGACAGCCTGCATCTTCCTCGCCGGACTCTACCGGGCCGAACAGGCGATCGCCGATCGACTGACTGGCCTGCTCAACGGGAGCCTCCCCTGGCGACATATCGATCCCGAAAAGGCCCTGCCCTGGATCGAGAAGAAGACAGGCCTCTCTTTGGCGGAAAGTCAGGTGGTGGCGATCCGCCGCGCCCTGCTGGCGAAGGTCCTGGTCATCACTGGAGGACCGGGGGTCGGCAAGACGACCATCGTCAATTCCATCCTGCAAATTCTGGCGGCCAAGCAGGTGAAGCTGCTGCTTTGCGCTCCCACCGGCCGGGCGGCCAAGCGGATGACCGAAGCCACGGGCTTTGAGGCCAAGACCATTCACCGGCTGCTGGAGGTCGATCCCAAGGGAGGAGGCTTCAAACGCAACGGCGACCACCCGTTGGACTGCGAACTGCTGGTCGTCGACGAGACGTCCATGGTCGATGTCATGCTGATGCAGGCCTTGATGAAGGCCATCCCCGACCAGGCCGCACTGCTGATCGTGGGGGATATCGATCAACTGCCCTCCGTC
The DNA here is from genome assembly GCA_947478785.1 of Caulobacteraceae bacterium. Taxonomy (GTDB): domain Bacteria; phylum Pseudomonadota; class Alphaproteobacteria; order Caulobacterales; family Caulobacteraceae; genus Phenylobacterium. Next base: position 3,404 of record CANJXI010000026.1, read on the forward strand.
GGCCCGGGGCAGGTTCTCGCCGACATCATCGCGTCCGACACCGTACCCGTGGTGCGGTTGACCGAGGTCTTTCGGCAGGCCGCTCAAAGCCGGATCATCACCAGCGCCCACAAGATCAACCAGGGCTTTATCCCCGACCTCTCGCGGCCTGATGGCGACACTGACTTCTACTTCGTACAGGCGGAAGATCCGGAAACTGCGGTGCAGCGGATCGTCGAGCTGGTGAAGACGCGCATCCCCCAGCGCTTCGGTCTCGATCCCATTCGCGACATTCAGGTGCTGTGCCCGATGAACCGCGGCGGCGTCGGCGCCCGCTCCCTGAACATCGAACTGCAGGCCGTGCTCAATCCGCCTGGTGAGCGGAAGGTCGAACGCTTCGGCTGGAGCTTTGCTCCTGGCGACAAGGTCATGCAGATCGAAAACGACTACGACAAGGACGTCTACAATGGCGACATCGGCTACATCGATGATGTCGACCTGGAACTCGGTGAGCTGACGGCGAGCTTCGATGGGCGCGCGGTCACCTTTGGCTTCGGCGAGTTGGATGCGCTCGTCCCGGCCTATGCCGCGACGATCCACAAATCACAGGGATCGGAGTACCCCGCCGTCGTCATCCCGGTGCTCACCCAGCATTACACGATGCTGCAGCGCAATCTGCTCTACACCGGGGTGACGAGAGGGAAGCGACTGGTCGTGCTGGTCGGCCAGAAGAAGGCCGTCGCCATCGCCGTACGCAATGTCTCGGGCCGCAGACGGTGGTCCAAATTGAACGAGTGGCTCGCGAATAGGCGCTGACGGCGGACAAGTCAGCCAATTGGCCGCCTAGTTGGTTGAGGGCTCGCCTGTGGTTCGTTTCACCGAGCCCCACGCGGACGCCGCAAATGCCGATTCAGAGTGTCCACCATCGAGCGGACGCATCATTTCGGCTCGCAGGTAGCGTGTGTTTCTGCCAAGGGCGTGAGTGCCAAAGCCGAGACGAACAGGTCAGGAGTAACCCATGAAACGTCTGATATTCGCCCTCATCGCGCCATCGGCGCTGTTCCTGGCGGCTGGCGCCCTGGCCCAGGTGCCTAGCAAGGCCATCGTTCTCGCCAGCGACATTCCCGTGGCCCACACGCCGCCCGGCTTCTGGAAGACCTTTCCGGCGCCGGTCCTGGCGCGGTGTACCGAGCCCCTGGCGCCGGGGGCGCCCGATCTGCGGGGCGTCTGGACGGGCGACAATGAGGGCAAGACCCACGTCGAGCGCATCCAGCAGTGCGGCGACCGGGTGGTTATCGAAGGGGGCGGCGTCACTCACGATATGAGGGCTGACGGGGTCCTCGCCCATGGCGTGGATGATATCGCGGCCGGCACTGCCAGGCCGATCAAGGTCGCCGCCGTGTTCGAGAACAACGGACTGTCGCTCAAACCCTTCGGCGGGCCGACCCGGGTCACGCGGGTGCTACAGGGCGATGTTCTGGTGTTCACCTACGTCGGCAAGGTCATCCTGCTTCACCGCATTGCCGCCTTGCCGCCGGGGACCTAGATCTGGGGATGGGAGAGTCCGCTCTGGGTCGATTCTCACCGGTAGGTCCGGGCTTGGAAGCGGACCTTAGACCGATAGGGCGTCAGCCCTCTGCCGTACCCAAGCGTCCGAATTTATCCCCATAGTTGGTTGAGGGCTCGCCTGTGGTTCGTTCTGGGTTTGTCTCTGTTGGCGTAGCCTTCGCAAACCTGCCGCCGCGACAGTCTCAAATCATACTGAAATTACTGAGGTTTTCAGTTCCGCACCAAATCGCCACGGTGCGGAGGTCTGGAGACTATCAGCCCGTTCAGAGAGAAATTCGGCCATTTCCCGGGACGCGCAGTCCGGAGCCCGTTTGGGGAAACCCTGTAATACGACGGGATTTTCCGGCCTCGCCTCAGGCGCAGAGAGATTTGTGGCGAGGGACGTTGGCGGTGCTGTCAGTCCAACGGCAACTCGTCTCCACTTTGGCGTAACTCACCCAACCCCAACGCGGCTTTAGCCCATGACTGCCCGCCACTCAGCCAGGGCAGCTGAGCGTCGTTCGCGGTAGAGGTCTCGGCTGATGAGGTGGCGTTCCTGGTTGAAGTGGTTGTGGACCGTGCCGTGTACGGCGGCGAATTTCTGCAGGGTCTTCATCCTGCGAAACCGTTCCATGGCCCGCTCTCTTCGTCGGAAGGGAAGGTGGGAGTTCTCAACCCGGTTGTTCAGCCACCGCCCGGTCTTCTGGAGATCAGCGGCGCCAATCGCCTTAAGGGCGGCGCCGTAGGAGCGCAGACCGTCAGTGACGATGGCGCCGGTGCGGCCATGGCGCTGCATCGTTTTCTTGATGAACTTCAGCGCCGCCGCCCTGTCGCGGGTCTCGGTGACGTAGGATTCTAGAACCTCGCCCTCATGGTCGACGGCGCTCCAGAGGTAGCGCATCTCGCCGTTGATCCTCACGTAGACCTCGTCGAGATGCCATCTCCAGTGGGCGTGGGCGCGCATGTTCTGCACCCGTTTCCGCCGGATCTCGGCCGCGAACATCGGGCCGAACCGGTTCCACCACAGCCGCACCGTCTTGTGGCAAATGTCGATGCCGCGCTCGAACAGCAGGTCCTCGACGTTGCGCAGCGACAACGGGTATTTCACATACACCATCACCACCAGGCGGATCACCTCGGGCGAGCTGTCGAAGTAGCGAAAGGGGTTGGTCGATTTGGCCATCACGGGGGCCTATCGCGCCAGTCTTACCGCCCCACTAAGTTTGGACTGACAGCGCCCGCCGGTCCCTTGACGGCAACCGGCGCCTCGGGAATCACTCCTTGCGCCATCGCGCTTGCGGCGCACATTCTCGGTAAAACCGACGTGCAAATTTACGATGGCAGTTGGGTTGAATGGGGGGCGAACCCAGCGCTCCCGCTCGAAATCGGTCCCCCAAACGACGTTGAGCATCTACCACTATGATGCGTCCTTAGGATTTCCGGTGCGGCGAATGATGCACCGGAAACCGACATGGCAGGTGGACGTGTCTACGGGTTGCGGATACCGAGCAGCGGGCCGGTAGCGTTGACAATAATTCGGCGCGCACAGGTGCGAGCCGCCCTTCAACACCTTGCGGCCGATACGCACTTGCGGCGTGGCCGGATCGAAGCTGTGCGTCTCCTGGCCACCGCGCGGATCGGGTGCCACACAGCAGGCGCCCGGCGCCTTCTGCGGAACGCTCGGAAGGCCGTACCAGTCGGCGGTCCACTCCCAGACGTTGCCGATCATGTCGTGGAGGCCGAAGCCGTTGGCCGAATAGCTCCGCACCGGCGAGGTCCGCTCCCAGCCGTCCAGCAGGGTGTTGACGCTCGGGAACGCGCCCTGCCAGTAGTTGGCGAGCATTCGCCCGGCCGGGGCCAGCTCGGCGCCCCAGGCATAGTCCGCCCCGTCCAGGCCGCCCCGCGCCGCATATTCCCATTCCGCCTCGCTCGGCAGCGCCTTGCCGGCCCAGTCGGCGTAGGCCAGGGCGTCGGCGTAGGCGACATGGACCACGGGATGATCGTCCAGTCCCTCGATCGAGCTGCCGGGGCCCAGGGGACGGCGCCAGTTGGCCCCGAACGTGAACCGCCACCATTGGCCGAGGTCGCTCAGGGCCACCCGTCCGGCGGGGCGCTGGAAGACCAGGGAGGCCGGCGCCGCCATTTCCGCCGGCATGCCGGGATAGTCGGCCGGATCCGGAGCGGTCTCGGCCACGGTCGTGTGTCCGGTGGCGGCGGCGAACGCCGCGAACTGCGCGTTGGTCACCGGCGTCTCGTCGATCCAGAACGGTTCGACGCGCACCCGCCGTGTCGGCGCCTCCTCCGGGTAGAACCGCTCGGACCCCATGGTGAAGACGCCCCCGGGCAGATGGCGCATCCCCTGGATGTCGGCTTGGGCGCCGGTCGCCAGGCTCATCCGCCCGGACCGCCCTGCGCGTTGAAGTCGAAGACCACCTCGCCGATCGTCGCGGGCAGGGGCGCGCCGGCCGTCAGTCCCGGCATCACCGCCGAGCCGTCGTCGCTGCCGATGTCGAAGGTCTCGGAAAGGCCGAAGGACGCGGGCATGGGGTAGCGCACGGTCCTGCTGACCAGCACCTTGCCGTTGGCGCGGATGGTGATCAGGCAGTCCAGGGGCGTCATGGGCGCTGCCGCCGGCCGGCTGAAATCGACCTCGATCGCCGAGGCTCCGGCGGGCAGGGGGTCCGGCGCGGTCACCGCGACGACTTCGCCCTTGAGGGTGCGCATGACGAACGAGGGCCTGCCGTCGGCCAGGTAGAAGCCGACCCCGCCCAGGGCCCCGCCGATGGCGAAGATCGAGCCCGTCACCGCCGTCTGGGGCAGGTCCAGCTTGGCGGTCATCCGGTAGGAACGCTCGGTGACAGGGGGCGCGTTCACCGGGGCCAGGCGGGCGACGGGACCGGCGTAGACCCAGCGTCCGCTGCGTCGGGCGAAATCGTCCTTGCGCGCCTGCGCCTGCGCCGGCGCGGTGTCGCTGATGTTCCCGATCGGATGGACGTTGAAGCGCTGCGCCTGCTGGTCGAACAGGCGGCTCATCTGCTTGACGCGCTGCGGATTGGTCGCGGCCAGGTCGTGGACCTCGCCGGGGTCGCGGCTCAGGTCGTAGAGTTCCCAGGCCTCGTTCGGAACGCTGGTGGTGGGCGCTTCCCAGGGCCGGGTGCGGTGGGAAGTGACGATCGCCCAGCCCTGCGACCACAAGCCCTTGTTGCCGTACATCTCGAAATACTGCGCGCGATCGCGGTCGACCTGCAGCGGGTGGTCGAAGCTGTAGGCGACGCTGCGTCCTTCCATCGGCGACTGCGGCGCGTTGTTGATCGTCTTGGCCAGCGGGACCTCAGCCATCGCCATGATGGTCGGCGCCAGGTCGCTGATGTGGACAAACTGGTCGCGGGTCTCGCCGTGCGCGGCGATTCCCTTTGGCCAGGCGATGACCAGCGGAACGTGGATGCCGCCCTCGTGGGTGGTCTGCTTGTAGTATTTGAACGGGGTGTTCCCCGCGACCGCCCATCCGAGCGCATAGTGCGGGTAGGAATCCGGCCCGCCCCAGCCGTCGAGGAATTCCATGTTGTCGGCGACACCTCCCCGCCGGCCGCTGAGGCCCAGGTTCTCGCTGTAGGTCCCGTGCAGGCCGCCCTCGGCGCTCGCGCCGTTGTCCGAAAGGATGACGACCATGGTGTCGTCGAGCTCGCCGCTCGCCTCCAGCGCGTCGAGGATCCGTCCAAACTGTTCGTCCGCGTAGCCGAGCGCGGCGGCGAAGGCCTCCATCTCGCGGGCGTAGAGCCGCTTCTGCTCGGCCGATAGGCTGTCCCACGCCGGCATGCCCTCCGGGCGTGGGGGTAGTTCCGCCGCGGCGGGGATCAGCCCCGAATGCTTCTGCGCCGCGAAGATCTCTTCGCGCGCCTTGTCCCAGCCCATGTCGAACTTGCCGCGGTAGCGGTCCATCCATTCTCTGGGTGCATGGTGGGGCGTGTGCGCGGCCCCGGTCGCCCAGTACATGAAGAAGGGCGCCGCGCGCTCGCCGCCGCCGCGCGCTTGGATCATCGTTATGGCGTTGTCCGCCAGGTCCTTGCTGAGGTGATAGGCCGGGTCGGCCGGCTTGGCGGCCGGCGAGGCGTCGCGGATCAGCACCGGGTTCCAGTTGTCCGCGTCGGCCGCCATGAATCCGTAGAAGTGGTCGAAGCCCTGCTTCAGCGGCCAGTAGGTGAAGGGTCCCGATGGACCCATGTCCTTGCTCGGGACGTGATCCCATTTGCCGAGCGCGAAGGTCAGGTATCCCGCTTCGCGAAGGTTCGCCGCGATCGTTCCGGCCGAGGCCGGTATCTCGCCGTCCCACCCCGGATAGGGGCGCTGCGCGGCGGCGTGGCCGCCGATGTGCACGCTGTGCGCGTTGCGCCCGGTCAGGAAGGCGGCCCGGCTGGACGAGCAGATCGGGGTGCTGTGGAAGTTGGTGAACCGCAGGCCCATCCGGGCGACGCGATCGATGTTGGGCGTCTGCACGAGGCCGCCGAAGCAGTCGAGTTGGGCAAAGCCGACGTCGTCGAGCATCCAGACCAGCACGTTCGGGCGTGTGGCCCGTGGAACCGGGGCCACAGCGTTGTGAGCGACGGAATCCCCCGAAGCGGTTGCGGGTTCGGCGGCGGCGGGGAGGGCGCCCGCTACGAAGCTCGCCATGAACGCCAGCGCTGAGCCCGCACGGTTCACTCTCATTCCGTCTCCTCCCAAATCATGTAGGGCCGCCGACAATCGCTAAGTGCGATCCTGATCGCTGATGGGCGACATATTCTTTTCGCGTCCTGCCGGTCGCCCGGGCCGCGACTTGTCATGCATCGTGATGCTGACTTCGTGCTGGCCTGGCGGGGCGGTGAACGCGGCTGTCGCCATGATGATGGCGTCCGCGAGCAGCGCCGCCTCGACACCCGCCGGGAGCTTCTTCACCGCAGAGCGGCGATCGAGTCGAACGAGGGTGTCCAGAAACATGGCGAAGACGCTTTCGAGACGGAAGCCCGAGAGTTGTGCATCGACGCCGATGTTCGAGGCGTACAGCATCTCGGCGACATGTGAGGTCAGCGGCGATAGGTCGGCGGCGTCCGCGCGCCAATCGAAGGCCCCGTGGTGATGCAACCCAAGCAGGAAGGCGGCGTAACTCCGCCGGCCCGCATCGTCGACCTCATCGTTCAGCGGCCGGAGGATGACCTCCATCAGCGCATGCGGGTCGGATTGCCGGCCCTGGCGCTTGACCTCCGCCAACGCCCCGGCTCGTCGCACTTCCAGAGATGGCAGCCGCCGCTCAAAGATCGCCCGCACGAGCTCACGCTTGCCTCCGAAGTGATATTGGACGGCGACGTGGTTGGCCGCGCCGGCGGCGACCCCAACACGCCGCAGCGAAACGCCTTCAATCCCCTCCAGCGCGAATAGACGCTCGGCCGCGTCAAGGATTTCGTCCCGGGTCTCGGCGACGGCTGCTGCTCGACGACCCGCCTGTTGTGCGCGCATGGGAGGTCCCTTTTAAGCCAATCGGCTTATATTCTATATATGTCTCCGCAACTGTCATGCGGGAAAAGCACCATCCACATGACTTAAATATTGACGCCTGATGCGCGGCCACCTTAGTTTCCACGCGAACGGAGGCGCACTTCGGCGCCGTCTGTGGATTTGGGAGGGGCTCCAGGCGGAGCGCTCCTGGATTTGTCAGGAGGTTCCAAATGAGCATCAGCTACGATCAACGCGTTGAAGTGGAACCGTCAGCCTTGGATATCGCGCCTGTCGCGGGCCGGATCGGCGCGGAAATTCGCAATCTTTCGCTCTCCGCGGATTTGGATGACGCGACAATTTCCGCAATTCGCACGGCGCTCGTGACCCACAAGGTCATCTTCTTTCGCGCCCAACACCATCTGGACGACGCCGGACAGGAGGCGTTCGCCGCGCGGATGGGCGAACCGATCAGGCAGCCAACCGCCGCGGCGAGACCCGAGGATTCGGGCTTCTTGCTCGATATGAAAGCCAAGGAGGGCTACGCGTCATCCCTCTGGCACACTGACATGACCTTCCTGGCTGCTTATCCGGAGGCCTCGATCCTGAGGTCGCTTGTTGCGCCTGTGTCCGGCGGAGACACGGTGTGGGCCAACACCGCAGCGGCATACCGTGGACTTCCAGAGCCGCTCAGAATCCTGGCGGACAATCTCAAGGCGATCCATGGGAACACCACGGACTTCGACGAGCAATACGAGGAGAGCGTGCAGGAGAAGATGGGGGACATGCGACACCGAAAAGCGCCGAAGCTGTTTCAGGCGGAACACCCGGTGGTCGCGGTTCACCCGGAGACGGGCGAGCGGTCGCTGCTGCTTGGCCATTCCTTCGTGAAGCGATTCGTGGGGCTCACGTCCGACGACTCGCATCGGTTGCTGGCGATTTTCCAGGACCATGTAACCAAACCTGAGAACACGGTGCGGTGGCGCTGGCAGCCGGGCGATGTCGCCATCTGGGATAACCGCAGCACCCAGCACCGCTCCGTTCCAGATTTTGGCGACCAGCCCCGTCACATGCGGCGCGTCACGATCCGGGGGGCCAGGGCGACCGGCGTGGATGGCGTTGCGAGCCGGCAGGTAAAGTTCGAGCAAATGGCCGCGACCGCCTAGCTCGATCGCGCGGACGTCGAAAAATGGAGACGACTCATAGGTCGACGCCGGCCGGCACGTCTTCGCGTAGATTAGAAAAGGCGCCGATCGATCGTCGCTGACGGGTTGGGAGGATTCTTTGAGCAACCACGAAAAGTCCCTGACCTCCGCCGACGTCCGCGGCAGGCTTAATCATCCGGTGATCGACACCGATGGTCATTCCATCGAGATCGGTCCGCTTCTCGACGACTACGTCAGGGAAGTGGGTGGTGCGGATTTCGCCCGCCGCCTCGCCGCGACCCCCAGGCGGCAGACCCGACGGACCTGGTGGGTTCCCACCGCCAACACCGTGGATCGGGCGACGGCCATGCTGCCCAGGATGATGGCCGAACGGCTCGACGCGTTCGGCATCGATTACTCGATCCTCTACCCGACGATCGGCATCGGCAGCCCCTACATCGCCGACGCCGAGGTGCGCCGGGTGATGTGCCGCGCCGCCAACCGCTACTACGCCGACATGTATGGCGGCTTCGAGGACCGCCTGACACACGCGGCCGTGATACCGATGGAGACGCCGGAAGAAGCGATCGAGGAGCTCGACTACGCCGTGGGCGTGCTCGGGCATAAGGTCGTCATGATGGAGGGATACGGCCGGCGCAACATGCGCGATATCGCCGAGCCCAGCGGCGAATTCATGGTGGGCAGGCCGGACGTCTTCGCGCTGGAAAGCGACTACGACTACGATCCCGTCTGGGCCAAATGCGTGGAGCTGAAGGTGGCGCCGACCTTCCACCAGCCCAGCATGGGGTTCGGCTTCCGCATGTCGAACGTCTATATGTACAATCACATCGGGCATTTCGCGGCCGCCGCCGAAGCCCTGTCCAAGGCCCTGTTCTTCGGCGGCGTGACCCAGCGGTTCCCGGAGCTTCGTTTCGGTTTTCTCGAATGCGGCGTGGGCTGGGCGTGCGGCCTCTACGGCGACCTCGTGGACCGCTGGAAGAAGCGCGGCGCCCATGTGATCGATCGGCTGGACCCCGCCAATATCGATCGCGAGGCGTTCCTGGACTATGTCTCGAAGTACGGAAGCGAGCGGATCCTGGCCAAGATGACCGAGATCCGTAGCATCGTGTTCGAAGAATCCGCGCCCAATCAGCGTGACGATTTCGCCCTGGCCGGGATTTCCAGCCCCGAGGACGTGCGGGAGCGGTTCGTGGACAAGTTCTTCTTCGGCTGCGAGGCCGACGACGGCCTGAACGCGCTGGCCTTCGATCGAAAGATCAACCCGCTCGGCGCCAGGCTCGGAGCGATGTTCGGCTCGGACATCAGCCACTGGGATGTCGCCGACGCCACCGAGCCGGTGCGTGAAGCCTACGAGCTGGTCGAGGATGAGTTCCTGGGCGAAGAGGACTTCCGCGACTTCATGTTCGGCAATGCCGCGCGCCTCCACGGCGCGCTCAATCCCGACTTCTTCAGGGGCTCCCGGATCGGGCCAGACGTCGATCGGCTGTTGCGCGAGGCCGCCGGCGTGACCGCCTGAAGCCGTTGCTGGGACAGGCCCTTAAGGCGCGCGCCAGCCGCCGCCCAGGGCCTGGATCAGGGCGACGGCGGTGGTCTGGCGCTGGGCCTGGGCCTGGGCCAGCGCGCGGCGGGCGGCGTAGGCGGAGGTCTGGGCGGTGAAGACCTCGACGAAGCTGACCTGGCCGGCCTGGTAGCGGTTGTTGACCATCACCTCGGCGGCGTCGGCGGCCGCGGAGGCCTGGCGGCGAAGGACGTACTGGGCCTCCAGCACGCGGGCGGCGATCAGCTGGTCCTCGACGTCCTGCAGGGCGGTGAGCACGGTCTGGCGGTACTGCGCCACCGTCTGGTCGTAGGCGGCCCGGGCGCCCTTCACCCGCGCGTGGCGCGCGCCGCCGTCGAACAGGGTCTCGCCCAGGGCCAGGCCGTAGCTCCAGAGGCTGTTGGAGGCGCGGAACAGGCCGCCCAGCGCGCTGGCGGCGAAGCCGTAGGAGCCGTTCAGGGTCAGGTCTGGGAAGTAGGCGGCGCGCGCGACGCCGACCTGGGCGTTGGCGGCGGCCATCCGGCGTTCGGCCGCGGCGATGTCGGGGCGGCGCTGCAGCAGGGTCGAGGGCAGGCCCGCGGGCACGGCCGGGGCGGTCGGGTTCCAGGCGGCGGGCGGCAGGCTGAAGTTCCCCGGCGCCTCGCCGACCAGCACGGCGATGGCGTGCTCATAGACCGCGCGCTGCTGCTGGGTCCCGGCGAGGTCGGCCTGGGCGTTGGCGAGCTGGGTCTCGGCCTGCAAGAGGTCGCTGTGCGGGATGGTCCCGGCGTTGAAGCGGTTGCCGGTGATCTGGGTGGTCCGCCGGTAGCCCTCGACCGTGGCCTGGTCGAGGGCAATCTCGGCGTCGGCCTCGCGCAGGCCGAAATAGTTCACGGCGAGCTCACCCTGGGCCGAGAGGGTGGCGTTGGCGAGGTCGGCCTGGCTGGCCTGGGCGCTGGCCTTGGCGCCCTCGACCGCGCGGCGGATGCGGCCCCAGACGTCGGGCTCCCAGGTCCCGCCTAGGCTGGCGCGGTAGGTGGTGCGCGAACCCCCGGCGGCGCCGGTGGTGGTGGTCGTGCCGTCGGGATTGACGATCGTGGTCCCGCCGCCCCCGCCGTTGCCGGAGCGCGTGGCCCCGCCGGTGAGGCTGACGGTCGGGAAGAGCGCGGCGCGCTGCTCGCCGACCAGGGCGCGGGCCTGGCGGTAGGCGGCCTCGGCGGCGGCGACGTTCTGGTTGGAGACCTTCACGCGGGCTTCCAGCGCATCGAGCGCCGGGTCGCCGAACAGGGCCCACCAGTCGCCTCGGTCCAGCGCGTCGGCGGGCGCGGCGGGCGACCAGCCGGCCGCCTCCTTGTAGGTGGGCGAGATCGGGGTGGTCGGACGTGAATAGTTCGAGCCGACCGCGCAGCCGGCGAGCGCGGCGCAGACGAGGAGCGTGAGCGGCGTACGGGCGTGGGTCATGCGGGCTGGGCCTCTTGCGCGCCGCCGCGGCTCAGGTGGCGCTCGTCGCGGCGGCGGCGCAGGCGGTCGAGGTAGATGTAGACGACAGGCGTGGTGAGCAGGGTGAGCAGCTGGCTGGCGATCAGGCCGCCGATGATCGCAACGCCCAGCGGCCGGCGAAGCTCCGAGCCCTCACCGAAGCCGATCGCCAGCGGCAGGGCGCCGAGACCGGCGGCGAGCGTGGTCATCAGGATCGGCCGGAAGCGCAGCAGGCAGGCCTCGCGCACGGCCTCCGTGGCGCTGAGGCCACGCGATCTCTGAGCTTCCAGCGCGAAGTCTATGATCAGGATGGCGTTCTTCTTGACGATGCCGATCAGCAGGAAGAGCGCGATGAGCGCGATCACCGAGAACTCCATCCTGAAGAGCATCAGGGCCAGCAGCCCGCCGACGCCCGCCGACGGCAGGGTCGAAAGCACGGTGATCGGGTGGACCAGGCTCTCGTAGAGGACGCCCAGGACGATGTAGATGGCGATCAGGGCGGCCATGATCAGGACGGGTTCCTGCTTGAGCTGGGCCTGGAAGCTCTGGGCGGTGCCGGCGAAGGCGCCGCGGACGTTGTTGGGCATGCCGATGTCGGCCTCGGCCTGGGCGACGGTGGCCGTCGCGTCGCTGAGCGTCGCGCCATCGGCCAGGTTGAAGGAGACGGTGGTGGCCAGCTCGGTATCCTGGTGGTTCACCGAGGACGGGGTGGCGCGCTCGTAGAACTTGGCGATGGCGGTCAGCGGCACCATGCGGCGCACCGAGGTCGAGAGCGCGCTGCCGGTGGATGGATCGCGCAGCGACGGGTTGGCGGGTTGGGTGGTCTGGGTCGTCGCGGTCGCCGTGGGCGTCGAGCCCGGCTGCGCGTCGCCCGAGACGGTGGCGGCGCTCACGCTGGAACTTGTCGCCGCGCTGCCGCTGGCCGGCACATAGACCTGGTTCAGGGCCTCGGGGCTCTGGTTGTAGGCCGGCGCCACCTCCATCACGACGCTGTACTGGTTGAGGTCCTCGTAGATGGTCGCGGCCTGGCGCTGGCCGAAGGAATTGTAGAGGGCGTTGTCGACATCGCGGGCGGTGACGCCCAGGCGGGCGGCGGTGTCGCGGTCGATCTCGACGAAGGTCTCGATGCCGTTGTCCTGCTGGTCGGTGTTGACGTCGGTGAGCGCGGGGCGGCCGTCCAGGGCGTCGGAGAGCTTGATGGCCCAGGCCCGCAGGTCGGCGGCGTTGTCGCTCTTCAGCGTGTACTGGTAGGTGGCGTTGGACTGGCGCCCGCCCATGCGCACGTCCTGCTGCGGGTTGAGGAACAGGCTGACGCCGGTCACCCGGGCGAGCTTGGGCCGAAGACGGGTGATCACCTCCTGGCCGCTCTCCTTGCGCTGGGACCGGGGCTTGAGGTCCACGGAGAGGAAGCCGCCGCCGGCCCGGCCGCCGCCGGTGAAGCCGACCACCGTGGCCACCGCCGGGTCGGCCTTGATGATGTCGGCGAGGCTCTTCAACTTGCGGCCCATCTCCTGCGAGGAAATCGACTGGTCTGCCCTAAGCCCGCCGTTCAGGCGTCCGGAATCCTGGGTCGGGAAGAAGCCCTTGGGCACGACGGTGTAGAGATAGACGTTGAGCCCGATCACCGCGGCCAGGATCAGCATCATCAACGGCTTGGCCGAGAGCGCCCAGTCGAGGCTGCGCCCGTAGGTCCGGTGGACGCGGTCGAAGCCGGCCTCGAACCACCGCGAGATGCGGCCGGGCGGCCGCTCGGGGTCGGCGCGGCGCAGGAGGAAGGCGCACATCATCGGGGTGGTGGTGAGCGAGATGACCAGGCTGATCATCACGGCGGCCGAGAGCGTCACCGCGAACTCCCGGAACAGGCGGCCGACCTGGCCGCCCATGAACAGCAGCGGGATGAAGACCGCCACGAGGCTGACGCTGATCGACAGCACCGTGAAGCCGACCTGGCGGGCGCCCAGCAGGGCCGCCTCGAAGCGGTCCATGCCGGCCTCGATGTGGCGGCTGGTGTTCTCCAGCACGACGATGGCGTCATCGACGACGAATCCCGCCGCCACGGTCAGCGCCATCAGGCTGAGGTTGTTGAGCGAGAAGCCCAGCAGGTACATCGCCCCGAAGGTCGCCAGCAGGGAGACGACGGTGGCCACGGCGGGGATGACGGTTGCGCGCGCGCTGCGCAGGAAGGCGCTGACCACCAGCACCACCAGGACGATGGCGATCAGCAGGGTGACTTCAATCTCGCGCAGCGATGCGCGGATCGAGGAGGTGGCGTCGGAGGCGACCTGCAGCTTCACATCGGCGGGCAGCTGGGCCTGTAGCGCCGGCAAGGTCGCGCGGATGGCGTTGACCGTCTGGATGATGTTGGCGCCCGGCTGCTGAGTGACCAGGACGATGATCGCGGGCTCACCGTTGAAGAGGCCCATGGTGCGGGTGTCGGCGACGCTGTCGTCGACCTCAGCCACGTCGGACAGGCGGATCGGCGCGCCGTCGCGGAAGGCCGCGACCAGCTGGCGATAGTCGGCGGCGGTGCGCCCGCCGGTGGAGGTGTAGATCTGGAACCGGCGGCCCGGGTCCTCGACCACGCCCTTGGGTCGGTTGGCGTTGGCGGATTCGATGGCGGCGCGGACGTCCTCCAGGCTGACGCCGTAGCGGTTCAGCGCGAAGGGGGCGATCTCCACCCGGACGGCGGGCAGCGAGCCGCCGCCGATCTCCACCTCGCCAACGCCGGTCACCTGCGACAGGCGCTGCTGGACGATGTTGGAGACCGCGTCATAGATCTGGCCCGGCGTCTTGGTGTCGGAGGTCAGCGCGACGATCACCACCGGCTGGTCGGCCGGGTTGCGCTTCCTGTAGGTCGGGTTGCTTCGCAGTGTCGCTGGAAGGTCCGAACGGGCGGCGTTGATCGCGGCCTGCACCTCGCGCGCGGCCGAGTCGATGTTCTTGGAGAGGTCGAACTGCAGGCTGATGCGCGCCGAGCCCGTGGAGCTCGACGAGGTGATCTCGTTGATGCCCGGGATGGTCCCGAGGCGGCGTTCCAGCGGCGTGGCGACACTGGAGGCCATGGTCTGTGGGCTCGCGCCCGGCAGGCTGGCCGAGACCGAGACGGCCGGATAGTCGACCTGTGGCAGGGGCGCGATGGGCAGGACGAAGAAGGCCGCGACGCCTGCCAGGGCCAGGCCGATGGTCAGCAGGACCGTGGCGATCGGCCGGCGGATGAAGGGGGCCGAGAGGTTCACGCGGCCGGCTCCGGCGCGGGTTCGCCGTCAGCTTCCCGGCGGCGCTTGCCCCGCGTCGCCAGCCGATCGAAGGCGAGATAGACCACCGGTGTCGTGAAGACGGTGAGCAGCTGGCTGACGATCAGTCCACCGAAGATCGCCAGGCCCAGCGGGCGGCGCAGTTCCGCCCCCTCCCCCATCCCCAGCATCAGCGGGACGGCGGCGAAGAGGGCCGCGAAGGTGGTCATCAGGATCGGGCGGAAACGCAGCAGGGCCGCCTGGTGGATCGCCTCGCGCGGGCTTTTGCCGTCGTTGCGCTCCGCGTCGAGGGCGAAGTCGATCATCATGATCGCGTTCTTCTTGACGATCCCGATCAGCAGGATGATGCCCATGATGCCGATGACCCCCAGGTCGTTGCCGGAGATCATCAGGGCCAGCAGCGCGCCGACCCCCGCCGACGGCAGGGTCGAGAGGATGGTCAGGGGGTGGATGTAGCTCTCGTAGAGCACGCCCAGCACGATGTAGACGCAGACCACCGCGGCCAGGATCAGCCACAGCTGGTTGGTCAGCGAGCGCTGGTAGGCGCCGGCCGCGCCCAGGAAGGTGATGGCGACGCCGTTGGGCTGGCCGATGCGTTCGGCGGTCTTGCGCACGTCACTGACCGCGGCGCCCAGGGAGACGCCCGGCTGGGTGTCGAAGCCGACGGTGGCGGCGGGGAACTGGGCGACGTGGCGGATCTGCAGCGGCGCGGGCTGTTCGCGGATGGTGGCCACCGCCGAGAGCGGGGTGGCCCCGCCGGTGGACTGCAGCCGGACGGCGCCGAGGTCGGCGGGCCTCGACGCATCGGCCTGGGCCTCGAGGATCACCCGGTACTGGTTGGTCTCGGTGAAGATCGTCGAGATGATCCGCTGGCCGAAGGCGGAATAGAGCGCGTCGTCGATGGCCGAGGGGGTGATCGACAGGCGCGCGGCGGTGTCGCGGTCGATGTCGACGAAGGCGGCGAGCCCCGTCTCCTGGGCGCCGGAGACCACGTTGCGGACCTTGTGGCTGTCCTCCAGCGCCGCGGCCAGCTTGTCGGCCCAGGCGTTGACGGCGGCTGTGTCGGCGCCCTCCACCGAGACACGGTACTGGGTCGGGCCGGATTCCGCGTCCACGGTCAGGTCCTGGGTGGGCTGGAGGTAGAGGTCGATGCCGGCGACCTTGGCGGCGCGGTCCTTCAGCCGCCGCATGAGCTTTTCCTGCGAGCCGTGGTTGGGCTTGAGGTTGATGAGGATCTGGCCCGTGTGGAGCATGGCGTTGGTGGCCGCATCGACGCCCACGAAGGACGAGACGCTCTCCACCGCCGGGTCGGCGAGGATGGCGTTGGCGGCGGCCTGCTGCAGGTCGGCCATGCGGGCGTAGGAGACGGTGTCGGAGGCCTGGGTGCGGCCCTGCAGCTGGCCGGTGTCCTGGGTGGGGAAGAGGCCCTTGGGGATCACCAGATAGAGCAGCACGGTGAGCGCGAAGGTGGCCACGGCGACGATCAGGGTCGCCTTCTGGCGGTCGAGGACCCAGATCAGCCCCTGGTCGTAGCGGGCGACCACCTTGTCGAAGGCCGCCTGGGACTTGCGCGCGATCACACCCTCGCCGGCGGGGTCTTCCTTCTTGAGCCAGCGCGCGGCCATCATCGGCGTGAGGGTCAGCGAGACCACCGCCGAGATCAGGATGGTGATGGCGAGCGTGACGGCGAACTCGCGGAACAGCCGGCCGACCACGTCGCCCATGAACAGGAGCGGGATCAGCACGGCGATCAGCGAGACGGTGAGCGAGATGATCGTGAAGCCAATCTGCTTGGCGCCCTTGAGCGCCGCGTCGAAGGGCTTCTCGCCGTCCTCGATGTGGCGCTGGATGTTCTCGATCATGACGATGGCGTCGTCGACCACGAAGCCGGTGGCGATGGTCAGGGCCATCAGGCTGAGGTTGTTGAGGGAAAAGCCCAGCAGGTAGGTGATCCCGCAGGTCCCGATCAGCGAGATCGGCACGGCCAGGCCCGCGATCACCGTGGCCCGCAGGCTGTGCAGGAAGAGGAAGATCACCAGCACCACCAGGGCCACGGCCAGCAGCAGCTCCATCTCCACGTCGTGCACCGAGGCGCGGATGCCAGTGGTCCGGTCGCTGAGCACGGTCATCTTCAGCTGCGGCGGCAGGGACGCGGCCAGGTCCGGCAGGCGGGCCTTGATGGCGTCGACGGTCTGGATGACGTTGGCGCCGGGCTGGCGCTGGACGTTGAGGATGATCGCCGGCGTCCTGTTGGCCCAGGCGCCGAGCTTCACGTTCTCCGCCCCGTCGACGACCTTGGCCACGTCGGAGAGGCGGATCGAGCCGCCGTTGCGGGTGGCGACGATCAGGCTCTTGTAGTCGTCCACCGTCAGCAGCTGGTCGTTGGCGTTGATCGTGTAGCTGCGGGTGGGGCCATCGAAGCTGCCCTTGGCCGAGTTGGCGTTGGCGGCGCTGATGGCGTTGCGGATGGTGTCGAGGGTGATGCCGTAGGAGGCCATCGAACGGGTGTCCACCTGGATGCGCACGGCCGGGCGCTGGCCGCCGCTCAGGGTGACGAGGCCCACGCCCGAGACCTGGCTGATCTTCTGGGCCAGGCGGGTGTTGACGAGGTTCTGCACCTCGGTCAGCGGCAGCACGTCGGAAGTGATGGCCAAGGTGATCACCGGGGCGTCGGCCGGGTTCACCTTGGCGTAGACCGGCGGGGCCGGCAGGTCGGCGGGCAAGAGGTTGCCGCCGGCGTTGATCGCGGCCTGCACCTCCTGCTCGGCCACATCGAGGCTTTCGCCCAGGTTGAACTGCAGGGTGACGACCGAGGCGCCGGCCGAACTCACAGAGCTCATCCGGTCGAGGCCCGACATCTGGCCGAACTGGCGCTCCAGGGGCGCGGTGACGGTCTGGGCCATGACCTCGGGGCTGGCGCCCGGATAGACGGTCTGGACCTGGATGGTCGGGTAATCCACCTCGGGCAGGGCCGCGAGCGGCAGGAGGCGGAAACCCACCAGTCCGCCCAGGATGATCGCCACCATGAGCAAGGCGGTCGCCACGGGCCGCATGATGAAGGGGCGTGAGGGGTTCATCCGCGCGGGACCGCCAGGACCTGGGCCCTAGCCGCTGGCCGGGCGCTGCCGGCGGGGCATCTTCGCCAGGGCGGACCCGCAGGACGGACTTAGCTTGTCGGTGTTCTGCCGCAGACAGGCCTGCAGCTCGCGCCCAGCCTTGTCCGCGCACAGCGCCTTGGCGTCGGCCGCGCAGGCCTTCATCATCGCCTGCCGGGCCGCAGGCGACCCGCCGCCGCGCGCAGCGGCCGCGCCGGGCTTGTCGCCGGGCAGCTGGACGCCGGCGCCTTCGGTCAGGCGGTCGCCGCCCTCTGTGATCACCCGTTCGCCGGCCGCAAGCCCCTTCACGACGCTCACCATGGTGGCTGTGCCGGGCCCCTGGACGACCTTGCGCTGGGTCACCGTTTTGTCGGGCAGCAGCTTCCAGACGAACGTCCCGTCGGCGCCCGTGCGGACCGCCGTCACCGGGACCACGACGGCGCCCTTCAGGGTCCGCAGGCTGACGCGGACGTTGACGAACTGGTTGGGGAACAGCTGGCCCGCGCTGTTGGCGAAGCGGGCCTTGGCGCGGATCGTGCCGGTGGTGGTGTCGATCTGATTGTCGAGGGTGGAGAACAGGCCCTGGTCCAGGACAACGGTCTTGGTGCGGTCGTAGGCGGTGACCGGCAGGGGCCCTTGCGCCGCCTGGGCCTGCACCCGGGACACCTCGTCCTGCGGCAGGGTGAACTCCACGTCGATCGGGTTGACGGCGGTCAGCACCACGATGCCGTTGGCGGCGCCCGCGCTGATGTAGTTGCCGACATCGACGACGAGCAGGCCGACGCGGCCGGCGACCGGGGCGGTCACCCGGCTGAAGCCCAGGTTGAGGCGGGCCGTGCCCACCTGGGCCCTGTCGGTGGTCACCGTGCCCTCGAGCTGACGGACCAGGGCGGCCTGGGTGTCGACGTCCTGCCGGGCGATGGAGTCCTGGGCCAGCAGGGTGCGGTCGCGCTGCAGCAGCAGGCGGGCGTTGGCGAGCTGGGCCTCGTCGCGGGCCTGGGTTCCTTGCGCCTGCAACAGCGCCATCTCCAGCGGGCGCGGGTCGATGACCGCCAGGACCTGGCCTTTGCGGACCATCTGGCCCTCCTTGAACAGGACCTGGGTGATCACGCCCGAAACCTGCGGGACGACGGTGACGGTGGCGGCCGGGGTCACCGTCCCCAGGCCGTCGAGGGTGATCGGGATATCGGCCAGCGTCGCGGTCGCCACGCCCACGGTGGTCGAGGGCCGTCCCCCGCGCCGGCCGCCGCCCGGGCCTCCGGCGCCGCCAGCGGCCCCGCGATGGGCCAGCCAGACGGCCAGCCCGATCACCGCCACCAAGGCCAAGAGCACCAGGAGGATGATCAGGGCGCGCCGGCCCGTTCTGCCGCCCGCCCACAGGTTTCGTGCTCTCGCGCGGGCGTCCATCGTCTCTCCAGGCCAAGCTTCGCCACAACGGTCGGGCGGCGCAGCCGTTCCATGTCGGGGGGCCGACTTAGCGCGCGCCGCGAAGGGTCTCGCCGATCACCGAGGCCGGTCGATGACCCTCTGTTGCGGCGCGCGACACATTGATGGCGCCGGCGAAATGTCCGGCGGCGTGGTCTAGTTGCCGACCACCCGGCACTCGCCGTTCAGGCTGTCGTCGCGGATCTGGTCCAGGACGGCCGCGGCGATCGCCTCGGGGGGCAGGATGCGGTCCCCGAATTCGTCGATGGTCGGCTGGAGCCAGGCGGCGGCGCGGGTCCCGTCGCCGCTGGTGGCCTGGATGGCGGTGTCGGTCATGCCCGGCAGGACCGCGTTGACGCGCACGTTGTCGGTGTCCTTCAACATCACGCAGGACTGGGTGAACATGATCACCGCGGCCTTGGACGCCGCATACATGGGGTCGTAGGGCAGCGGGGCCAGGCCGCCCATGGACGCGGTGTTGACGACCACGCCGCCGCCTCGCCCGCGCATCGCGTGGACGGCGGCCTGCGTGCCCATGATCACGCCGGTGGTGTTGATCCCGATCACCTGCTGGATCCTGGCCAGTGGCGTCTCCGGCCAGGTGGGCTCGCCGGACATGATGCCGGCGTTGTTGAAGACGATGTCGACGCCGCCGTAGGCGCGCTCGACCGCCGCGAACATCGCCTCGACACCGGCGACGGCGGAGACGTCCGCCTGGCAGGCCGTGGCCTTGCCGCCGGACCGGGTGATGAGGGTCACGGTCTCGTCAGCGCGCCCGGCGTCGATGTCGGCGACCAGCACCGAGGCGCCCGCCGCCGCCAGGGCCTGGGCCGTGGCCCGTCCGATCCCCGAGCCCGCGCCCGTGACCAGGGCGACCTTCCCCGCGATGTCCATCAGACCCCTCCCCTACGGTGCGCCCGCCGCTTGGGCGGCTTGTGATCTGGTCAAGCTATGTCCTTGCCGGTTGGCGAACTCAAGGCCCGCGCCCCTGGGCCGCGGGGCGCCGGTTGCTTGATGGCGGCCCCTGCCTCCCGCATAGTCGCCAGACGGAGGAACGCGGCATGAAGTTGGAAAGACTCAACCCGCATCTGGGCGCCAGGATCAGCGGCCTGAAGCTGGATCAGCTGACGATGGCCGATCGTGGCGAGCTGCGCGCCCGTCTGGACGAGCACCAAGTGCTGTTTTTCACCGGCCAGAGCCTGGACGCCCGCGCCTTCCACCGGTTCGCGGCGATCGTCGGCGAGCTACAGGCGCCGGACGACGCGGCGCCGTCGCTGAAGACCATGGAGGGCGACCTCAAGGCCATCCACTACATCGACGTCGAGGGCACGGCGCGCGGCACCTACTCCGATGTCTGGCACAGCGACGTGTCGTTCTTCGAGCAGCCGACCCTGGGCGCGGTCCTGCAGCCGATGGTCCTGCCATCTCTGGGCGGCGACACCCTGTGGGCCAGCATGTACGCGGCCTACGAGGCCCTGCCGGACTCATTGCGGCGGGTCGCCGACGAGCTTTCCGCGCTTCATCAGGTGGCCTACCAGGGCCAGGCCATGCAGTGCGTCCACCCGGTGGTGCGGGTCAATCCGGTCACCGGGCGCCGCGGGCTCTACGTGAACCGGCTCTTCACCAAGGGCATCGTCGGCATGACGCCGGTAGAGAGCGCCAACCTGCTGGAGCTGCTGCTCGGCCACTGCACGCTGCCGGACTTCCAGCTTCGGTTCCACTGGACGCCGGACATCGTGGCGGTGTGGGACAACCGCTTCACCATGCACTACGCCGTGCGGGATTATTCGGAACCCCGGCGGATGATGCGGGTTGGGCTGGCGGGCGAACGGCCCATGGGTCTGGCCGACTACGCCGCCGCCCAGCGGCAGACCGTGGCCGCCTGACGACCGCCGCTCAGCGGTAGTCCCTGAAGAACGATCGGACCTCGTCCACGAAAAGCTCCGGGACCTCGAACGCCGCGAAGTGCCCGCCCTTGGGCGGCCGCGACCAGCGGACGATGTTGTACATCTGCTCGGCCCAGGGGCGCGGGGTGCGGAAGATCTCGCCGGGGAAGCGAGCGTGGCCGGTGGGGGTCTCCACGCGCTCGTCGTTGAAGGCGCTGCGGCCGGGGCCCAGGGATTCGTAGTACATGCGCATGGCCGAATTGATGGTGCCGGTCACCCAGTAGAGCATGATGTTCTCGAGCAGCTGGTCCTTGGTGAAGGAGCTCTCGATGTCGTCGCCGCAGTCGCTCCAACGCTTGAATTTCTCGACGATCCAGGCGGCCAGGCCCGCTGGCGAATCCGTCATGCCATAGGCCAGCGACTGCGGCTTGGTGCTCTGGATCGCCACATAGCCGAACTCGTGGGCCTCGTAGTCGCGCTGCCATTCGACGTCGGCGCGCTCGTCCTCGCTGAGCCCGGCGTTCGGGTCGGCCGGATCGGCCGGCCGGCCGCCGATAATGTTGAGGTGCAGCGCCATCACGCGCTCCGGATGGCGCAGGGCCATGCCGGTGGAGATCGGCGATCCCCAGTCGCCGCCCTGGACGGCGTAGCGGTCGTAGCCCAGGAGCTCCATGATCCGCACGTTGATGTCGGCGGCCTTCTGGGTGTTGAAGCCCTTGTGCCGGGTGGGGCCGGAGAAGCCGTAGCCGGGGATCGAGGGCGCGATGACATGGAAGGCGTCGCGTGGGTCGCCGCCGTGGCTGGCCGGGTCCGACAGCGGATCGATGACGTCCAGGAACTCGGCCACCGACCCCGGATAGCCATGGGTGATGATCAGCGGGGTGGCGTCCGGCTCCGGCGAGCGGACGTGGTAGAAGTGGACGTGTTCGCCATTGATCTCGCTGGTGAATTGCGGAAACCGGTTGAAGCGGGCCTCGGCCGCGCGCCAGTCGAATTCGTCGCGCCAGTAGTCGCAGAGCGCCTTCACATAGGCGAGGTCGGAGCCGTAGTCCCAGCCCGCGCCGTCCAGCTGGTCCGGATAGCGGGTGCGCGCCAGCCGCGACTTCAGGTCGGCGAGGACCTCGTCGGACACCTCGCAGCGGAACGGACGGATATCCTCAGCCATCTTCTTGCTCCGCGCGGTGGCCCTGACGTTCGTCGATCAAACCTAGCCCCGTCCGCCACGAAGCAGCTTGCCGGGCGTGGCGCCCGTGCATTCGCCATCCCTAAAGGTGACTTCGCCGTTGACGATGATCGCCTTGTAGCCCCGGGCCTTGCTCACCCGGCGCCACTCCCCGGCCGGCAGGTCGTGGACGATCTCGCCGATCCAATGGGGCTCGATGGCCAGTTCGGCGAGGTCGTAGACCAGCACGTCGGCGGGCGCGCCTTCGCGCAGCACGCCGCGGTCGCGGAAACCCGCCGCATGGGCCGGCAGGGCGCTCAGCCGGAAGTGGGCCTCCTCGAGCGTGATCGCCTTCTCGTCGCGGGCGAGCCAGAGGAGGAAGTCGGTGGTGAAGCAGCCGCCGTTGTAGAACTTGGTATGGGCGCCGCCGTCCGACACGCCCGGGAAGGTGTAGCGCGAACGGGACAGGAGCTCCGCCGTGAAGGTCGGGTCGCGGGCCTCGGGCCTGGGCTGCATGAACTCGACCTCCAGGTCGCCGGCCAGGGAAAGGTCGAGGAACACGTCGACGACGTGCTTGCCTTCTTCCTCGGCGATCTGGCCGAGGGATTTCCCAAGGTAGTCCATGAGTTCCGGCTGGTTGTTCACCCCATTGACGATGAGCATGGTGAGCGGCCCGCCGGTTGTCTTGATCCCGTCCTTCTTCAGCAGCCCATGCGGGCTGACTTCGTCGCGGAGACCTTGCCGCAGGGCCGGATCGGCGAACTTTGCCCGACGTTCTTCCCGCGTGCCTTGCGTCGCGTGGTTCCAGGACGCGGCGGAATCGTAGAGGTTCCACTCGGCGGCGGTGAACACGAAACCGGAGCGCACGGACGCCGCCTGGCCGAAGATGCGCAGGCCGCGCTCGTTGGTCTCGTCCAGCCACGCCATCTGGCTCTTGTGGACGGCCGGATCGTTGGTCGCGAACACCGGGTTCCAGATAATGGGCCGCTTGGAGACGGTGGCCATCTTCTCGACAAA
Source organism: Caulobacteraceae bacterium (assembly GCA_947478785.1). Taxonomy (GTDB): domain Bacteria; phylum Pseudomonadota; class Alphaproteobacteria; order Caulobacterales; family Caulobacteraceae; genus Phenylobacterium. Next base: position 26,397 of record CANJXI010000026.1, read on the forward strand.
GGCGCGGTCGGCGGCGTCGTCGCCGACATCGTGGGTGATCTCGACGAAGCCTTCGTCGCGCTCGGCCAGGACCTCGCAGAGGTTGAGTAGGTCGGCGTCGCACATGGTGTCGGTGACCATCGGCGTGCCGTCGTAGTCCGACTGCACGGAGTTCTCGCCCATCCGCTGGATCGAGAAGCCGCAGAGGCCGGCGTCCATGCCCTCGTGCAGGAGGCGCTTCATCTCCTGGCGCTCCTCAGGGGTGGCGGGGCGCGACTTGGCGGCCTCCAGGCCCATGACGTAGGTCATCAGCGAGGCGGTCGGCATGTACTGCAGACAGTTGACCCCCTTCGGCGCCGCATCGAGGCTGTCCATGTATTCCGGGATGGTCTCCCAGTCCCAGGGCAGGCCCGCCTTCATCGAGGCGTAGGGGATCGCCTCCACCCGGGTCATGGTCAGCATGGAGCGCTCGCGGAAATCCTCCTTGCAGGGCGCGAAGCCGAAGCCGCAGTTGCCGAGCACCACCGAGGTGACGCCGTGCCAGCCGGAGATCGTGCACCAGGGGTCCCAGCGGATTTGTGCGTCGTAGTGGGTGTGGACGTCGATGAAGCCGGGCGCGACGATCTTGCCGGCCGCGTCGATGACTTCCCGCGCCGTCCCCGGCGCCGGGCCGCCGATCTGAGCGATGCGCCCGTCCTTGATCCAGACATCCGCGCGATAACGCGGCAGCCGCGTGCCGTCGATTACGACGCCGTCTTTGATGTGCAAGTCGTACTCGACCATCGTCCGCTCCTCGCCCTTGCGTCCCGCCCGTTCCTGGAGGGCCGTAGCGGACCCGCCATCAGGCGTTTGTCTCTTCGCCGATGCGTTCCGTCAGGAAGAAGGCCCCCCTGGCGGCGTATGCGTCGGACATCCGGCCCCCGATGACGGGCCGAGTGTCCAGCGCTGTTTGGCCTGTCTGATTGATACTTGGCTGGCGGCGTCGCGCAACAAGGTTCGCCCCGGCCGCATCGTGAACACAACGCCCGCGCTCGAAGCCCAGGTCTCCCGCGGCGGACACGGATTGGCGCTTGCGGGCGATCCTCCAGCCCGTATTAGTCGCGCCCGGCTGGTCCTACCAACGGACAGCCCATCGAACTTCAGCACCAGAACACAGCCCGACGAGTAGCGGGCGGCGAACAGGGAAGGATGCCAGCATGAAGCGGCTTGAGGGCAAGGTGGCGATCGTCACGGGGGCGGGCCAGGGCATCGGCCGCGAGCACGCGCTGCTGCTGGCGCGCGAGGGCGCCAAGGTCATCGTCAACGACATCGGGCTGCGGACACAGGCCAACGCCGCGTCCGTGGTGGAGGAGATCCGCCAGGCGGGCGGCGTGGCGAGCGCCAACACCACCTCGGCGGACTGGAACGGCGCGCCGCAGATCATCGCCGACGCCGTGGCGACGTTCGGCTCCATCGACATCCTGGTGAACAACGCCGGCGCCGGCGGGATGAACAACCTCTGGGAATTCACCGAACAGGATTGGGACCGGACGTTCGACGTGGGCTGCAAGGGCTACTTCGCGATGATCCGGGCCGCGGCGCCACACATGTGCCGGCAGGGCTCGGGCGCGATCGTCAACACCAGTTCGGGGTCGGGCTTCGGTCACCCCGGGGCCATCGCCCACGCCTCGGCCCGCGAAGGCGCCATCGGCATTACCCGCACCGTCGCCAAGGAGATCGGCCGCTTCGGCGTGCGCTGCAACGCCATGCGGCCGTTCGCGGTCGGCAACTCGACGGACGATTTCGCGGTGAAGGCGGCGCCCTGGGCGCGGCTGATGGGCCTGACCATGGGTGCGGAACCCGGCAAGGAGCGGCAGATGACGGCCCACTTCGACGCCTCGGCCTTCCCGCCGCGCAAGATCGCGCCTTTCGTGGTTTGGCTGTGCACGGACGCCGCCCGGAACATCAACGGGCGGACCTTCGAGGTGCGGGGCGACGACGTGGCCCTCCTGACGGAACCCAAGGCGGAACGGATGATCACCGAAGTCGGCGGCTGGGACCTGGACGGACTCGACGCCAAGGCGCCGGGCGGCCTGACCGGGGAACTCAGCAATCCCTACACGCTGGACGCATTTCCAGAGATGAAGGTCTTCGAGGGCTGATGACGATGGCGACGGACGCGAACACCGAACAGCTGGTGCTCTACCGGGAACTGGGCGACCACATCGCGCTGGTCACCCTGAACCGGCCCGCCAAGCGCAACGCCGTTAACGCCGCGCTGGCGAGCGCGCTGGAGGAGATCGTGCGCCGGACGGAGGCCGACCCGGAAATCTTCGCGGTGATCCTCACGTCCTCCAACAATTCCGTCTTCTGCTCAGGCGCCGACCTTTCGGCCGTGGCGGCGGGCGGCGGGGCGGGCATCAATACGCCCGACGGCGGTTTCGCGGGCTTCGTCAACGCCAAGCGCCGCAAGCCGTGGATCGCGGCGGTGGAAGGCCAGGCGGTGGCCGGCGGGTTCGAGATCTGCCTGGCGTGCGACCTGATCGTGGCGGCGGACGACGCCCGCTTCGGCCTGCCGGAGGTGAAGCGCAGCCTGGTGGCCGGGGCCGGCGGCGTGCATCGGCTGCCCAAGACCGCGCCGCGCAACATCGCGCTCGAGATCATCATCACGGGCGAGCCCATCCCGGCCAGGCGGGCCTATGAGGTGGGCCTGGTAAACCGCATCGTGCCGGCCGCCGAGCTGCTGGACGCAGCGACAGCTCTGGCCCGCCTGATCACCGCCAACGCGCCGCTGGCCGTCTGCGAGTCGCTGGACGCCGCCAAGCGGTCGATGAGCGTCAGCGACGAGGAGGGCGATCAGCTGGCCCGGGACGCCATGACCCGGGTCCGCGCGACGGAGGACTTCATCGAGGGGCCGCGCGCCTTCGTGGAGAAGCGTCCGCCGGTGTGGCGCGGGCGATAAGGCCCTAGCCGGGCGCCTTGGCCTTCGACCAGGCCTCGTGCACCCAAGCCTGTTCGTGGGTGTTGGCGATGTCCTCCTCGTAGCACCACTGGCCGTCGCCCGCGTAGGCCATGATCGAGACCATGGCGTAGCGGAACGGCTTGCCCCCGTCCGGCGCCGGCCAGCGGTTGGGGCAGTAGAACATGCAGCGGTCACCATCGATCATGAACCATTCCAGGCCCATGCGCATGTCGGTGGGCAGGCCTTTGGTGGCGCCCATCACCCACTTGCGGATGCCCTCGCGCCCGCCCCGGATGACCCCGAACGAGTGCTCGATATAGATCGCGTCCTCGGTGAACAGATCCGCCCAGGGGTTCCAGTTTCCGGAGGCGGCGCACTGGTTGGCCAGTTCGAAATACCGCTTAATGGCGGCCTCGACCTCCTGGCGGGGGAATTCGCGGCGCCGGCGCACCTGGTCGCCCAGGTATTCCATGCCCCTGGCCGGAACCTCCAGCTCATAACCTTCCGCCACGGCGTTTCTCCCTGTTCCCCGCGGTCGTGTCGCCGCGTGTCCTGATGCGCGCGATTCCCCTGGGCAGGGGAGCGCGATCGTGCAGATAATCTTCGCCAACACGGTCCCGCGTGGAAAGACCGAGGGTGGCTGGCGTGCGGAGGAATTGGATATGGGCGGCGCGATCTCCGGGCGGACGCCTGTCCCCGCTCACATCCCGCCGGAACTGGTGCGCGATTTCGACTTCTTCGCGCCGCCGGGGGCGGACGAGGATGTCCACCTGGCCTGGAAGCAGGTGCAGGACGAAGGGCCGGAGGTGTTCTGGACGCCGCGCAACGGCGGCCACTGGATCGCTACCCGCGCCGAGGACATCCGCGAGGTGCAGTTCAATTTCGAGCGGTTCAGCCAGCGGGTGCTGACCCTGCCGGCCGACGCCTACGAGCAGACCCTGCTGCCGATCAACGTCGATCCGCCCGTGCATGGTCCGTACCGCAAGCTGATCATGCCGGCCTTCCTGCCGCGCGCCATCGACCAGCTGGACAGCGCCATCCGGCAGGCGGCCGCCGAGCTGGTGGACGAGCTCGCGCCGCGCGGCGAATGCGAGTTCGTCGAGGACTTCGCGCGCAAGATGCCGATCTCGGTCTTCCTGAAGATCGTCGACCTGCCCTACGACGACCGCCCGTTCCTGCTGGGCATCGTCGACCGCATGCGCGAGCCCGATCCCGACGCGGGGCGCCGCGGCATGGCCGAGGTTGTGGCCTATCTCGGCAAATGGGTTGAGGAACGGCGCGCGCGGCCGGGCGACGACATCATCAGCACCGTCGTGCATGGCGAGATCGACGGTCGGCCGATCACCGACCACGAGATTTTCCAACTGCTGACGGTGATCCTGCTGGGCGGCCTGGACACGGTGACCTCCTTGCTGGGATTCATCTGCCGCTTCCTGGCGATGAGCCCCGCGCACCGACACCTGCTGGTCGCCCACCCCGAGCTGCGCCGCAACGCCGTGGAGGAGCTGATCCGCCGCCACGGGGTGGTGGCCACCGCCCGCTACATCACCGAGGATTTCGTCAGCCGGGGCGTGCAGTTCCGGGCCGGCGACATCATCCAGATCCCCAACTGCCTCTATGGCCTGGACGAGCGGCTCAATCCCGACCCGCTGACGGTCGATTTCGAGCGGGAGAGCATCCAGCACGGCGTCTTCGGCAACGGACCGCACACCTGCCCCGGCGCCGTGCTTACCCGGCGCGAACTGACCGCCTTCCTGGAGTTCTGGCTGGAGAAGATCCCCGACTTCGAGATCAGGCCGGGCTCCAGGCCGAAGATGTATTCGGCCGGTGTGAACGGCGTCTCGCGGCTGGAGCTCGTGTGGACGCCGCCGGGGCCGGCCTGAACCACAGCCGCCTGATTGAACCGGGGCCGGCGGTCCCTTGTTGGTGATGACTTCCTCAATCTGGCAAGCGAAGGAAAGACGATGTCCGAACAGCCTTGCACCCTCGGGGAGACACGTCCTCACCACCGAGCGCCGAGATCATCACGGACCGCTGTGCTCCTGGGGCTGGTGCTACTTGCTCCCGGCTGCCCGGCGACCGCGGCCGACGCCCCATCGCCGGCGGCCGACCCGTGCCCCCGGGCCGCGATGGGGGACATACGCGCCGCCTCGGCCGCGATCCAGCAGATGATGACGCCCGGCGCCAAGTTCGATTACACGTCGCTTCCGGTCGCCGCCACCCTCAGCGCCGAGGCGGAAAGGCAGAAGCGGGATTTTCCCAACCTTTGCCAATTCCGCGACGCCAACGCCAAGGTCGTGGCCAGCGGAACGCGGCCCAAGGTCGTCTTCCTGGGGGACTCCATCACCGCGCTCTGGCAGGTGGCCGACCCGGGCTTTTTCTCCCCGACGATGATCAATCGCGGCATCGGCGGCCAGACCACGCCGCAGATCGAACTACGTTTCTATCCGGACGTCGTGGCCCTTCATCCCCGCATCGTCCACATCATCGCCGGCACAAATGACGTGGCCGAGATCACCGGACCGGCTTCCGACGCCACGATCGTCAACAATATCCGCGCGATGATCGACATCGCACAGGCCAACGGCATCAAGGTCGTGCTGGGCAGCACGCCGCCCACCAAGTCCTTCTACGGCTCGCCGATCCGGCCTGCCCCTCGGGTGAAGGCCCTGAACGCGCAACTGAGCCAGCTCGCGAGGGAGAAAAAGGTCGTCTGGGTTGACTACTACGCGAAGCTCACCGACCCGGAGGGCGGCATGCTGGCGGCCTACAGCAACGACGGCGTCCACCCGAACCGGGACGGCTACGCGGTCATGCGGCTCCTGGCCGAGCAGGCCATCGCCCGCGCGACGCGCTGAAGCGCCACCCGCGGTTGACTTGGCTGACTCCGGACGCCTGTATGGTCGCCGAACAGCCCTAGGCTAAACGGTCGGGGCGGGCTGGATCCTGCGACAAGAATGACCGGGCCCGCTTCGCATGGGTTCGGCGGATGGGAGGGCTGCCATGAAGACGCTGATGTTCGCCGCCGCGTTTGGCGTGACCCTGGCCGGAGGTTCGGCCGCGCGGGCCGCCGCGCCTTCGGAGGCCTGCGACACGGCCACCGTGCAGGCGATGGCGCCGGCGGGCGCGACGGTCGCCTTCGCCGCGCGCGAGGCCGGCAGCTGCCGCGTCAACGGCTATGTGACCACGCAAAACCCGGGCCCGAACAAGGTGCTGTTCGTCCTGATGCTGCCCGACCGCTTCAACGGGCGTTACCTCTACCTGGGGGTCGGCGGCGGCGGCGGCTTCCTGCCCGTGGTGTCCCCTGCCCTGCTGCGTAAGGGCTATGCCGTGGCGGGCAGCGACGGCGGCTCCGGGTCCACGAACATCGCCGACTTCAGCTTCAATTCCGATCCAGCCCGCAGGCTCGACTTCGCCTGGCGCGCCGTTCACGTCAGCGCGGGCGCGACCCAGCAGATCACCCGGGCCTATTACAAGCGCGGCGAGCTGCATCGCTACATCAGCGGCTGCTCGGGCGGCGGCCACATGGGGCTGACCAACGCCTTCAAGTTCGGGCGCGAGGACTTCGATGGCGTGATCGCCGGATCGGCGTCACTGCCCGACTCCGCCTACGGCCAGAACGCGGCCCTGATCGCCCAGTACCTGCAGCTCCATCCCGACGGCTGGATCTCGCCGGAGCTCCGGCAGAAGGCCGACGCCGCGATCCTCGCCCGCTACGACGAGCTGGACGGCGCGCGCGACGGCATCGTCTCCGACGAACGCAGCATCGGCGAATTCGACGTCGGCATCCTGAAACAGGTGGGCTTCACACCTGCCCAGATCGCCACCTTCAACTTCATCCGGGCGGAACACCGGTTCGCGGGACCGGGCGTGCGGAGCGGCCTGTCCCACCCCGGCTACGCCGTCGCCAACCTGAGTTCCTGGGCCTTCCTACTGGGATCGAGCCCGCCGCCCTGGCCCAGCACCGCCGATGCGGCGGCCAGCGACCTGATGGGCAAGGGCGCGCCCTTCCTTCACGTCATGACCGACTCGATGATGCGGGCGAAGCACCCGGAGCTCTACTACGTGCAGGTGGCCAATCCCTCGGAACTGGCGCGGCTGACGCTGGAAGGCGGCGAGCCCGGACCCGACGACTTCGGGACGGCGGCGGCAAGTGGCGTGAAGGTGATCCTGTATCATGGCGTCTACGACGGGACGGCCAGCTACCGCGAGACGATGCAGAGTTATCAGCGGGTGGCCGCCAGGCATCCGGGCGCCGACGCCTGGCTCCGCTATTTCCCGGTCGCCGGCCTCGGGCACTGCAGCGGCGGGCCTGGTCCGACCGACGTCGAGGGCCCCCTGCTCGACGCCCTGGCCGAGTGGGTCGAGCAGGGAAAGGCGCCCGAAACGGTCGTCGCGCCCCGGCAGTCGGCCGACAAGGGCGTGGAGCGTACATTCCGGCTTTGCGCCGAACCCATGCGTGTCGCGTTGAAGGTCGCGGGCGCCGATCCCGGCGTGGCGGAGAATTGGGTGTGCCGCGCGCCGGCGAACGGCGCCAAGGCGGGCGGCTGAGGGCCCGGATTGGAAAGATGACTTTAGCGGCGCGCGCTACGCGGTATCATCACTGGGCCGAGCGTGGCGCGTGGCGGATCGCCAGATCCGACAAGTCGACGACCAACGCCGAGCGGGAGGAGACATGAGCTTGGACAATCCGCAGAGGCGCCTGGGCCTCGGGACGAAACTTGCCTTCGGAATCGGGGCCAGCGCCGAGCAAATCCTGCTGACGGCGATCGGCACCTACGCGATGTTCTACTACAATCAGGTGCTCGGCCTGTCGGCCACCCTGGCCGGCCTGGCGATCACCCTGGGAATCCTGCTGGACGGCGTGGTCGACCCGTTCATCGGGTCCATATCCGATCGGACCCGATCACGGCTGGGGCGTCGTCACCCCTTCCTGTTCATCGCGCCGATCCCGATCGCGATCTGCCTCTTCGCCATCTTCCATCCGCCGGCGGCCTTGTCAGGCCTGTGGCTGTTTGCCTGGTTCCTGGGGTTCGTGGTCTCGGTGCGGATCGCCAGTTCGAGCTATCACCTGCCGCACCTGGCGATGGGCGCCGAGCTTTCGACGGACTTCACCGAGCGCAGCCGGGTGATGAGCTTCTTCACTTTCGGGCAGGTGATCGGCAACACGGCGACCAGCTTCCTTGCGCTCTCGATCTTCTTCCACGCCACCGCCAAGTACCCGCGCGGACTGCTCAATCCCGACGCCTATTCGCCCTTCGCCATAACGGCCGTGATCGCCATTCTCGTCGTGCAGTACACATCCGCCTGGTTCACCCGTAAGAGCGTCAAGAATTTCAAGCCCTTGTCCGCGGATGTTGTCAGCTTCACCGGCCGGGAGTTCACCACGGACATCCGCCGTGTGCTCAGCAACCCGAATTACCTGGCGATCATCTTCGGCATCTTCAGCTTCGCCCTGATCATGAGCTGTCTTTCAGGGCTGTACCTCTATCTCTACACCTTCTTCTGGCGCCTGAAGTCGGAAGAGATCCGCTGGCTCTCGGTGGCCCTGCTCGTCGGCTCGGTCCTGAGCTTCAGCCTGACGGCGGCCATCCAGCAGCGCCTCGGCAAGCGCCTGGTCTTGCGCGTGGCCGCCCTCCTCATGCCGGTGCCGCTGGCCACCGTGATCACGCTCCACCTCCTGGGCATCCTGCCGGATGGCCGCGACCCGATCGTGCTGCCACTGCTGATGCTGGCGTCGGGCTCGAGCACGTTCCTGAGCACCGTGGTGACGATCGCCTCGATGTCGGCGCTGGGCGACATCGCCGATGAAAACGAACTGCGCTACGGGATGCGGCAGGAAGGGTTGCTCTATTCCACGCGCACAGTGCTGTCGAAGGTCGACAGCGCGCTCGGCCAGTTGCTGGTCGGGGTCTTCCTCGACGTGACGCATTTCCCCCGGGGCGCCGCGCCCGAGGCGATCGACCCGTCACTGGTCTGGCCGCTGGGCCTGCTCGGCGGGCCGCTGTTGCTGATCCCGGCCGCCCTGGCCGCGTTCTTCTTCGGCCGGTTCAAGATCGACCAGCGCCAGCATGCCGAGATACTCCGCCAGCTCGATCTGCGAGGCGCGGCGCCGGGGCCGAAGCCCGGCGAGCCCGCGCCGCCGCTCTCGCCAATCGTTTCACCGGCGGAGTGAACCCGGGATGTCGCCGATCACTTCCGCCCCAAGGTGGCGGGCGTATTGATCTGGCCGGTGATGCGGGCCGCCATGAAGCCGCCGTCCACCGGAAGCACGGCGCCGTTGACGTAGCCGGCGGCGTCGCTGTTCAGGAACACCAGGACCGCAGCCTGTTCCTCCGGCTGTGAACGACGACCGATCGGCTGGGTCGTCACCTCGATGACGGCGGTGGGCGTGTCCACCTCGATTTCGTCCAGCATGGGGGTCTGGACCGCGCCAGGGGTCGTGCAGTTGACCCTTATCCCGCGCTGGATCTGCCGGGCGGAGGTCAGCATTGTCCAGACGATGATCGCCTCTTTCGAGAAGCTGTAGCTTGCCGCGAGCGCCTCCGGGTGGGCCTCGCACCAGGCCACGGCGGCGTCGAACGACGGAGCCTCGGACAGTTCGGTCAAGGCCGGAACGCGCGTGCTCCAGCCGGCGCCGCCAACGGAGGCGACGTTCACCACGGCGCCACCAGGCGCCATCGAGGCGAGCAGCTGCTCCGTCAGGTGTCGGGTCCCAATGAAGTTGACTTTCAGGACATCCAGCGGCGGGCGGCCCGGGGCCACGCCGGCGCAGTTGAAGAGCGCATCGACCGGGCCCCCGATCTGCTTGACCGCCGCGTCGATCGAGCCCGCCTCGCGCAGGTCGACGGCCGTGAAGGCCTGCAGCGCCAGGTCGTTCGCCTTGAGATCCAGGCCATGCACGATCGCGCCCTGGTCGAGCAGGATCCTGGCCGTGGCCCGGCCGATACCCGAGAAGCAGCCGGAGACGACCACCCGCTTGCCCTCGTAGGGACGATGTCCGCTCATTCGATCCATCCTGGCCTAGAAACTGTCGAAGGCGTCGGAGCCCGGCAGCGGTTCCTTGGGGAAGTGCACGCCTTCAGAACCCGTGCCGAAATAGCGTTGCCACCGGCGCGTGGTGAACACCCAGCAGCCGTCCCGCTTCTCGAGGGTCTCGTAGTAGTAGCCATAGGTGATGGTCCAGCCCGGCTGGCCGGCCGCGTCCCTGAACACGCCCGCGTCCGTCATGGCCCAGATGGTCCTGGCCCTGGTCGGGGTGTCGAAGATGATCTCCGGATCATAGGAGTGGTGCACGGTGATGCTGTCGTCGTTCATGATCTTGCGGACGTTCCTGACCATCTCCGCCGCGGAGGTCCAGGCGACCGGCGCGTCGCCGATGGTCGGCGCGGCGTGGTGGGAAACGTGATCGGGGGCGTGCAGCGCCTCGTAGGCGTCCCAGTCGTGGGCGTCGACATAGCGATCCCGACGCGCCTTGACCTGCCGGATTTCCTCGAGCGCCACGAGCCATTCGACGTCTGACATGCCCGCCGGGCGGCCTTCGGGTCGCATCTGTTCCCTCCATCGATATCGATTTTCGGCACGTTAGGCGCCGGTGGTCGGAATGTCACTTCCGGCGGGGGCCCCGCGGCCGTGGTCGATGCTGGACACGTTCCAGCGGGTCGGATCAACTGCGCATCCCGGACCGGGCGCCCAAGCCCGCGGCGGAACCAGGAAGAGACGTCGATGAATTCGCCCAAGCCCGTTTCGCCCGAGGCGCTCGACACACCGGTGATCATCCCGGTCGAGGCCTACATCTCCGCCGAATATGCCCGCGCCGAAGGTCAGCGGCTGTGGCCCAGGGTATGGCAGGCAGCCTGCCGGGAGGAGGAAATTCCGAAGGTCGGCGACTACTACACCTACGACATCCTGGACCAGTCGATCATCGTCGTCCGCACCGGGCCGGACGAGATTTCAGCCTACCACAATGTCTGCCAGCACCGCGGCCGGCGCCTGACGTCGGGCTGCGGCCACACCAAGCGGTTCCACTGCAAGTACCATGGCTGGCAGTACGGCCTGGACGGACGAAACGTCCGCATCCTGGATCAGGAGGACTGGGGCGGCGCGATCGACCCGAAGGACGTCGGCCTGGGCGCGGTGAAGGTCGGGCGCTGGGCCGGTTTCGTGTTCGTCAACATGGATCCGGACTGCGACCCCCTGGAAGCCTTCCTGGGCGAGCTTCCGCATTGGCTCGACCCGCTCCAGATCGAGGGCATGCGCTACGGCTGGCGCAAGTGGAGCGTCTTTCCCTGCAACTGGAAGGTCTTCATCGAGGGGTTCATCGAGGGCTATCACGCCGAGACCACCCACCCCCAGATTCTCAGCTTCGGCCGCGCCGACACCTACAGCCGCCGGCACGGGCGCCATTCCAGCATGAACATGCGAGGCGTCTCGGGCGGCGGGATCGGGACCAGCGTCGATACGTCGATGCAGGGCGACCTGCGCCAGGTGCTGATCGGCGGGGTGCGTCAGCAGTGGGAGACGGTCGGCTCGCTGACGACGGCGACCATGGTCGCCGCCGCAGACCGGCTCCTGGAGGTCCTGCCCGAGACGGCCACGGCGGCAGAGGCCGGGGCGAAGATGATGGAGCTGGCCCGGCAAATGGACGCCGACCGCGGCGTGAGCTGGCCGGCGGTGGACCCGGGGCACATGGCCGACGTCGGGATCAACTGGCACGTCTTCCCCAATCTCGTGCTCCTGCCCAACGTCACCTACTGCCTGGGCTTTCGGGCTCGCCCCAACGGCTTCGACCCCGACAGCTGCATCTTCGAGGTCTACCACCTGGAGCGCTTCCCGGAGGGCCAGGAGCCCCGGCCGGAGAACGTCCATACGGCGGAACACACCGAATCTGAGTGGCGCCTGCTGGTGTCGCAGGATTTCTCGAACTTCGGCGAGGTTCAGAGGGGCATGCATTCCCTCGGCCTGCGCGGCGTTCGTCCCAATCCGACCGAGGAGCAGGGGGTCGTGAACCTCCACCGCAACCTCGCCGAATTCATGGGCAGGGGCGCGCCGGAGCCCCCGCCGTAGCGGCTGAGTCCTGCAGGCCCTTGAGGCCGGGCTAGAGAGTCAGCCGCCGCATGTAGTCCGCCCGGCGCTCCCGAAGCTGTTGCGCCCGCTGAGCGGGCGTGACCCACGCGGTCTCCGCGGGAAGCACCGCCTTCAGGTCACGGGTCTTGACCACGGTCATGCTCTTGACCGCGCCCGCCGCGTCCTCGCCAGCCGCCATCTTCTGCCAGCGGATGCAGAAGGTGCCCGCGCTCGACCCGATCGGATCGAGCCAGTTGAGCACGCCGGGATCGGAATTGGCGACCACGTAGGTGTAGGTGCCGTCGGCGTTCGGCCGCGCCTGGGAGCCGTTCAGGCTGCCGGTCCGGGCGATGTAGTCATAGGCCTGTCCCTGGCCCCAGGCGTCGGACAGCTGGAACCCGAGATAGGCAGCCCCGCGCCGCTCCAGGTGAACCACCAGCGCCTCGTCGGCGGCCAGCCGGTAATGGCCGCAACTGGCGCGGCCCCACCCTGACACGCGCGCATTGTCATGGGTGACGGTGTTGACCGGGCGGTCGTAGAACACCTTGTGCGCCCAGGCGAGCCAGTAGGCGCCCACCGAGGTGGTGAGCGCCGCCGCCTGCGCGGTCAGCTCCGCCTCCGTCCTGGGGGGCCGGAGCGGCGGGCCCGAGATGCGGCGGACTTCGAGACGGGTCGGGTTGTCGTGCGCCCAGTCGCCAAGCGTATCACGGATGAGGATCGAGGCGGTGCGGGCGTCGGTGTGGGTCTGCAGATGGTTCTTGCGGCCGGCCACCGGCGAGCTGTCGATGGTGATCGTGAACGAACCGTCCGGTCCCAGCTCAAGATCATGCAGCGCGACCGCCCCCTCCTCGGTCTGGATATTGCGGATCTTGGCCTTGGGGTCCTCGCCGGAATGCTCCTCGTGCAGGATGAACATCTCCTGCGACGGCTTTGCGCCGGCCGTCACCTTGCCGTGGATCTCGTAGGCGGCCGCCCCGTCGATGGCGACGGTGCGGTATACGTTGTCCGGATCGTCGACCATCAGGCCGATCAGGGGCACGCGAAGATCGCCCAGGCGATGCGGCGCGGTGGTCGACCAATAGATGGTGGGGCGATCGGTGTCCTTGTTGACGACCGCGGCCGCGCCGCCCATGGCGGTGGCCGCCGCGGCGCGTTGCAGCGTCGAGCGCGCATCCGGCAAGTTCGCCGTCGGGTCCGCCGCGTAGATGGCCTCCAGGTCACGCTGAGCGCGCCGCACGGCGGGGCTATTGTAGATTCGGACCGCCAGCCGGTCCCGGTCGACCTGTACGGGGGTGGCCAGCACGCCGCCTGGGCGGAGCGGGAAATAGGCTTCGTGCTCGGTCGCGATCGAGCTGGCCGAGGCCAGCAGCGTCACTGCGAGCCCGCCCGCGAGCCCGATCCAGCGGCGCCCCCGGCCTAGCGTGCGCGCGATCCCATCGGCTTGGGTGCTCATGTCATCCTCCCAGATGTCGTGTTCTTGTTGCGGCGACGATGTGCCGCCCCGATGCGGCGGGCAACCCCCAATTGGGAGGGCCCGGGCGCCACTCCTGGAACCACGGCGCCACCGGAAATTGTGTTCGCCAGACAACACCGCGAGGCAAATGCGCTGCGCCGTTGGCAGGCCATACCGACAGCTCCAAATAGTCGATTGCCGGGGTGCTCGGACTGTGATCCACAAACCGTAGTAGCCGGGCGCAGCCGAGGCTCGCGACAAGCAAAGTCGCGGCGATCAGGCGCGCTGATCAAAGGGGAGAAGCGCGTGACCAGGACCAATCATCATATGTTGCTTTGTGGGGCGGCGGCGGCGGCTCTTCTGGGCGTCGGGAACCCTGCGTTCGCACAAAGCGCGCAGCAGAGCGCGACGCTCGAGGAGGTCGTGGTCACGGCCCAGAAGCGCGAACAGAGCCTGCAGGACGTGCCGATCTCGGTCTCCGCGATCAGCGCCGAGGACCTGAAGGCCAACCGCGTGGCCTCGGTCATGGACCTGAGCACGGTCGCGCCGAACCTCGTGGTGCACCTGACCGCCGGCGGCAGCGCCATCCCGGCCTTCGGCATGCGCGGCGTGGTCAGCTACGGCGTGGTGCCCGGATCCGACAAGGAAATCTCGATCTACATCGACGGCGTCTACCTAGGCGCCGCCCGCGGCTCGAGCTTCGACCTTCCCGACGTCGAGCGCATCGAGGTGCTGCGCGGACCGCAAGGCACCCTGTTCGGCCGCAACGCGACCGCCGGCGCGGTCAGCATCATCACCCGCGATCCGGCCGGCAAGTTCGGCATCCGCCAGGAGCTGACCTACGGCAACTACGACCAGTTCCGCTCCCGCACGCGGATCGACCTGCCGGCCTGGGGCCCGTTCACCGCCTCGGTCAACTACGTGCACGACGAACGGCGCGGCGATATCAAGAACCTCGGCGCCGGCCAGGTGTGGGACCGCACCGCGTTCGGCCTGGGCAAGCAGACCTCGCCCAAGTGGCTGGGCGGCAAGAATTCGGAGATCTGGTTCGCGGCACTGAAATTCCAGCCGGCCGACAACTTCAAGCTTGTCTACAAGTACGACAACACCCACACGGACTACGTCCCCGAGGGCGTGACGGCGGTCAAGGTGAACACCGATCCGGCGACGTCGATCCTCGGCCCCGCCGCCGGCTTCCTCGCCCTGGTGCTCGCCAGCCAGCCCACGCCGCCGCTGATCCAGGACACGCCCAAGCGTCCCAAGGCGGTGAACAACAACTTCACGACGCCTGGCATCAACAAGACCTACGGTCACAACCTCACGGCCGATCTGCAGATCGACGACCATATGTCGATCAAGAACATCCTGGCCTACCGGTACACCTATAACTTCTCGACCTATCAGCTGACCGGCCTTGGCGGCCTGGTCAACACGATCGCCGCCCTGGGCCCGCTCGGCGCGCCCTTCGTGCCGCTCGAGATCCAGAACTCGACCGTTTCGAGGCAGGTGAGCAATGAGTTCCAGTTCAACTACGACTCCAAGCTGGCCACGGTCACCGTCGGCGCCCTGTACTTCCACGGGTCCGACCGCAACGGCGGCCCGCCCGGCGCTCCCTCCAATTATGTCCTGAGATTCCTGCCCGGCGGCGTGGTTCCGGCCGGCACACAGTCCCTCAACTACAACTACTCGACCTCCAAGGCCGCCTATGTACAGGCCGAAATTCACGTGGCCCCACAGGTCGATGTGGTTGGCGGCTATCGCATCACCAAGGACGACAAGTCCGGGGTCTTCTACTCAGGTATCCCGCCGATCAGCTTCACCTATGAGAAGACCAAGCCGGCCTACTCGGCGGGGATCAACTACAAGCCAACAGAAGACATTCTTATCTACGGCAAGTATTCGTCGGCCTTCGTCTCGGGCGGCGCGGTGGGCCCGGTTCCCTTCGCGCCGGAGACGGCGCACTCGTGGGAGGCGGGCGTCAAGGCCGACCTGCTGGACCGCCGCCTGCGCACGAACTTCTCCGTGTTCGATGTGAAATATAAGGACGTGCAATCGGCCCAGGGCGGCAACAACGTTGGCCACCCCGAGTTGTCGACCGTCGTGACCGGAGCCGGCGACGCGCATGCCAAGGGTTTCGAGGCCGAAGTCACCGCGCTGCCGATGCGAGGCCTGACGCTGGGCGGCGGGCTCGGCTATACTGACGTCAAGTACAGCAACGTTCCCGCCATACTGATTACCCAGGGCTTTGGCCTCTACCTCCCGACGCTCCGCCCAAAATGGACTTCGCAGATGCGAGGGGAGTACGTGACCGAGCCGGTGTTCGGCGAGTCCAACCTCAGCTTCCGGGTTGACGCCAACTGGCGCTCAAAGGAGCGGATCGATTCCAGCTCCATCCGCCCTGGCGTCTCCAACCGGCCGCCCGGCGCCACTTCGCCCTCCATCCAGTTCTCGCCCTCGGCGTGGCTGGTCAACGGCCGGATCGCCCTGCAGCACATCAAGGGTCCGGCGGGGACGAACATGGAAGTCGCGCTCTGGGGCCGGAACCTCAACAACGACAAGTCCGTGATGTTCACCGACATCACCATCGCCACGTTCACGTCCACCAGCTACCAGTCGGCGCGGACATTCGGCATCGATCTGTCGCTGGAATACTAAGCTCCGGGCATTCCGGACTGAAAATGGAGGGCGCCATTCGGCATGGGTCGGATGGCGCCCTAGCTTTGACTCGCCCGCCCGCCGTGATACGCGGCGGGAGCCATTCCTGGCCTTTCCCGCCGTAGAGCTCCGGCCAAGCTGGTCGGCAGCGCGATCGAAGGCCTCGTGGGTCACGGATTGCCAGCACCGCTGGCGTAACGAAGAACCAGAGCTCCAGCCCCCATGGAGCCCGGAAAAGGGAGTGAGACGATGCATCTCGAAGGTACGCCTTCCGAACAGCTGCCCGACGTGCTGGCGACCGGAGAAACCTCGGCGCGGTACGCTTTCATCTCCCTGTCGGGACGCCATCCCGAGGGGCGGGACGCGGAGTACATCGAGTGGCATTCGCTGGACCACCGCCCGGAGCAGTATCGGCTTCCAGAGCTGCGCAATTCGCTTCGCGTCGTCTCGACGCCCGAGTGCCGCAAGGCGCGCGCGGCGAACGCCGCGCCCTATGATCAGGTCGATCACGTGATGACCTATCAGTTCACCGACGCGGGCGGGATTCCCGGCTTCTCCGCCCTGGGCGGGGCGCTGAATGTCGGCGGGCGGATGGCCATTCGCCTGCCCAGCATCGGCTACATGACGGCTGACCTGGCGGGAAAGGTCGCCGCGCCCCGCGCTGTCGCCGGCGCGGACGTCATTCCGTGGCGCCCGGCGCTCGGGGTCTACATCGTCATCGAGGAGGGCCAGGCCTCGCCCGCCGACCTGATCGACATTCCGGGCGTGGCCGGTGTCTGGTGGCACCATGGCTCGAAGGCCCCCGCGCCGTACGACTACGACGCGCGCGGACGGCAGATCACCTACTGCTATCTCGACGAGGATCCGGTCGCGGTCGCCGCCCAGCTTGGCGAGGCCATGAAGAAGCGCTGGGCTTCCGGAGCGGTCAAAGGGCTCCTGGCCGCGCCCTTCTACGCCATCGTGCCGTTCGACTGGGCCCGGCACCTGCCCGGGGCCGCCTGAGATGCGGCTGTCGATCGGCACCCCGGTCGTCACCATGAACCCCCAGGTGCACGGGGCGTGGGAGGAGGACGCCTCGATCGAGGAGATCGCGCGCGTCGCCGAGACGGCCGACCGCCTGGGCTACCACCACATGACCTGCAGCGAGCATGTGGGGTTGCCGGCCAAGGAACTGGAGCGTCGCGGCGCGCGCTACTGGGACCCGCTAGCGACGTTCGGCTATCTCGCCGCCAAGACCGAGCGGATCCGTTTCGCCACCAGCGTCCTGGTGCTCGGCTACCACCACCCGCTGGAGATCGCCAAGCGCTACGGCACGCTGGACAAGGTGAGCAACGGCCGGGTGATCCTGGGGGTCGGCGTCGGCTCGCTGAAGGAGGAGTTCGACCTCATCGGCGCGCCGTTCGACCAGCGCGGGCCGCGCGGCGACGATGCGCTGCGCGCGCTGCGCGCGTCGCTGTCGAAGTCGGAGCCGGCCTACCACGGCGAATTCTACGACTTCGAAGGCTTCGTCATCGACCCGTGCGCCGTGCAGGATCGCGTTCCCCTGTGGGTCGGCGGGCGCACGATGCTGTCCTTGCGCCGCGCGGCGAGCTTGGCCGATGGCTGGGGTCCGTTCTCGGTGCCGCCGGCCCAGGCCGCTGAATGGCTGGCCAAGGTGGAGACGCCGGCCGGCTTCGAGGTGGTGCTGCCGCCGACCGCCCGCCTCGACCCGATCGCCGAACCCGCGCGCACCCAGGACATCCTGGCCGAGACCGCCGGATTTGGGGCGACGATCGTCGCCTGCGGCTTCAAGCACAGCACGCTTTCGGAGTACCTGGAGAAGCTTGAAGCCCTCGCCGCCGTTCACGCGGCGATGGGCTCGGCCTAGGAGCGGAATCGCAAGCTCTTGTCGGGGCAACGCGCATAAGATAACGGGCGTAAGTATAAATCCTTAGAACGACAGGGACAGGAAACATGAGCAATTCGTCAGGCCGGCTCGCCGGCAAGATCGCGATCATCACCGGCGCCAGCACGGGCACCGGCCCGGTGATGGCCAAGATGTTCGTCGAGCAGGGGGCCAAGGTGGTGCTCTGCGCGCGCAAGGAAGAGCTGGTCCTGCAGGTGGCCAAGGACATCGGTCCGGGCGCCATCGCCATGCGCGCCGACGTCACCAACGAGGACGATGTCCGCGCCCTGGTGGAGCGCGCCATGGACGCCCACGGCCAGGTGGACATCCTGCTGAACAACGCCTCGGTGCCCGGCCAGGACAAGTACGTCTGGGAACAGACGGTGGAGAACTGGAACTACACGATC
>CANJXI010000027.1 GCA_947478785.1 Caulobacteraceae bacterium
CAGAGTTGCGTCAGCAAACCCGACCCTACCGAAGACCGCGGATGACTACCGCTTCGCCGCTCGCTCGCTACGGCGCCTTGTGAGAGGCGCGCTACGCGAGCGGCGAAGCTACCGCCGGGGAGCTACACCACCTCCCGGGACACGACCGCTTTTATGCAGTGGAATAAATCGCTCTTGTTGTCCGGCGCGATGCTGGCCGCCGGCCTCGGCCCACCGGCCTTCGCCCAGACCCGGGACAACGCCACGGTGGCCGCCGCCAGCACCCTCGAAGAGCTAGTGGTCACGGCCGAGAAGCGCGAGCAAAGCCTCCAGGACGTCCCGGTGGCGATCTCCGTCTTCACCGCCGAGAAACGCGACAGACTGGGTATCGCGTCGATCTTCGACATGACCAATTTCACCCCCGGCCTGCAGTATTCCACGCAATTCGACCGCTTGAGCCTGCGGGGCATCGGCCGCACGAGCAATGTCCACTCAGCCGACGCCTCGGTCTCGGTCTATTCGGACGGAATCTACGAGACGACGACGATCGAGGCGAGCAAGTCGCCCCTGTTCCTCGAACGGGTGGAAGTCCTTCGCGGACCGCAGGCGACGCTCTATGGGCGCAACGCCATCGCCGGCGCGGTCAACCTGGTTTCCAGGCGGCCGACGGACGAGGCCTATGGCGAGGTCCGCGCCAGCTACGGAAATTACAATCACAGCGTAATCGAAGGCGCCGTCTCCGGCCCCACCGTGATTCCCGGCGTGCTGTTCCGCGTCGCGGCCAACTGGGAGAAGCAGACCAAGGGCTGGTACGACAACGTGGTTCCCGGGCAGCCCGACGAAGGCAACGTCATCGACACCCACACCACCGAGGCGCAGCTCAAGTTCAATTTCAACGAGCACTTCGAAGGTTGGGTCAAGCTGACCAACCTCCAATGGAACAACGGCGGCGGCGGCCCCGGCACCCGCGCCAACTGGACACCCTCCGCCTACACCACCTTCGAGGCGGCGAACGGCGGCACCTCGATCGAGCCCGGCTACGGCTGCGGCGGGCGGACCACGAACGTGATCAACCCCTCACCGACCGGCTGCGTGAATCCCGCCGTCAGCGATCCGCGCAAGTTCGCCTCCCTGGTCCCCTTCAAGGCCAAGCTCTCCGACACCCTGATCTTCGCCAGCGAGTGGACCTGGCACGCGCCGTCCTTCGACGCGAAATACACCACCGGCGGCGCTCGCTATCACTTCAAGCTGACCCGGCCGCTGGACGACAACGCCGCGCCGGTCGCTCGCCTCACCCTGCCCGGCGGCCTCGTGGTCCTTCCGCAGCAGCTCTACAGCTACCAGGAGCGCGAGGAGTGGTGGAGCCACGAGCTCACCTTCACGTCGACCACCGACGGCCCGGTGCAGTGGCTGGGCGGGGTCTACGCCTGGAACGAACACTATCAGCAGCCGGCGGTCACCTACCTCCCCGGTCAGGCGCAAGTCGCGGCCCCCGTCGGCTCCAGCTGCCCCCTGACCTTCTCGGCCTGCGCACCCAATCCCAGCCGGATCCGGACCCAGGACCTGCCGCTGGTCCACATCCAGTCCGAGGCCGTCTACGGCCAGGTCGAGTGGCAATTCGCGCCCACGCTCAAGGCGACGGGCGGGATCCGCTATTCCTATGACAAGAAGTCGGGGACCGAAGAGGGCCGCGTCACCTGCTTCGGCTACTTCGGCTGCGTGCCGAGCGGGGCCTCGCCCAGCGGCTTCCTGCCCCCGGAGATCACCGGGGCGGCCACGCCAGGCGTGGATCTGACCCAGGCCCTGTTCTCGCCGATCCGGACCGCCTTACCCCGCGGTGTGACGTCCAATTTCAGCTACGACCCGGCCACGGGCCTGGCGAAGCGCAGTTTCGCCGGCCACTGGTCGGCGGTGACCGGCAGCGTCGGCCTGCAGTGGGATCCGGACGCCGACACCAACGTCTACGGCCGCTATAGCCGCGGCTACAAGGCGGGCGGATTTCGCATCGGCTTCGACACCGTGCTCACCGCGGCGCCGTACACCAGCCCCGAACACCTCGACGATTTCGAGATCGGGCTGAAGAAGACCTTCGGGCAGACGCTGCAAGCCAACATCGCGCTCTTCCACTACGACTACCGTAACGCCCAGATACCGCTCAGCGTCACCGGCACCACCGGCGCGCTCGCCCAGGCCCAGTCGATCTTCTACAATGTGCCCAAGGCGATCTCGAACGGCGTGGAGATCGAAACGCTCTGGCAGCCGATCGAGCACCTGCAGATCCTGGCCAACTACTCCTATCTGGACTCGCACATCACGCGGGCCAGCGGCCCCGTCGATCCGGCCGATCCCGCCGCGCTCGACCCCCAGGCCAGGCCCCTGATCACCTTGGCCCAATGCGCCGCGGCGCCTGGGACCTGCAGCACCGACGTGTTCACCGCGCTCACCGGCGGCGGCTTCCAGCGGGGCCAGAACCTCAAGGGCCAGCAATTGCCCCACTCGCCGAAGAACAAGATCGCCGTCAACGTCGCCTACACCATCGTGCTGGCCGGCGGCGAACTCACCCCCTCGGTCAGCTACCTGTGGCGCGACTCCCAGTACGGCAGCATCTTCAACCGCTCCTACACCAAGTCGCCCTCGTGGGACGAATGGGACGCGCGGCTGACCTACACGCCCACCGGCGGCAAATTCACGCTGATCGCCTACGGCAAGAACCTGTTGAACGACGTCGGCTATCAGGGCGGCGCCGGTGCGGTGCGGAACGCGGGCTTCATCGGCCCCGCGACGCCCGGCTTCACCGAGATCCCGGTGGTCCAGGGGATTTCCACCAGCTATCCGATCACCCCGCCCCGCACCTTCGGGGTCGAGGTCCAGTACCGCTTCTAGAGATCTCGACGTCCGCTCATCCCGGCCTTCGCCGGGCCGAGCGGATGGACTATGAGCGCTATCCCAGCGCCTCGACGATGGCCGCGGTGATCTCGGGATCCACCGGCTCGGTGCGCGGGCCGAAGGCGCGGATCGCCTCGCCATTCTTGCCGACCAGGATCTTATGGAAGTTCCAGGTGGGCTCGGCCGGATCGCCCAGCGTGTCCTTGGCCCATTTGTAGAACGGGTGCGCGCCCTCGCCCTTCACCTCGACCTTGGAGGTCAACGGAAAGTCGACCTTGAAGCGGGTCTCGCAGAACGCCTTGATCTCGGCCTCCGTGCCCGGTTCCTGGCCCGCGAACTGGTTGCAGGGCACGCCCAGCACCACCAGGCCCTTGTCCTTGTAGTCGGAATACAGCGTCTCCAGGCCATCGTACTGTGGCGTCAGCCCGCAGGCCGAGGCGGTGTTGACCACCAGCACCACCTTGTCCTTGAAGCTGCTCAGCGGCAGCGGGGCGCCATCGATGGTGTCGAAGGCGTAGTCGTGGGCGGTCTTGGCCATGGGGGCTCTCCAAAGGTCCTGGACGCCCAGCCTACCGCCTCAGCCCGGGTCCCCCAACGCCTGTTCCACCGCCAGCGCCAGGTCGAGCGCCCGGATCGCCTCCTCGGCGGTGACCACCGGCCGGGGCGCCTCGCCGCGCACGGCCATCAGGAACCCCTCGACGCTGACGCCAAGCGGGTCGCGCGCCGCCGGCGTCTCGGCGAAATCCGGATTCAGGGCGAAGGGCGTGGTGTTGCGGAAGGTCCGGGCCAGGAAGTCGATCTCCACCTCGCCCGAGGGATAGACCACCCGCATGGTCCGCCGCCGCTCCGCCGCCCGGCGCGAGACGTCGAAGATGGCGGTGAAGCCGCTGTCGAAGCTGACCTCCGCGCGCGCGATGTCCCAGGTCCCGCCAGGGCCGCGCCGCCCCTCGCCCTCGGCCGTCACCGGCTCCGCCGCGCAGACCGCCAACGCCAGGTCGATGTCGTGAACCATCAGGTCCAGCACCGCCGAGACGTCGCGGTTGCGCTCCGAAGGCGGCCCATGGCGCAGCGCCTCGAGAAGAAGCGGCTGCTCGGGCACGTCCAGCAGGCCCATGGCCCGGAAGATTACCCGCTCCTGGTGTCCGCAGGCGACGACCAGGCCCTTGGCCGCGGCCAGGGCCCGGACCCGCTCGGCGTCGGCCAGGGTCACGGCGATGGGCTTTTCGATATAGACCGGCTTGCCGGCCGCCAGCGCCGCCAGCGCCTGCCCGGCGTGGGCGCCGGCCGGCGAGGCCACGGTCACCACGTCCACGGCCGCCAGGAACTCGTCCAGGTGGCCGAACGCCCGCCCGCCCAGCGGCATGGCCACCCTGGCGGCGCGGTCCGGATGAGTGTCGAACACGGCCGAGAGGACCACGCCCGGCAGGCGCGCGTACTGGCCGGCATGATATCCGCCGAACACGCCCGCGCCGATCACGCCGCCCCTGAGAGACCCTGCCATGCGAACTCCGGTTGAGATGGGGCCGCCTATCAGGTGTCAGCCCTCCGCGCCACCCGCCGCGGGACGGCGAAACACCCGCTGAATGGACGGGCTTGCCTGATTTGATTGGCCCGGCCCGGCGCAGCCGTTAGAAGGCTGGGCATCCCCCTTCGGAGCGTCCAGCTTGGCCCGCCTATTCAGCGCCTATGTGATCGTGGACTGGAGCGCCGCGTCGAAGCCGACGACCGGGGCGGATTCAGTATGGATCGGCGTGCTCAAGCGCGACGTGCGCTTCCGCATGGCCTTCGAGAGCTTCAACCCGCCGACCCGGGCCGAGGCCGAGAAACGCCTGGCGCTGATCCTCGACGACCTGAAGAAGCGCTCCGAGCGCGCACTCGTGGGTTTCGATTTCTCGCTCGGCTTCCCGCGCGGCTTCGCCGAGGCCCTGAAGCTCTCGGGCGAGCACCCCTGGCGCGCGACCTGGGACCAGATCGACAAGATGGCCAAGGACAAAGCCGACAACACCAACAACCGCTTCGGCGTGGCCTCCGAGATCAACCGCCGGCTGACGGGCGGGCCGTTCCCGTTCTGGGGCTGCCCGCCGCGCGACACGCTGACAACCCTGCAGCCCAAGAAGCAGCGGCCCCACGGGCCCGGCGACCTGCCGGAATTCCGCCACGCCGAACTCCTGGCCAAGGGCGCGGCCTCGATCTGGAAGCTCTACTACAACGGCTCGGTGGGCGGCCAGACGATCATGGGGATCCCCGCCGTCCGGCGCCTCAAGGTCGCGCGTGGCGATGGCGCGCGCGCCTGGCCCTTCGAGACCGGCTTCAAGGCGATCACCGAAGCCGATCTGGCCGGCGTCGATGTCGTTCTGGCGGAAGTCTATCCGTCGATGATCAAGGCGCCGGCCCTGCCGGGCGAGGTCAAGGACCTGACCCAGGTCCGCACCACCGCCGAGCATTTCGCCCGGCTCGACGAGGCCGGAAAGCTGGGCGCCCTCTTCGCGCCGCCCAAGGGGACCGCCGCCGACGTTGTTCTGGACGCGGAGCGTGAGGAAGGCTGGATCCTGGGGCTCGCGTAGGTCCGGGGCTAGTCCCGCCTTGCCAGCACCCAGAAGCGGATCAGCAGCAAGCCCGCCGAGACCACGCTGGCGATCACGATGGCGACGGACAGTCCCATGACGCCCATGCCAAGCGGTATCGCCAGCCACCAGGCGAGCGGCATCATCACGACGATGTAGCTGGCCAGGTGGGTGTAGCTCGGAACCCAGACGTCGCCGCGCGCCCGCAGCGCTTGGGCCGTCACCACCTGCAGGCTGTCGGGCAGGTACATCAGCGCGGATACCGCCAGCGCCGGGATCGCCATGGCCAACGTGGCCGGGTTCGAGGTATAGGCCGAGGCGATCAAGCCCGCGTTCGGCCAGACCGCAAGCGAGATCAGCATCCCAAAGACGCTGATCACCGAGAACGCCACCAAGCCCGCCCGCGTGATCCCGGCCGGGTCGCGCGCGCCGTAGGCCCGCCCGACCCGCACGGCTGCGCCCGTCGAGACCCCGAGCGGCGCCATGAACACGATGGAGGCGACGTTGAGGATGACGGCCCAGGCGGCGACCGCCAGTCCGCCGATCCAGCCGGCGATGATGTTCATGCTCGAGAACGAGGCCACTTCGAAGAAGTTCGACACCCCAGCCCCGTAGCCAATCCGCCGCTGATCAGCCTCGGCCGCCCGGTCGCGAACCAGCCTGTCGAAGACCCCCAGCGCACGGGCCTCGGGCATGGTGGCGATGTAGCCCAGCATGGCGACGGCCAGGAAGGTCCGCGCGCCCGTCGTCGCCCAGGCGCCGCCCATGGCGCCCAAAGCCGGCAGGCCGAAGGTCCCCGGCACCAGCAACAGGTCCAGCCCCAGGTTCACCGCGTTGGCGATCCACATGGCCCAGGCGCCGGGGCCGGGCCGGGAAAGCCCCTCCAGCCAGAAACTGGCGGAGACGCTCAGCGCATATCCCGGCAGGGAGAAAGCGAACACCAGCAGCACACGGCTCGCGCCATCCGCCAGGTCCCGCTCCAGCCCGATGCCGTGGAGGAATAGCGGGCCGCCCGCCACCAGGACCGCCACGGCGGCCGCCCCGATCCAGAGGCTGTAGGCGAGCCCCCTGCGCAGCACCGCCCCGGTCTCATGACGCCGCCCCTCGCCCGCCGCGCGCGCGGTCATCACCTGCACGCCGGTGAGCAGGCCGATGGACATCGTCACGACCACGCTGGTCAGCGCCCAGCCCATGGCGTGGTAGCCCAGTTGCGTCGCCGAATAGCGGCCGACCACAATGGCGTCGCTCAGCCCCATGGTCATGATGCCCAAGCGCGACAGAACCACCGGCCACGACAGCCTCAGGAGCTGGGCCAGTTCTTCGCGAACGAGGGACCCGCGCGCTCCGGACGAGGACGGTGTCAGATCGCCGCCCGCCGGCCCGTGTCCTGGCGCTCTTCCTTCAGCTTCTCGGCCACCAGGAACGCCAGTTCCAGCGCCTGCTCGCCGTTCAGCCGCGGGTCGCAGTGGGTGTGGTAGCGGTCGGCTAGGTCACCCTCGGTGACCTCGCGCGCACCGCCGGTGCATTCGGTGACGTTCTGCCCGGTCATCTCCAGGTGGACGCCGCCCGGATGCACGCCCTCGGCCTTGCAGATCTCCACGAAGCTCTTCACCTCCGACAGGATGCGGTCGAAGGGCCGGGTCTTGTAGCCGTTGTTGGCGGTCAGCGTGTTGCCGTGCATCGGGTCGATGGCCCACACCACCTTGCGGCCGGCGGCCTTTGTGGCGCGCAGCAGGGCCGGCAGGCGCTGGGCGATCTTGTCGTGGCCGAAGCGGCCATAGAGCGTCAGGCGGCCGGGCTCGTTGGCCGGGTTCAGCACGTCGGCCAGCCGCAGGATGTCGTCGGCCTCCATGGTCGGGCCGCACTTCACCCCGATCGGGTTCTTGATGCCGCGGAAGAACTCCACATGCGCCCCGTCGAGCTCACGGGTGCGCTCGCCGATCCACACCAGGTGGGCGGACGTGTCGTACCACTGGCCCGAGGTGGAATCGACGCGGGTCATGGCCTCTTCCAGGTTCAGCAGCAGCGCCTCGTGGCTGGTGAAGAACTCCACCTGGTGCAGGTTGGGCTGGCTCTCCGGGGTCACCCCGATGGCCTCCATGAACGCCAGGGTCTCGCTGATCTTGTCGGCGACCTCGCGATAGCGCTCGCCCTGCGGGCTGTCGGCCACGAAGCCCAGCGTCCAGCGGTGGATGTTGTGCAGATCCGCGTAGCCGCCGCCGGCGAAGGCGCGCAGCAGGTTAAGCGTCGCGGCCGACTGCATATAGGCCTGGCTCAGCCGCTGCGGGTCGGGCCGCCGGCTCTCCTCGGTGAACTCCATGCCGTTGATGATGTCGCCGCGATAGGACGGCAGGGTCACGCCGCCGATCGTCTCGGTGGGCGCCGAGCGGGGCTTGGCGAACTGGCCGGCCATGCGGCCGACCTTCACCACCGGCTTGCCGCCGGCGAAGGTCAGCACCACCGCCATCTGCAGGATCAGTCGGAAGGTGTCGCGGATGTTGTCGGCGTGGAATTCCTTGAAGCTCTCGGCGCAGTCGCCGCCCTGCAAGAGGAAGGCCTTGCCTTCGGACACGTCGGCGAGCAGGCCTTTCAGGCGGCGGGCCTCACCTGCAAAAACCAGCGGCGGCATCCCGCGCAGGGTCTGCTCGGCGGCCGACAGGGCGGCTGCGTCCGGATAGTCCGACGGCATGTGCTTGGCCGTCTTCGAGCGCCAGGATGCCGGCGTCCATTGTTCAGTCATCGGTCCCACTCCACGCCCCGCGGTCGATGTGCGGTCGGCGAAACCGCGCCTTCTACTCCGGGATGCGGCCTAGGTCGACAGGTCTGCTTCGGCCTCCGCCCGGACGTGCAGCGCGGCCAGCATGGCCACCAGCGCCCCCAGCGCCAGCCACCACTCCTGCCAGACCCCGAAATTGATGGCCCCGAACAGCAGGTAGGCGCTGAGTGAGGCCGCCGTCGCCGCCGCCGCGAGGCTGCGGCGGGGCCGCTCGAGGCGCAGCAGGGTCACCCCCCAGAACGCCGCCGCCGAGACCGCGCCGACCAGCCCAAGCTCCATCCAGATCTGGAGCGCCCCGTCGTGCGGATGCAGCTGGATGCCCGGCCCGAACATCCGGCTGGCATCGAGACCCCAGCCCTTCAGGGGCCTGGCCGCGATCCAGTCGAGCGCGTGGCTCCAGTAGCCAAGCCGTTCCGACCAGGAGAGCGGCAGGCCGGCCTGCAGGGCCACGAAATCGCCCGACCGGCGGATCGCCCAGATGGCGGCGGGCATGGCCAGGAACAGCACCACGGACGCGCCCGCGAACACCCTGGGCCCGCCCCGCGGCCACAGGTAGACCGCCGCGCCCGCCAGCAGCGCCAGAGGCAGGGCCATCACCGGCGCGTCGGCCAGCATGATCGAGGCCGCCGCCCCCAGGCTCGCCGCCATCGCCAGACCCAGCCACGGCCGCAGGCGCACGGGCGCGCCCAGCGCCGCCAGCGGCCAGAGCAGCGCCAGCACGAAGGTCGCGTGCGCCAGGTTCTTGCGCGCCAGATCCCAGCGGATCGGGTTGAGCATGCGGTAGATCGCCCCGCCGGTGAGCGCCTCGATGGCCAGCAGCAGGCCCAGCGCCGTGAATCCCCAGGCGAAGATCGCAAGCGCCCAGCCGGCCAGCCGCCTGTCGGCGCGCCGCGCCGCGCAGACCGCGCTCCAGTAGAGCGGCAGCTGGAAGGCGAGCTTCAGGATGGTGGAGCCGATCACATGGCCGGCGTGGAACGGGCTCCAGGTCGTCGACACCGCCGCCCAGATCAGCGCGGCGAACAGGGCCACGGCGGCGGGCCGGTCCTCGTCTTCCATCCGCAAGGTCGGCAGCGCCAGGAGGCCCACGAGACTGACCATCGGCGCGAAACCCAGCGGCGAGAGCCACGCCAGCAGCGGGCTAAGGATCGCGGCCCCGACCAGCAGCCAGCCGCACCAGACGCCTAGGGGATCGCGCGCCGCGACGCCGGCCGCGGCCGTCACGCCACCTGGCCCATGCCCAGGGGCACGTACTTCTCGCGCATGGTCACCAGTTCCTCGGCCAGCGTCGGGTGCACCGCGCAGGTGGAATCCCACTGGGCCTTGGTGACGCCCAGCTTCATGGCGATGGCGGCCATCTGGATCATCTCCGGGGCGTCGGGCGAGACCACGTGGCAGCCCACCACCTTCTGTGTCGCCTGATCGACCACCAGCTTCATCAGGCAGCGCTCGTCCTGGCCGGTGAAGGTGTATTTCATCGCCTTGAAGCGGGCGAGGTAGATGTCGAGCTTGCCGTACTGCTTACGCGCCTCGGCCTCGCTCAGGCCGACCGAACCCACCGGCGGCTGGGAGAACACCGCCGAGGCCACCATCTCGTGGTCGAAACGGGTCGGCCGGTCGTTGAACACCGTCTCCACGAAGGCCGCGCCCTCGCGGATCGCCACCGGGGTCAGGTTGATCCGGTCGGTGACGTCGCCCACCGCCCAGATGTTGTCGACGCTCGACTTCGAATAGTCGTCGACGGCCACGGCGCCGTTCTCGGTCAGCTTCACGCCGACCTGTTCGAGGCCCAGCCCCGCCGTGTGCGGGACGCGGCCCAGGGCGAACATGACCACGTCGCTCTCGCAGTGATGCCCGTTGGCGAAGCGGTTATCGAGCCCCCCCGCGGCCTTCTCGACGGCGGTGTGCTGGGTCGCCAGCAGCACCTTGACGCCGCGCTTTTCCAGCTCTTCTGCCACGTGGCTGCGCACGTCGTCGTCGAAGCCCCGCAGGATGTTGGGGCCGCGGTGGACGAGGGTCGTCTCCACCCCCAGGCCCGCGAAGATGCCGGCGAATTCCACGGCGATATAGCCGCCGCCGGCGATCACGATCCGCTTGGGAAGCGCCTCAAGGTGGAAGGCCTCGTTGGAGCTGATGGCGAGTTCGCAGCCCGGCAGCTCCGTCGGCATCCAGGGCTGCCCGCCGGTGGCGATCAGGATCTTGTCGGCGGTCACCGTCCCGCGGCCGGCCACCTCGACGGTGTGGGCGTCGGTGAGCGTGGCGCGGCCGTGCAACAGTTCCGCGCCGGCGTTCTGCAGGTTGCGGACGTAGATCCCCGAGAGCCGGGCGATTTCCTTGTCCTTCTCGGCCAGGAAGCGCGGCCAGTCGAAGGTGGCGCCCTCCACCGTCCAGCCATAGCCCTCCGCCGTCTTGAAATGGTGAGCGAATTCCGAGGCGTAGACCATGAACTTCTTCGGCACGCAGCCTCTGATCACGCAGGTGCCGCCGACCCGGTGCTCCTCGGCCACCGCCACCCGCGCGCCGGACATCGCCGCCATCCTGGCCGCGCGCACGCCGCCGGACCCCGCGCCGATCACGAAGAGGTCGTAGTCATAGTTGGCCACGGTCGCGGCTCCTCTCAGGGTTCGAGCGTCACGACGCCGTCGGCCGTCCCGACCAGCGCCAGTTCGGCGAGGTCCAGGAAGAGGCCGTGATCGACCACGCCGGTGATGCTCTTCAAGGCGAAGGCCAGCGCCGCCGGCTCCGCGATCCGCCCGCAGGCGGCGTCATAGATAAGGTTGCCACCGTCAGTGCGCACCGGCTGGCCGTCCCTGACCCGCAGCCTGGGCGACATGCCGATGTCGAATTCCACCAGCGCGTCGCAGATCCGAAGCGACGTCGTCTTGTGGCCGAACGCAACCACCTCGATGGGCAAGGCGAATTTCCCGAGCGTCGTCACATGCTTGGCGGCGTCAGCTATGACCACGCAACGCTTGGAGGCCTCCCAGACCAGCTTCTCGCGCAGCAGGGCCGCGCCGCCGCCCTTGATCAGCGAAAGGCCCGGCCCGATCTCGTCCGCGCCGTCCACAGTGAGGTCGATCTCGCGGGTGCCGCCCAGCTCCGCCACGCGGATGCCGAGCCCGGCCGCCAGCTCGGCTGTGGCGGCCGAGGTCGGAACGCCGATGATGTCGAGTTTGCGCTCCGCCAGGGCGCGGACAAACCAGGCCGCGGTCGAGCCGGTGCCCAGGCCCACCACCATGCCGTCTTCCACGAGCCGCGCGGCGGCCTCGCCCGCGGCCCGCTTCTGAGCCTCAGCGTCGCTCATGTCTTGGCCTTCTTCGCGCGTTTCATCTCGCGGAAGCGCCTGGCCCATCCGGCCTTCTCGACCTGCGTCCCGCGTTCCAGCGCCAATGCGTCTTCGGCCACAGATTTGGTGATCACCGAACCGGATCCCGTGTAGGCGCCCACCCCCACCGTCACCGGCGCCACGAGGGACGAATTCGAGCCGATAAACGCGCCCTCGCCCACGTGGGTCTCGTATTTGTCGAAGCCGTCGTAGTTGCAGAAGATCGTGCCGGCCCCGATGTTCGCCCCGGCGCCCACCGTGCCGTCGCCAAGATAGCTCAGGTGGTTGGCCTTGGCGCCCTTGCCCAGGGTCACCTTCTTCACCTCGACGAAGTTGCCGATGTGGGCGTCCTCCCCGATGTCGGCGCCGGGGCGCAGCCGCGCATAGGGGCCGATCAGGGCGCCAGAGCGCACCATCGCGCCCTCCAGATGGCTGAAGGCGCGGATCACGGCGCCCGTTTCCACCTTCACGCCGGGCGCGAACACCACATAGGGCTCGACGGTCACCCCAGGCGCGAGATCGGTGTCCCAGCTCAGGTGGACGGTCTCCGGCGCCGCCATGGCCACGCCTTCGGAGAGGAACCACACCCGCCGGCGTTGCTGGAAGACCGCCTCGGCCTGGGAGAGCTGGAGCGGCGTGTCGCAGCCCATCACCGCGCTCTCCGGCGCCACCGAGGCGCGCACCAGCGCCTCGTCGACGGCGGCCAGGTGGACGATCTCGGTCAGATAGTACTCGCCCTTGGCGTTGTTGTTGCCGACGCGGGCCAGCCAGCCGAACAGCTGGGCCTTGTCGGCGCAGAGCATGCCGGCGTAGCAGGCCTTCACCGCCAGCTCCTCGGGCGTCGCCTCCTTGGGCTCGACGATCCGGATCACGTGACCGTCCGCCCCCCGGATGAGCCGGCCGTAGAGCAGGGTGTCCCTCGGTTCGAACCCGAGGAGCGCCAACGCCGCGCCATCCTGGCGAAGGGAGAACAGCGGCTGCAGATCCTGGGCCTGCAGCAGCGGGCAGTCGCCGTTCACCACCAGCACATCGCCCGAGAAATCGGCCAGGGCGTCCTTGGCGGCCAGCACGGCGTGGCCGGTGCCCAGCGGCGGGTCCTGGACGGCGATCGCGCCCTCCCCCAGCCGCCTGGCCACCAGGTCGCGAACGGCCGGCACACCCGGGCTCACCACCACCACGATCCGTTCGCAGCCGCTGGCCTGCACGGTGTCGATCACCCGGTCGAGCAGGGTTCGCCCACCCACCTTGTGCAGCACCTTGGGCAGCGGCGACTTCATCCGCGTGCCCTGGCCAGCGGCCATGATTACGGCGGCGCGTCCTGACATCTGCGAGGGCCCTCCATGCCGAGTCATCCGGCGTCCGCCCGACGCTTACCAAGCCTTGGCGCCGGGGGCGAGAAACAGCTAGCGTCCGTGCTCGCCTTGGGGAACCACCGCATGACCGCGCGCACGCGCCTCGCCGCCCTTCTCACCGCGAGCGCGCTGTGCCTCGCCGGGCCGGTCTGGGCCCAGGCCTCCCCCGACCTCGAGCGGCGCTTCGACGCCCAGATCGACCCCGCCGAGATGGGCGGCTGGCTGAAGACCATGGCCGCCGAGCCGAACCAGGTGGGCGGCGCGCACGACAAGGCCAACGCCGAGATGACGCTGGCCCAGTTCAAGGCCTGGGGCTGGGACGCGCGGATCGAGACCTTCTGGGTGCTCTATCCGACCCCGATCTCCGAGGCGCTGGAGCTGGTCTCCGGCCCCGGCGCCGGATTCAAGGCGACCCTCACCGAGGGGCCCATCCCGGGCGACGAAAGCTCCTCGCGCATCAAGGATGAATTGCCGGCCTATGTGGCCTTCCAGGGCGACGGGGACGTCACCGCGCCCCTGGTCTACGTCAACTACGGGATGCCGGCCGACTACGACGCCCTGCAGCGCATGGGCGTGTCGGTGAAGGGCAAGATCGCCATCGCCCGCTACGGCGGCGGCTGGCGGGGGCTGAAGCCCAAGCTCGCCCAGGACCACGGCGCGGTGGGCGCGATCATCTATTCCGACCCCCGCGACGACGGCTATGCGATGGCCGACGTCTATCCGAAGGGCCCGGCCCGCCCGCCGCAGGGGATCCAGCGCGGCTCGGTTGCCGACATGACGCTTTATCCGGGCGACCCGCTGACGCCTGGCATAGGCGCCACGAGGGACGCCAAGCGGCTCGATCGCAAGGACGCCGCCCCCATCCTGAAGATCCCGACGCTGCCGATCTCCTACGCCGACGCCCAGGTGCTGCTGTCGTCGTTGGGCGGGCCGGTGGCGCCCGCCGCCTGGCGCGGCGCGCTGCCGATCACCTACCACGTGGGCGGCGGCGGCGGTCAGGTCCGCCTCATGGTCAAGTCCGACTGGTCGCTGAAGCCCGCCTACGACGTCATCGCGGTGATGAAGGGCAAGGACCTGCCCGACGACTGGGTGATCCGCGGCAACCACCGCGACGGCTGGGTGTTCGGCGCGTCCGACCCGCTGTCCGGCCACGTCGCGATGATGGGCGAGGCCAAGGCGATCGGCGCGCTCGCCAAATCCGGCTGGCGGCCCAAGCGGACCATCGTCTACGCCAGTTGGGACGCCGAGGAGCCGATGCTGCTTGGCTCCACCGAATGGGCCGAACAGCATGCCGCCGAATTGAAGGCCAAGGGCGTCATCTACATCAACTCCGACGGCAACGGCCGGGGCTTCCTGAACGTCGGCGGCAGCCACGCCTTCCAGCACCTGGTCAACCAGGTGGCGGGCGACGTGAAGGACCCGCAGACCGGGGCGCCCGTGCGCGACCGCCTGCGCGCCAAGCTCGCCGTCGACGCCGCCGAGCCCGGCGCCAACGAGCGGGCCAAGGCGCTGGGCCGATTCGCGAACGACCCGGCGAGGGACCTGCCGATCGAGGCCCTGGGCTCGGGCTCGGACTATTCCAGCTTCCTGCAGCACCTGGGCCTCCCCTCGCTCAACATCGGCTATGGCGGCGAGGGCCTCGAGGGCGGCGTCTATCACTCTGCCTACGACACCTATGAGCACCACAGCCGCTTCGTGGACCCGGGGCACGCCTATGCCGGCGCCCTGGCCAAGACCGGCGGGCGCCTGGTGCTCCGCGCGGCCGAGGCCGACTTGCCGGTGCAGCGCTACGGCGACTTCGCCGACACCGTCGCGGGCTATGTCGACGAGGTGAAGAAGCTGGCGACCGCCAAGACCGACGAGAACCGCGCCCAGGCCCAGCTGCTGGCGACCGGCGCCTATGGCCTCGCCGCCGACCCCACCCAGCCCAGCGGCCTGCCGACCGCCCTGCCGCCTTCGCCCGCCTACGATTTCGCGGGTCTGGACGCGGGTCTGGCCCGCCTGAAGACCAGCGCCGCGGCCTTCGATACGGCCCTCGCCGCCAAGGGGGCCGGTCTCAGTGAAGGCGGGCGCCGCAAGCTGGACGCGGCGGTCAGGCCGCTCGACCAGAGCCTGTTGCGCCCGGAGGGCCTGCCCGGCCGGCCGTGGTACCAGAACATGATCTACGCCCCCGGCCGCTTCACCGGATACGGCGCCAAGACCCTGCCCGGCGTGCGCGAGGCCATCGAGGAGCGGCGGGTCGCCGACGCCCGGACCTATATCGACATCACCGGCCAGACCATGGCCGCCTATGCCGACCGCCTCGACCAGGCGACCGCGATCCTCAATGGCCGCTGATCTCGCGGGCGCGGTCATAGCCTTCGACCTTGACGGGACCCTGGTCGACACCGCCCCGGACCTGGTCGCCACGCTGAATGTCCTGCTAGCGCAGGACGGACTGGCGCCACGCCCCCTGGACGAGGCCCGGCCGTTCATCGGCCGCGGGGCGCCCTGGCTGATCGAGCGCGGCTATCGGGCGGCCGGCGCGCCCCACGCGCCCGAGCGGGCCTCGGAGCGCCTAGACCGCTTCCTCGTCCACTACCTGGCCCATATCGCCGACCAGAGCCGGCCGTTTCCCGGCGTCATCGCCGCTCTGGAAGCGCTCAAGGGCGCCGGGGCGAGGCTGAGCGTCTGCACCAACAAGCGCACCGGCCTCTCCAACGCCCTCCTGGACGCCCTGGCCCTCAGCTGCTTCTTCGACTCGGTGGTGGGCGCGGACGCGGCGCCCGCGCCAAAGCCCGATCCCCGGCACCTGACGACCGCCATCCTGGCCGCCGGCGGGACGCCCGAGCGCGCCATCATGGTCGGCGACGCGGCCACCGACGCCGGCGCCGCGCGGGCCGCCGGCGTGCCGCTGATCCTGGTCAGCTTCGGCTACACGGAAACCCCGGTCCGCGACCTGGGCGCCGATATCCTGATCGACCACTTCGACGCCCTGCCCGACGCCTGCCACGCGCTGCTCGGCGCTTGCCCGGCGCCGTCGCGCACGCTATAGGCCCATCCCTTCCAGACCGGCGGATGCGTAGCTCAGCGGGAGAGCACCTCGTTCACACCGAGGGGGTCACAGGTTCAATCCCTGTCGCATCCACCATTCTTTTTCCTCACCTCAGGGCGGCAAGGACCTTCAGAGGAAATTCCGCAGCTCGGCCATGAAGTCGTCGAACCGCTCGTGGTGCAGCCAGTGGCCCGCGCCTTCGTAGACCACCGTCCGGTGATCCTTGAAATGCGCGCGCCGCCCGTCGGTCTCGGGGTTGGTGGTCGTGCAGGCCGTGCCCCAGAAGAGCAGCGTCGGACAGGCGATGGCGTCCCACACCGCCGAGGTCTCCGCGGAGAAGTCCTCGGGCGGGAACTGGCTGACCTGCGGGTCGGTCTTCCAGCCCCAGCCATCCGGGAACTGGCGCAGGCTGTGCCGCCCCAGGTGCGCCGCCTGTTCGGGGGAGAGGTGGGGATTGGCCGCCGCCATCCGCGCCATCGGCGCCTCGACCGTTGCAAAGCGCGGCGCGGGTTTGGCGGCCGTCGCGCGCCGCTTCTCGACCCAGTCTCGGGTGCGGGCCGGCGAGCCGATGCGGTCCCAGTGTTCATAGACCTCCGGCGATGGCCCTATCCCGTCCACCAGCACCAGCCTGTTCACCCGCTCCGGGAAGGTCGCAGCGTAGCGCGCCGAGATATTTCCGCCGAAGGAGTGGGCGACGATCGCCAGCGTCTTTGCTCCCAATGCGTCGATCAGGTCGGCCAGGTCGAGCAGGTGATAGGAGCTGAGGTAGGCTCCGTCCGGCGACCAGTCGCTATCGCCATGCCCCCGCAGGTCCGGCGCCACCACCCGCCAGCCTTCCCGCCGCAGCGCCCGCGCCGTCCAGTCCCAGCTCCGGGCATGATCGCGCGAGCCGTGCATGAGAACGACAAGCGGCGCCCCGTCACCGCCGCCCCAGTCGAGGTAGCGCAGGGTCAGCCCCTGGGAGACATGGGTGCGCGAGACGGGCTCGGCGTCCGGGATCGCGGGATCGGTCATCGGCCGGACTTATCCCGCCCCGCCGCGTGACGCCAGCCGTGCGGCCGGGCGGCAAGTGCGGACTGGCGTCGGCGCGAGCCGACCTCCAGAATGGGCCGAGGGAACCGGCCCCGAGTTGGCCGGACAGGGAAGAACGCCGCATGGAATACCGCACGCTGGGCCGCAGTGGCCTGAAGGTCTCCGTCTTCAGTTTCGGGGCGATGACGTTCGGCGGCGACAGCGGCTTCTTCGCCCGCGTCGGCCAGACCCAGGGCAAGGACGCCGAGCGGCAGATCGACATGTGCCTGGAGGCCGGCGTGAACCTGGTCGACACCGCCGACATCTATTCCAACGGTCAGAGCGAGGAAGTGCTGGCCGATGCGCTGGGCAAGCGCCGTTCGCGCATGCTGATCGCCACCAAGTGCTTCGCCGCCATGGGCGACGGGGTGAACGACGTGGGCGCCAGCCGCCACCACATCATCGAGGCTTGCGAGGCCAGCCTGCGCCGGCTGAAGACCGACCACATCGACCTCTACCAGCTTCACAACCAGGACCTCACCACGCCGATCGAGGAGACCCTGCGCGCCCTGGACGACCTCGTGCGGCAGGGCAAGGTCCGCTACATCGGCTCGTCCAACTACGGCGGCTGGACCAAGATGAAGGCGCTGGCGACCTCCGAACGTCTCGGGCTCGAACGCTACGTCAGCCAGCAGATCCAGTATTCGCTGCTGCGCCGGGAAGTCGAGCACGAGCTGCTGCCGCTGGGCGTCAGCGAAGGCGTGGGCGCCCTGATCTGGAGCCCGCTGGCCTCAGGCTACCTCACCGGCAAGTTCAGGCAGGCCGCGACCAACGCGCCCACGCGCATGGGCTCGGAGCGCCTCGCGGAGGTGAACGACGAGCGCGCCGGGCGCATCGTCGATGTCCTGCAGGAGATCGCGGCCGGCCACGCCGGCGCCACGCCCGGCCAGGCGGCGCTGAACTGGGTGGCGCGCAAACCCGGCGTGGCCTCGATCATCATGGGCGCCCGCACCGAAGCGCAGCTGGCCGACAACTTGGCCGCGTCCACGTGGCCGCTGAGCGACGCGGAAATCGCCCGGCTGGACGAGGTCAGCGCCACGCCCGCGCCCTATCCCTACAGTCACCACCGGTCCTTCAACCGGGGACGTCAGCCGCCGGCGGTCCTGCTGCCGCCGATCGCCACGGCCTGAGACTCAGGCCGGCGTGGCTTCCAGCGCCGCGTTGGCCAGACGCGCGGCCTCCGCCATGTCCGGTGTGGCGCAGGCGTCGACATATTCGGCCCGCAGGCGCGCGCAGAGTTCGGCGACGCTGGGGATGTCGTCGATCAGGTCGATGGACTGGCCGGCGCTCCATACATCGCGCCACGGCTTGGCGGTCTCCGGCAGGTGGTCGTAGGACATCGGCCGCGCGATCGGAGGCAGGTTGTCGGGGTCGAGGCCCACGCGGCGCAGGGATTCGAGGAGCCAGTTGGCGGGCGCCCCGCCCAGCTCGGCGGTGAACCGCAGGCCCTTGGAGGTCTCCGAGGCGAGGAGCTGCTTGTAGGCCTCCGGCGCCGCGGCCTCCCGCGTCGCGATGAACCGTGTGCCGATGTAAGCCAGGTCGGCCCCCAGCACCTCGGCGGCGCGGATCGCCGCGCCATGGCCGATGGCGCCGGCCATCACGATCGTCCCGTCGAACATGGACCGGATCTTGGGGATCAGCGCCAGGTGGCTGATGGTCCCGGAATGCCCGCCGCCGCCGGCCCCGATGCAGGTCAGGCCGTCGGCGCCCGCCGCGATGGCCTTCTCGGCGAAGCGCAGGTTGGTGACGTCGTGGAAGACCTTGGCGCCGAAGTCGTGGACCCGCGCGATCAGGGCCGTGGGGTCGCCGGCCACCGAGATGATCAGTTCGACGCCGTGCCGCCGGCACACGTCCAGTTCGCGGGCCAGTTCCTCGCCTTCCAGGCGGGTCACCAGGTTGACCGCGATAGGTCCGATCCGCGCCGCGGGATTGGCCTGGGCGAAGGCGTCGAGGTCGCGGCGGACGGCGCCCAGCCATCCGTCGAACTCCTCCAACGAACGGGCGTTCTGGCGCGGGATCGCGCCCACCAGGCCCGCCTTGCAGGCCTCGCGCACCAAGTCAGGTCCCGTCACCAGGAACATCGGCGCGCAGACCGCGGGCAGCGTCAGCCGCGCCCGGATCGCGGGATCGAGCGCCATGGATCAGGCGGCCGCGATCGCCGGTTCCGGATCGTCGAACTGGTAGAACCGGGCGTACTGCTTGCGATAGGCCAGGACCGGCCCGTCGCCGTCGACCAACATCGGCGCGTGGTTGTAGCGCTTGCGCTCCCAGATCGGGATATCCTGGTTGACCTGCTTGACCAGGTCGCGGATCCGCGCCGCGGTGACCCGCAGCTTGCCGTCGCTCATGTCCGGCGCGTGGTAGAACTGCCAGCGCAGGTGGGTGGTCCCGGAGTCGATCGGCGTCGTCTCCTGCATCATGTAGACGTCGGTCACGTCGGTGAAGCGGGTGAAGGACTGGCCGGGGCCGACCGCCAGGGCGTCGATCTTGCCGGACATCGGGCCGCGCGGCGTAACCATCTGCATCTCCACCGTGTTGCGGCGGCTCCAGCCGTCGAGCTGGAACTCCGAGGCCGGCGGGCCCTGCGTGCCGTGCACCGCGCGGAAGTGGGCGTAGTCCTGCCCGTTCTCGGTGATCTCCTGGACGTGGGTCTTGATGATCCACTCGTGCTCCTGGGCCTTCACCCAGTGCTCGGCGGCGATGATCGGGGCCGAGGCCAGCGCCCACTTCGGCGCAGCCTTGCGCGGATGATACCAGACGTAGACCACGCCCAGGCTCTCCTCGATCGGCCAGGTCGCCAGGCACGAGCGCTTGAGCTTGGGCGGGATCATCTTGGCGTAGGGGATGTCCGTGACCCCGCCCTCGCCGTTGAAGCGCCAGTGGTGGAACTGGCAGCGCAGGTCCTCGCCGACCACGTCGCCGCCACCCAGGTGGGCGCCAAGGTGCGGGCAATAGGGATCGACCGCGTGGAGTTCGCCGCTCTCGCCGCGCCAGACCACTACTTCCGTGCCGAAGTACGACAGCGACTTGACCTCGAGGGGCACGATCTCGTCCGACATGGCGACGGCGAACCAGCCGAACGGCATGGGCAGGTCTTCATATCCGCGCAGCCGCGATCCAATGGCTTCGGTCATTGTCCGTCTCCGTCTTCAGCCGAGGGCGCCTGGACGCGACCCTCGTCGATCGTCTCATATTGTCGGAATAGTCGAAATTCGCGTTTCGCTCCACGCCCAAGGCAAAGACCTGGGCTCAAGCCTCCGGCGCAATCGTCAGGCGCAGGCCGGCGACGGCGTCCGAAAGGGTCAGCTGGCAAGCGAGACGGGCTCCGGGCGGCGCGTCCAGCGCCTCCAGCATGTCGGTCTCGTCGTCGCTCGGCGACGCGACGTGACCCGACCATCCCTCGTCCAGGATCACCAGGCAGGTGCCGCACGATATCACGCCGCCGCAGATACCGATGGCCACGTCGATCCCGTCCCGCAGCAGCGGCATGAGGACCTCGCCGCTCTTGGCCTGCAGCGCCCGGGCCGTCCCGTCGCGATCCACCACCGTCAGTTCCAACACCGTCTCCCGAGTTCGCCCAACCGTCCGTACCTGACCTAAGGCCTCGGCGCCGGCGAATCCAGACCCGGCGGCGCCGCACCCTCAAGCGGCGCAAATAGGCAGGGTCGCTTTCCAGCGCGGTCGCGCCCGGCGGTTTCCGGGACTAGGATCGGCCGCGGGGCCGACATGGGAGGCAAGGCGTGGCAGACCTGATAACGCTGGCGTCCGGCTTCGCGGCGCGGATCGAGGGCCTGGACGCCGCGCGGGCCACCACCGCCGACATCGCGGCGATCAAGGCCGCCCTGGTCGATCATCCGATCATCGTACTGCCCGACCAGCGCCTGTCGGCCGAGGACCAGATGGCCTTCGCCGCCAATTTCGGGCCGTTCGACAGCAATCCCGAGGCGGCGGGCCGCGACTACAACCGGGGCCTGCCCAGCGAACTCCTGGCGATCTCCAACGCCGGGGACAGCGACGCGCCGGCCGAGGTCATGGACCGGCGGCGCATGCTGGATATCGGCAACAAGCTCTGGCACTCGGACAGTTCGTTCAAGGCCGTGCCCGCCTATCTGTCGATGCTCTACGCCATCGAGACGCCCAGCGTGGGCGGAGAGACCCAGTTCGCCGACCTCCGCGCGGGCTACGACGCGCTCTCCGACGACATGAAGCGGATGATCGAGGGGCTGGTGGCCGAACACTCGGTGCTGCACTCGCGCGAGGCGCTGGGCTTCGACGACTGGGACGCCGCCCAGCGCGAGCGCATGGGAACCTGGGTCGCACACGATCTGGTGCGCACCCTGCCGGATTCCGGCCGCCGCACGCTCTATCTGTCGTCGCATGCCTCGCACATCGTGGGCATGCCCAAGCCGATCGGCCGGATGCTGCTGCACGAGCTCACGGAGATCGCGACGGCGCCGGCCCACGTCTACACCCACCACTGGCGGCGGGGCGACTTCGTGCTCTGGGACAACCGCTGCACCATGCACCGGCTTCGTCGTTATCGCGCCTCGGACGAGTTGCGGGTGCTGCGGCGCGTCACCACGCTCGCGCCCGAGTTTCCGGCGCGCGATCCGGCCACGGTCCGGGTGCCCGCCTGGGTGATCGAACAGGTCGCCTGAGCCAAACGCGATCACCGGACCACGGGGAGAGGCACATGCCGGCCAAGGCTCAGAAATTGCGGGTCGCCGTGACGGGTGGCTCGGGCAAGATTGGACGCGAAACCCTTCGCGCCCTGCAGGCCGCCGGCCACCAGACGGCGAACTTCGACCTGCGGCCAGCGCCCGAACTCGGTCGCACGACCATCGTGGACTGCACGGACTTCGGACAGGTGATGAGCGCGCTGACCGGCGTCGACCTGGTCGGCGGCGGCTTCGATGCGATGGTCCACCTGGCCGGCATCCCGGGCCCGGGCTACGCCACCGACGCGGAGGTCTTCCAAGGTCACGTGCTCTCGACCTACAACGTCTTCTCGGCCTGCCAACGCCTCGGGATCAACCGTGTCGTCTGGGCGTCGAGCGAGACTCTTATGGGCCAGCCCTATGGGGCCCCGCCGCCCTTCCTGCCCGTCGACGAAAGCCTATCCCGGCCCGAGTGGAGCTATTCGCTCGCCAAGCAGCTCGGCGAGACCATGGCCGACACCTTCGTGCGCTGGTCACCCCGGATGTCGATCACCTCGCTGCGGTTCTCCAACGTCTTCGCCGCCGAGGACTATGCGAACCTGCCCTCGATCCAGCAGCGCCCCGAGAGCCGTCGCCTCAACCTCTGGGGCTATGTGGACGCGCGCGATTGCGGCGCGGCGTGCCAGCTGGCGGTCGAGGCCGCCCTGCCCGGTCATGAAGCCCTGATCATCGCGGCCGACGATACCTTGCTGGATGTCGATTCATCCGAACTCGCGGCGCGCTTCTTTCCCGACACCCCGGTTCGCGGCCGGCTGGAGGGCCGCCAGGCCTTGCTCTCCATTGAAAAGGCCAAGCGCATGCTGGGTTATGCGCCACGCCATACTTGGCGCGATGAGACTCGCGGCCGGTCCTGACCGGGAGGAAGTCCCCTCGCCTTCAAGGCCCCTGCACAGTAAGCGTGATCCAACCGGCGCCGTTCCGTCGGAACAAGAAACCCCGGGAGGAAAACGACATGCCGCGCATCCCCTATCCCGATCTCGCCACCGTGCCGGCCGATCTCGTCGAACGGCTCGGCGACAGCCCCTCAAACGTCAACCGCATGCTCCTGGGCGCCACCCCGGATGTCTATCGCGGCTTCTCGGCGCTCGCCCGCTCGCTGTTCGAGCTCTCACCTCTTTCGGCCCAGCTTCGCGAGATCGCCATCCTGCGCGTCGGCTACCTCTCGAACGCGGCCTACGAGATCTATCAGCACGAGGCCTTCGCCCGGCATGTCGGCCTCAGCGACGCGCAGATCGCCGCGATCAAGGAAGGCGGCGCCAAGGCGACCGTGCTGGGCGAAGACGGCGCCGCCGTCCTGGCCTTCACCGACGACGTCGTCCGCAACGTCCGGCCCAGCGACGCATCCCTGGGGGGCGTCCGCGCCCATCTGCCCGACCCGCTCGTCCTCGACCTGATCTTCGTGATCGGCGCCTATATGACCGTGAGCCGCTTCCTGGAGACCACGGGCATCGAGCTCGACGAGAAGCCCATCGACTGGGCTCAGCGCGGCTATCCAAAAAGTTGAGTTCATCATCGATCGTAGATCGAGAGCGCTGTCACACCCCTCTTGATCGTCATGGCCGGGGCTGTCCCATCCACGACATTCCGGACGACCATGTCGTAGCTGGCGCCGGTCAGACGTCGAACTTCGGAAGACCCTCGCCGCCCTCGAGATTGCGGCCGAGGTTGTAGTCCCCCGAAATGGTGGTGCGTTGCATCACCCGCGTCTCCTGCTCCGGAACCCCGGTCGATGAGTGCAGCGTCCGCCAGTTGTCCCAGAGCACCATGTCGTCCGGCCGCCAGGCGTGGAAGTAGGTGTTCCCCGCCGCCGTGCAGTGCGCCAGCACCTCGCGCAGGAGGGCGTCCCCTTCCGGCCCGCCAATCTCGTAGATGCCCGTGGCGAACGATGGCGAGACGTTGAGCACCTTCCGGCCGGTCTCGGCCTGTGTGTAGACCATCGGGTGGAGGACACGGGGGTACTGATACTCTCGCGCCGAGATCGACAGGAACGACTTGGCGCCCCTGACGTACCGGATGTTGTCGGGCCGCAGGTATTTGTGGTTCTCGAAGTTGAGATCCATCGCATAGACCACGTGCAGGCCGTCGATACTGGCCTTCAGGTCTTCCGGCAGCCTGTCGTAGGCCGAGATCTGGTCGAGGTAACCGGTCTCGCCGCCGTGCTCCGACAACTGGATCGGCCGCAGGATGCCGCCGCGGTTGAGGGAGTCGGTGTAAATCCGGTCCTTGTGCCAGGCCAGATATCCCCCCAAGCGCACGCCGTCCACGTCGTAGCAACTGCCGTCGTCTGGATAGTATTTGACCTTCACCAAGTCGGGATTGCCCTCGAGCCAGGTCTCCTTGAACACCTGCCGGGCGATCACCCCAAAACATTTGCTCAGTTCGATCTGCATCTCGGAGGTATGGTCGCCGTCGCGGAACAGTAGCACGCCCTTGTCGATCCACAGGTCGAACAGGGCCTTGCGCACGGTCGGGTGCTCCAGGTGCGCCAGCCTCAGGCCAGACACCGTCGCGCCGAACGGTACGCCCTCCGCCAATGGATCGATGCGGTAGCGCTCCAAAGCCCCTGATTTCACAGCGCATCTCCTCGCGTACCGGCGCCCTCGGAGACCGGGCGCTCGGTGTCCAGCCGATTCAGCCACCATCGCGTCGCCCCCGCAATCGCCAATGGCTCAGTCCAGCAGCATGACCTGGATGTCGCGGTCTCCGACGAACGGGTGGCGGCCGTGGGCGGTCAGCTTGTTCTCGACCAGCATGACGTCGCCCGCGCGCCACGGGAACGCGACCTTGCGGGACTCCATTTCAGCGTGGATCGACGAGAATTCCTCGTCCGTGGGCGGCTCCCCGGTTCCGAAGGCCACGGAATAGGGCCGGGTCGCGCTCGCGCCATAGGCTACGTCCACAAGGTCGGCCCGCGCCGCGCCCACCGACAGCCTGTGCTGGGACTGGGAGTGCAGCTGGTTGAACAGCAGGCGCTCGCCGGTGACCGGATGGGTGGTCACGCCGGGTCGATGGGTCCAGAAATTCAGGCTGCCGTCATCGAGCCATTCATAGCTGATCCCCCGCTCCGCGAGCTGGGCCTCCACCACCGCCCGGTCGCGCGTGCCGAACCGGTACTGCCAGTCGGGATGGCGATAGACCGGGGCGGCCCGCCAGTCGTCCACGTCGTCCGACCGCATGTTCCGACGATAGAGCACGCCGTCCTCGATGAACTTGCGGGCCACCGCCTCCGGCAAGGCTTCGAGGACACCGCGCATGTCGCAGATGACCGTCTCACCGCCCTGGGGGGACGGCGCGGCGCAATAGAAGGCGACCAGCCGCGGATTGCTGGCGAGATAGGACATCTCCTGGTGCGGGAAGATGTAGACTTCCGGCGGCGTGCGGGTGGCCTCCATGACCTGGCCCTTGATCGCCTGCCGATCGGTGGTGCCGGCCGTATAGCCCTGCGCATAGGGCGTGAAGCGGCCCATCAGGGCGGCGAAGCCGTCGGGCCCAGACACCGGAAATCCACGCCAGACGATGGCGCCGAAGGCGATTAGGGCGTCCTCGATATCCGCATGGTGGCTGTCCATCCAGCGGACGGCCGCTCCGATGTCGCGGCGCAGGGCCGGGTCGACCGGCTCGATCCAGAGCGGCGGACGGCCAGGGAAGGGCTGGGACAAGGCGACGTCGCTTCCGAACAGCGCCCGACACCCGATCAATCGGCCGGCCTCCCGCGCTGCGGTATCGGTGACGGCCATGGAAGTCTCCCGGGCGACAGCGTGACGCCAAGCATTGCCGCCACTTGGCCGGCGAGACAAGCGGACCACCAAGCGCCACCGATCGCGCCGGAGAGCGCCCGGTTGCACGGTTCGTCGCCGACCGGTGAAATTGCCATCGGCGAAGGCCAATAGCCCCGCTATCATGCACGGCGACAAAGGGCCGACCTTTTCCGTCACGCCGCACGCGCGGTCCGCCGGTGGGTCCGTCCATCCAGGGAGAAACAGAATGCAGCTTGGATTGCCCGACGACAGCGTGCCCGTGAAGGAGATGTTCGAACGGTTCTTCGCGACCGAATCGACCTCCGCGCGGGTCAGGGCGGCCGAGCCGGTGGGCTTCGATCCGGAGCTGTGGCGCGAACTGCTGGCGCTGGAGGCGCCTTTCATGCGGCTGTCGGCCGACGCCGGCGGCGGCGGCATGAGCCTGTTCGACGCGTGCCTGATGATGGAACAGGCCGGCCGCAGGACCGCGTCGGCGCCGCTGGCCGAGTCGCTCGTGGCGCTGCGGGCGCTGGGCGAACTCGGCGGCGAGACCGCGCGCGAATGGATCGAGAAGGTCCGCAGCGGCGAGACGGTCCTGACGCTGGCCCTGAATGAGACCC
Source organism: Caulobacteraceae bacterium (assembly GCA_947478785.1). GTDB lineage: Bacteria > Pseudomonadota > Alphaproteobacteria > Caulobacterales > Caulobacteraceae > Phenylobacterium. The sequence continues at coordinate 26,060 of CANJXI010000027.1, forward strand.
ATCCCGGCGAGGTCCAGCTGGTTCCCGGCGGCGCGGTCGCGCACGGCATCCTGACCTTCGACGGCAATGAGGTCGCGATCGAGGTTCCGGCCGCCCCGCTCGACGCGCCCGCGACGCTCGCCGGCGCGGCCATGGGCGTCTTCGAGCCCGGCAAGGGCGAGCGGCAGGTGATCTCCAGCAACGCCGACGCCGGGCGCATCTGGTCGGCCGCCATCGAGGAATGGAAGCTGCTCACCTCGGCGGCCCTGATCGGCATCTCGCAGGAGGTGCTGTCGATGGCGGCCGCCTACGCGACGGACCGGATCGCCTTCGGCCAGCCGATCGGCACATACCAGGGCATCGCCCACCCGCTGGCCAACGACGTCATCGACGCCGACGCGGCGGGCATGTTCCTGTGGTGGACCCTGCGGGGGATCGCCGACAACACACCCGAGGCCGGCGCCAACGTCTCGATGCTGTTCTGGTGGGCGGCGCAGACGGCGACCGCCTCGGTGGCCCACGCGCTGCACACCTACGGCGGCTACGGCCTGACCAACGAATACGACCTGCAGCTCTATCATCGCCGGGCCAAGGCCTGGCCGCTGGCGCTGGGCGATCCCGAGAACGAGCTGGTGCGCGCCGGACGCCGCCTGCTGATGGGCGAGGAGACCGCCCTGCCCGACCCCGGCCCGGTGGAGATCGACTTCGAGCGGCCCGAGGCAAACCAGGCGCTCGTCCCCGAGACCCGCGCGGTGTTCGACAGCGTCGTCGACCCCAAGAAGCACCTGCTGCACGACCACTCGTTCGAGGGGCACGCCTGGGATATCCACAAGGCGTTGGGCGCGGCCCGGCTGCTCTATCCGGAATGGCCCGAGAAGTGGGGTGGGCGCGGCGCGGACGCCGACAGCGTTCGCGGCGCCCGCGCGGTCTGGTACGAGGTGGGCTACACAACGCCCTCGACCGGCGTCACCGGAATGGTCGCCGACGCGGTGATGAAGTTCGGAAGCCCCGAGTTGCAGGAAGAAGTACTCCGCCGCTTCGCCGCCGGCGAGGCCACCGCCGCCCTGGGCTATACCGAGCCCTCCGGCGGGTCGGACGTGTTCGGGGCCAAGACCCGGGCCGTGCGCGACGGCGACGACTGGGTCATCAACGGCCAGAAGATGTTCACCTCAGGGGCGAATTTCGCGAGCTATGTCTTCCTGATCGCGCGCACCGACCCCGACCTGCCCAAGCACAAGGGCGTCACCATGTTCCTGGTGCCGCTGGACCTGCCGGGCGTGGAAATCCATCCGGTCTTCACCTTCATGGACGAGCGGACCAACGCCACCTTCTACTCCGACGTCCGCATTCCCGACCGCTACCGGATCGGCGAGGTGAACGGCGGCGTGAAGGTCCTGTCGGCGGCGCTGACCCAGGAACAGGGCGGCGGCGGCTACCATCGCAATGTCCGCGAGATGTGCGATGCCGTCACCGAATGGGCCCGGCGCACTGAGCGCGGCGGGCGGCCGGTGATCGAGGATCCCCGCACCCTGGCCAGGCTGGCCAAGGCGCACGCGCATGCCAGCATCGGCGAGGCGCTGTCCGCGCGGGTCATGGGCGCCCGGCTGGCGGGCCAGCCGGACCTGGCCTACGGGCCGGCGTCGAAGGTGTTCTCCACCGAGACCTTCATCGCCGACTCCGCGGACCTGCTGGACCTGGCCGCGCCGCAGTCGCTGGTCCGGGGCCGCGAGGGGCTTGGACTGGTGGAGATGGGCTACCGCCATTCCACGGCCACAACGGTCTACGGCGGCACCAGCGAGGTTCTGCGCAGCATGGTGGCCGAGCGCAGGCTTGGCATGCCCCGCAGCCGCGCCTGAGCAATGCACCCGCGAGCCCGGCGGCCGACAGGTTGCTTGGTCCGTGAGCCATAAGATCCAACGGGAGGATACATGTCAGTGGAAGTGAAGCCGTTCCGCTGCGAGGTCTCTGACGCCGTCATCGCCGACCTCAAGACCCGCCTGGCGCGCACGCGCTTTCCCGATCAGCTGGACGGAGCCGGCTGGGATTATGGGGCCGAGCTTTCCTATGTGGAGGCGCTTTGCGCCTATTGGCGCGATACGTTCGACTGGCGCGCGGCGGAGGCCCGCTTCAACCGCTTCCCGCAGTTCACTACCGAGCTGGAGGGCGAGACCGTCGCCTTCTACCACATCCGCTCGCCGGAGCCCGCGGCCACGCCGCTGATCATCACGCACGGATGGCCGGGTTCGGTCGCCGAGTTCCTGGACATCCTGGGACCGCTGTCCGACCCGGCGCGCCACGGCGGCGACCCGCGCGACGCCTTCAACGTCGTCGCCCCCTCGATCCCGGGATACGGCTTCTCCGGCCCCACGAGGCACAAGGGTTTCAACGCCCAGAAGGCCGCCGCGGTGAACCACGGGATCATGGAGCGGCTCGGCTACGGCCGCTTCATCGCCCAGGGCGGCGACTGGGGATCGACGATCTCCAGCTGGATGGCCCTGCAGAAGCCCGAGCGGCTGATCGGCCTGCACATCAACCTGATCATGGGGCGGCCCGCCGATCCGGCCGACCCCCTCGCCGGCCTGAATGAAGAGGAACGCGCGACGATCGCCCGGGCGAAGGCCCGCGGGAACAAGGAGGCCGGATATCAGGCGATCCAGGGCACCAAGCCGCAATCGCTGGCCTACGGCCTGACCGACTCGCCCGCCGGGCTGGCGGGCTGGATCGTCGAGAAGTTCAGGAGCTGGAGCGACTGCCACGGCGACATCGAAAATTCGTTCACCAAGGACCAGCTGCTCGAAAACATCATGCTCTACTGGGTGACCGGCACCATTAATTCGGCCAACCGGATGTACTACGAGGGCATCGGACCGTCGCCGCGGCCGCGGATCACCGTCCCCACGGGCCACGCCAGGTTCCCCGGCGAGGGCAGCCAAACGCCACGGCTCTGGGCGGAACAGGCCTACAACATCGTGCGGTGGGAGCAGATGCCCAAGGGCGGCCACTTCGCGGCGATGGAACAGCCCGCGATCTTCGTCGACGAGGTGCGGGCGTTCGCCAGGCAATTGCGCTGACGGACCAGTTCGGCCGTCAGGCCGCCTGCGCCACGGGCCCGGCCCCGGCGACCTCGATGCGGGCGCCCGGTTGGGCGTCAATGATGGCGACCTTGGCGTGAAGCTGGCGGGCCAGCGCCTCGACCACTTCCCGGGGGCATCTCGAACACAGTGCAGAAGGAACGGCTGGCCGACACCACCCGCAGGTCGCCGTCGAGCAGCAGGAGCGGGCGCGTTGAAAGGTCGATGAGCGCCCGGGCGAGACTGACCCCGGGCTCGGCGAGGCGTGTCTCTGTCGCCATGTCCCGACGTCCTGGCCGAACGAAGGCCCTCGGACACGGACCCCTGCCCGGCCACGAAGGGCGGCGGTCGCCGCTTTGCTCCAGGCCGTCTGCTCGTCGGGTAAACATTAACATAGATAAACCCACGGTCCCGCTTCTTATCGACGGGACCGTGGATTACTCAACCGAGGCGAGCGCCCGCCGGAAGTGACTCCGACGGACGCCACGTTTGGATCAGTAGGCGCGTCGATCGTTGTTGCGCGCCTGGCGCAACATGTTGCTCAGGGCGTCAAGCCGCGCGTCGAGGCGGGCCTGGTCGCGGGCGCCCACTTGGCCATCGCGGTAGTGGCGCATCCGCGACTCGTCGAGGCGGATCGCGTTCAGTTCGTTGCGCGCTTGCCTGGCCTCGCGGCGCGTCAGGGTTCCGTTTTCCGTGTTTCGGTCGATGCGCTGGTCGAGGCGCGCGATCCGCGAACCGAAGTCGCGGGGTCCGTCCTGGGTGTCATAGGACGCGTTCGACCCGGCGTAACCGGCGGAGGCGGCGGTCGCGACCCAGCGGCCCTGGGTGTCGTAATAGCCCATGGCCGGACCGGCTCTCCAGCGGCCGTTGGCGTCGTAATAGCCAGGCTGGGCGTCAGCGATCCAGACGCCGTTGACCAGGCGGCCGCTCGGCTGGCCGGCGATCCAGCGGCCATTGGTGTCATAGTGGCCGGTGGCCGGTCCGGAGACCCAGCGACCGTTGCTGTAGTAGCCGCTGGCCGCGCCCGAGACCCATTGCCCATTGGCCGCGTAGTAGCCGTTGGCCGAGGCGGGCACCCAGTAGCCGTTGGAGTCGTAGTAGCCGGCGGCCGTGGCCGCGCTGTTGGCCGCGACCCAGCGGTTCTGGCCGTCGTAGTAGCCGTTCGGCGCGCCGGAGACCCAGCGGCCGTCGCGGTCGTAATAGCCCTGGGCGTTGGACCGGGCGACGTTGGTGGCGTGCCACCGGCCGTCGGAGTCGTAGTAGCCGTAGGCGTGGTCGCAGTCGCCCGCGTTGCCCTTGGCCACCTGGTTGCCGATGATCGCCCCGGCGATGCCGCCGATCACCGCGCCCGCCGCGCGGTCGTCATGGCCGGCCACGGCGCCGCCCGCGACAGCGCCGATGCCGGCGCCGACGACGGTGCCCGCCGTCCGGTTGCTGCGCTGTTGTTCGCAGGACTGTTGAGCCAGGGCGAAGGTGGGAATGAGAGTGGCCGCGGCGATGCCGGCGGCAAGCAGATGTTTGCGCATGTTATAGGCTCCTGGGCCGGAAGCAGTTCCAAACCCTTGGCCGACATAATGCGTCACGAACTTGGCCGTTCCGGAGATGACGAAATAAATCCGTGAATAGCCACCCGATCGGATGGTGAACTACTTATGAACGGCCATTCATGTGCACCTTTTACGGGTATTCATCAACTCAGGCTCGGTTCTCGAGGTTCATCGGTGGCTGATGTTCTTCCACCAGGTCGTCCTGTTCGGCCTTGCGCACCGCGCGCGTGACGTTGAGGCGGGTGAGGATCGCTGCGTCACCGTACGCCTGCCGCGCCTTCTCCAGCGCGGAGCGCCAGGTCTGGTTGGCCAGGTTGTCGGTCTCGCCGGCGTACATCACCTTGGCGCCCTCGGGCGTCACCTTGGCGATCACGAAATTGGCCCCCGCGGGCGGCAGGAACCGCTCCTCCTCCAGGGGCGTGTAGCGGTAACGGGCGCCGGACTTCCCGGCGAGTTCGATCTGTCGGTTCAACGCTCCCTCCAACCCTTGACGGCGTGGCGGCGCCCCGGTCACCTGCCCTGGATCCATGCTTACCCGGGACAGTTGGGCCAAATGTAGGCTCAGCTTGGCCATGGGGATCACCTCTGCGCGAAATCACCCCAAAGGGCGGGGACGGAACAACCTGCGCCATAAGGACGTTCGGGCGGTGCGCCGCCTCTGCTAGGGTCACATCTCGCTAGGGAGCGCGACTCAAAAAAAGCTGGGCGCCCCCAGTCTGGAGCCCACGAGACCGCCACCCATGGAGAAGCCCGCAGAGTTCAGTGTCCAAGGCGCGACGGATAGTCCCACCGTCACCCTGTCGGGCGACTGGACGGCCAACAACCTTGGCGACGCGCCGGCCGTCCTGGGCTCCGACCTGGCCGGACTGGGCGCAGTCCCGCTCGATCTGACGCGCGTGCGTCGGCTGGACACCGCCGGGGCCTTCGCGGTGATCACGGCGGCCGGCGGTCACGAGTTCGACCTGAGCCGCGTGAAGGCCCGGCCGGAGTCCATGCGCCTCTTCGAGCTGGTCATCACGGCGGTGCGCGCGCCGTCGGCGCCCACGCACGAACAGAAGGGCTTCCGCGACCTGACCATCCGCGTCGGCAAGGGCGTCGTGGAGATCGGGCGCGAGGCGTTCGACACCCTGGTCTTCCTTGGCCACCTCCTGGTGGTCGTGGCGCGCGCGGCGACCAACCCGCGGCGGGTCCGCTGGGCGGCCGTCGTCTCGTTGATGGAGCGCGCCGGCCTGGACGCCATCCCGATCGTCGCGGTGACGTCCTTCTTCATCGGCGCGGTCGTCGGCCTGCTGGGCGCCAACATGCTGCAGCAGTTCGGCGCCCAGGTGTTCGCCGTCGAGTTGATCGGCATCGCGGTGCTGCGCGAGTTCAACATCATCATCACCGCCATCCTGCTGGCCGGCCGTTCGGCCTCGGCCTTCGCCGCCGAGATCGGCTCGATGAAGATGAACCAGGAGATCGACGCCATGCACGTCCTGGGGGTCGACCCCTTCGAGGCGCTGGTTTTCCCGCGGTTCGCGGCCCTCCTGCTGACCATCCCGCTGCTGACCTTCGTGGCGACCCTGGCCGGCCTGTTCGGCGGGCTGGTGGTCACCTGGTCGGTGCTCGACCTCGGGCCGGCGTTCTTCCTGCAGCGGATCGTGGACAACGTCGGTCCGACCCATTTCTGGATCGGGCTTTCCAAGGCGCCGGTGATGGCCGCGGTGATCGCCGGGATCGGCTGCCGCCAGGGACTGGAGGTCGGTAACGACGTGGAATCCCTTGGCCGGCGGGTGACCGCCGCGGTGGTTCACGCCATCTTCGCGATCATCATGATCGATGCGGCCTTCGCGCTCGTCTACATGGAGCTCGGGGTTTGAGCCAGGCGGTCAACGAGAACACGCTGAGCGACGACGAGCTGCTCGACAACGAGGGTCCGGCGGTAGAGGTGCGCGGCCTGCGCTCCCGCTTCGGAGAGCATATCGTCCACGAGGACCTCGACCTGACCTGCGAGCGCGGCGAGGTGCTGGGCGTGGTCGGCGGCTCCGGCGCCGGCAAGTCGGTTCTGCTCAACACCATCATCGGCCTGAAACGGCCGGACGCCGGCTCCATCAAGGTGTTCGGCCAGGATATCCAGCACGCATCGCGGCGGCGCTGGTCGGCCATCGAGCGACAGTGGGGCGTGCTTTTCCAACAAGGCGCCCTGTTCTCCAACCTGACGATCCGCGAGAACGTGGCCGCCCCGATGTTCGAGCACACGAATTTGCGCCGCAAGGCGGTCTACGAACTCGCCGATCTGAAGATCGCCCTGGTCGGCCTGGAGCCGGACGCCGGTCTGCTGAAGCCGGCGGAGCTCTCGGGCGGCATGCGCAAGCGGGCGGGGCTCGCGCGCGCTCTGGCGCTGGATCCGGAGCTGCTGTTCCTGGACGAACCCACCGCCGGCCTCGACCCGATCAGCGCCGGCGCCTTCGACGAGCTGATCAAGGACCTGTCGGACAGTCTCGATCTCACCGTGTTCATGATCACCCACGACCTGGACACGCTCTACGCCATCACCGATCGGGTCGCCGTGATCGCCGACAAGAAGGTGGTGGCGGTCGCCCCGGTGAAAGACCTCGAATCCTCGGACCACCCCTGGATCCAGGAATATTTCCTTGGGCCGCGCGGCAGAGCCGCCGGCCACAAAGTGAAGACGGAAGCCTGATGGAAAAAGACGCCAACTACGCGCTCGTCGGCATGTCAGCGATGATCCTGCTGGTCGGCCTGATCATCTTCGTCGTCTGGCTCGCGCGATTGCGGATCAACGCCGAATACGACCTCTATGACATCGTCTTCCAGGGACCTGTGCGCGGCCTGAACCAGGGCGGGGAAGTCCACTTCAACGGCATCAAGGTGGGCGAAGTCACCAAGATCGCGCTCGACCGCACCAACCCCAGCCGGGTGATCGCCCGCGCCCGGGTGACCTCCGAGGTGCCGATCCGCATCGACAGCTACGCCACGCTGGAGCCGCAGGGCATCACCGGCGTCAACTACGTCCAGATCACCGCGGGCACCCCGTCGAAGCCGCTGCTCAAGGTTCTCGAGAAGGCCAAATGCGACAAGATCGGGATCCGCGAATGCATCCCGATTATCCGCAGCCAGCGCAGCGCGCTGTCCGACCTGCTGGAGGGCGGCGGCACGGTGCTGACCCGCACGATCGAGGCGCTGGACCGGGTGAACCGCGTGCTCTCAGACCAGAACGTGAAGACCTTCTCAGCGGCCCTCTCCGATACCCAGGCGGTGACCGCCGAATTCCGCGAACGCAAGTCGGTTATCGCCGACGCCCAGAAGGCGCTGCAGGACATCGACGCGGCGGCCCAGGAGATCACCGAGCTGTCCAAGTCCGGGCGTTCCCTCGTCGAAGGCGACGGCCGCAGGACGATGAAGAACGTCGCCGACGCCGCCGAGGAAGCCAAGGCCACGGCCAAGGACGCGCGGGCCATCATCGGCAAGCTCTCGGGCCCGACCGCCGACTTCGCGTCGAACGGCCTGCCGCAGGTCACCGCCGCGGTGATCCAGCTGCAGAGCGCCGCGGAGTCCCTCGAGCGTCTGGTCAACGAGATCCAGTCCAGTCCCACGGGTGCGCTGGGCAAGCCCGCGGCCGAAGAATTGAAGGTGAAGCCATGATCCGCATCCTTCGCGCGGGCGCCGTCATCGTCTGCGGGCTGTCGCTGGCCGGCTGTATCTCGCTGTTGCCGAAGACCAAGCCTGCCCAGCTCTATCGCTTCGGGGCGACGCCGGCCGCCGAACAGCCGGCCGGACAGGCGCCGGCCGGCAAGATCGGGGTGTTCCGCGCCAACGGCACGTTCCAGCGCGAAACCGCCGGCGACCGGCTGTTGGGCGTCACCGGAACCAAGGCCGCCTACATCGCGCAAAGCCGCTGGGTGGCGCCCGCCCAGCTGCTGTTTGACGAGGCTGTGCTGGAGGCGTTCGACACCGGTGGCGGCCACGTGCGGCTGGTCTCACGCGGCGAGCCCGCGCACAGCGACTACGTCCTGCGCCTGGATGTCCGCAACTTCGAGGCGCGCTACGACAACGGCGCCAAGGCCGCGCCCACCGTGCTGGTCCGGGTCCGCGCCGCGATCACCCGCGACGAGAGCCGGACGCTGGTGTCCGACCAGGTCTTCGAGTCCAGGGTCAGGGCGTCCGACAACCGCGTCGGCCCGATCGTGGCGGCCTATGACAAGGCGGTGGCCGAGGTGCTGGCCAAGCTGGTCGCCTGGACCAACGCGAACGCCGCCTAGGGCTTGCCGATGCATCCCCGGATCTCGGTGAACATGGCCTCCTCCATGGGCTGGACGCTGGACCAGGATATCGCCTTCTACGCCTCGCGCGGGATCACGGCCGCGACCGTGCTGCCGTCGAAGCTTGGCGAACCGGCGTCGGACGGCATTCGCGCTGTCCGGGACGCGGGCCTTGGCGTCGCCGCCATGGTCTGGACACCCGCCCCGGGCGGGTCGCTCATCGACGAGACGAACCCCGCGCTGCAGATGCTCATGCCGGCCATGGAAACAGCGACGGCGCTGGGGTCGCCATGTCTCTATGTGCTGGCCGGATCCGCGCCGCCCAGAATGCCCACCGACGTGGCCTATGACCGCCTGGTGGGCGCGCTGCGGCCGGCCAGCGCCCATGCCCGCGACCTGGGCCTGCGCCTGGCGCTGGAGGCCAACAGCCACCCGACCCGCGCCAGCGGCTTCATCCATACCCTGGCCGACGCCGCCGAGCTGTCGCGCGACGCCGACATGGGCATATGTCTGGAGCTGCAGAACTGCTGGTATGAGCGCCACCTGCCGCACCTGTTCCGCGAGAACGTGGGGCGCATCGACCTGGTCCAGGTCAACGACTTCCTGGTGGGGGAAGAACTCCGACTGAACCGCCGGGTCCCGGGCGACGGGTCCATGCCGCTCGAATGGATGCTCGGCCACCTGCTGGAGGCCGGCTATCCCGGATATTTCGACCTGGAGATCGTGGGCCCGGCGATCGAGCGGGAAGGCTATGCCTCGGCCATCGACCGCAGCCTCGACTGGCTGGGGTCGAGGCTGCTGTCCTGGGGCGTGTGACCGCTACGCCGTCTCGGCGATCAGCGCCGCCACCTGATGCTCGACCGCGGTGCCCTTGAAGAAGTTGGGATTCAAAGCGGTCTGCATCCTGGCGATATTGCCGAAGGTGAAGTCCTTGAACTGCGAGGCGTCGAGCGTGCCATGCTCCACGTGCTCCCACGCCTCGGCCAGGACATAGCGCATGTCGGGCACGTCCCAGTGGCCGATGTCCGAGGCGAAGATCGGGTTCATCCTGGCGCGCTTGGGCAGCATTTCCGTGCGGAACGCCATCGCGGCCAGCGGATCGTCACCCTCGCATCCGAAATAGAACTGGCGGGTGAACATGTCGACGATGTCGGCCTTGGACTCGATGAGCGACTCCTTGAAGTCGTCGACCTCGTCCAGGCTGTACGGCGATGGGGCCGGGCGATGCCCGCCAGCGTTGATCGAGGGCCGCATGGACTCAGGGGCGTATTGCCAGAACAGCTCGTCCAGCAGCTTGATGTCCACCGCGGACGGGTCGTAGGACGCCATCGCGGCGCGGTTGCGCTTCTCGAAATGGCTGATCATGTCGTTGAAGAGCTGGCAGCCCCAGCTCACGCCGCCTTCGAGGAAGGCGAACCGCAGTTCCGGGAATCGCTTGGGCACGCCGCCGAAGATCAGCGAGCGGCAGATCGCCTCCTGCGCCCAGGCGAAGTGGCCGAGGTGGTTGTAGACGTAGTTGGTCGGTGACGCCCGGGTCGCGAGCCCGCGGCCGGGCGAGTGGAAGGTCGGGACCACGCCCAGTTCCACGCAGCGGCGCCACAGCGGGTCGAAGTCCTGGCCACTGCCGTGGCCGAGGCTGCGGATGCTCACCTGGCCGTCAGGGCCCGTCACGGTGTTCAGGCCGCTGAACATTATCGCCTTCAGGCCAAGCTTGACGGCGAATTCCAGCTCTTCGACCGCCTCTTCGGGCGATCCCGTCGGGACGGCGCCCACCGCCTGCATGCGGTCGGAATAGGATCCGAAGAGTTCGGCGTAGTAGCGGTTGGCCCCGCGCGCCACGGAACGGCGGACCTCCTCGTTCTCGTGCGACAGCATCACCAGCGGCAGGCCCGGGTAGAGCAAGGCGTAGTCGATGCCGAACTGATCCAGCCGGTCGCGCAGGAGCCCCGGCAGGACGGACGTGGCGCGATCGAGGGTGTTTTCGGCGGGCTGGCCCCAAAGGGTGGCGTTGGGCCGGCCGACGCTCGGTGTCGACATCGCGTGGCGCACGCGGTCGGCGGTCGCCTGGCCCATCTCCTGGACGACGAAATCCATCAGCAGCGGGAAGTGCTCGGTCAGGTGGCCGTCGCCGTCGATCACGGGGTGGTTCAACTGGGCGCGGATCTCCTGCACCTCGTCGACGAGCAAGAAGTTTCCGTCCATGGCCTTACCTCATATCCGGGGTGATCGTGTCGCGGCCGGCGCGCAGGACGACGCCGGACCTTGCTTGGGTGAGTTCGCCATGCTCGGCGATCAGTTCGCCGTTCACGAGCACATAGGCGATGCCGACGCCTTCGGAGTAGAGCCGCCCGGCGCCGCCCGGCAGGTCGAACTTCAGCCGCACCGCGTCGTGGCCCACGGTCGCCTCGTCGAACACCACGATGTCGGCGGCCGCGCCTTCGCGCAGGGTTCCGCGGTCGACCATGCCGTAGAGGGCGGCCGGCTCGGAGGTCAGGAGGCGCACGGCCTCCTCGGTGGTGATCAGGTTATGCTCGCGGACGCCCAGGGACAGCAGGTCCGTGGCGAAGCTGAAGGTCGACAGCATGTCGAGGTGCGCGCCGGTGTCGGCGCCGCCCACGATCGTGCGGGGATCGAGCCAGAGTTCGCGGCGGGCCTCCCAGTCGGCCCGGGTGTCCTGGGCGTCGCCATAGCTGAACGAGGTGCGCAGCTCGTCGGCGACGACGATGTCGATCAGGGCGTCGAACGGCGTCTTGCCTTCCGTCTTCGCGATCTCGTCGATCTTGCGGCCCTCATACTGTTTGGTCTCGGGCGCGAAGGTCTGCAGGACCCGCTTCTCGCCCCAGTTGACGAGCCCGCCCCGCCCGGTGGAGTCGGCCGCCAGCTTGCCCAGCCTGGCGCGCGATTCCGGATCGGCCAGCAGGGCCAGCTTCTCGGCCGGCGGCGCGGTCATCGCCTCGCCCCAGCCCGGGATCGAATCCAGCAGGAAGCCGCCCCGGAAGCAGAGCCGGGCCTCGGACACGTAGGGCACGACGAGACCCACCATCTTGCCGCCGCGCGCCCGGGCCACGTCGGACAACGCCAGCTGCTCGCGGACCACGGACAGGCCCGAGGCCGATCCCGCGATTACATTCCAGTTGAGCGGCCGCTTCGCCGCCACGGTCATGTCGACCATCACCTGCTGCAGATGTTCAGCCCAAGGACCCTGTCCGGCCACGAATTCGAGAGAGGTCCCCGGAAATTCGCCGCAGACCGCCGCCAGGGCGACCAGCTCCTCGGCGGCGGCGTAGCGCGATGGCACCGGCCCCCCGCCGGCGTCGTTGTGGACGACCGACCAGCTCGAGGAGAACCCCAGGCCGCCCGCGCGAATGCCGTCGCGCAAGAGCTCGCACATGCGCTCGAGCTCGTCCGGCGTCGCCGCCCGCTCCGTCGCCGCCTCGCCCATCACCACCCGGCGGATGGCGCTGTGGCCGACCATGAACCCCGAGTTCAACGCGAGCACGCCATCGAACCGGTCGAGGTATTCCTCAGTCGTCGTCCAGTCCCACGGAACGCCGGTCTCCAGCGATTCAGCGGGCATGCCCTCGACGCGGGCCAGCATCGGCAGGAGGTAGGCGGCGGCGGCGGGGTTGAGCGGGGCGACGCTGAATCCGCAGTTGCCGGCGATCACCGTGGTGACCCCGTGCAGGGGTGACGGCGTCAGCGCCGTGTCCCAGAAGCCCTGCACGTCGAGGTGGGTATGCACGTCGATGAACCCCGGGGCGACGACCATGCCCGCGGCGTCCAGAGTCCTGCGAGCGGGCCCCAGGTCGCGGCCGATGGCGGTGATGCGGCCAGCGTCGATCGCCACGTCGGCCTGACGCCTCGGCGCCCCCGTGCCGTCTATAACGGCGCCGCCGCGAACCACCAGATCGTGCACGAACCCTCCCGAATCCTCATGCGGACGCGCCCGGTCGGAGCTGGCTTGGCCTCGCCGGCCAGCCCTCGCCGCGCGATCCGCCAATGGTGGAGGAGTTAGGCGGACAAGTGAAGGCCCGCGGCGTTTTGTGAACTGCCGGAGAGATATTCGGAACTGCTGGATAGCCTGTCTGGCCGCCTCGCCCTTACGAGGCCTCGAGACCGGCCTGCCGCCTGGCGGCGGTCACGGTGTTCTGCAGCAGGACGGCCACGGTCATCAGACCGACCCCGCCGGGCACGGGCGTGATCCAGCCGGCGACCTCCATGGCCTCCTTGAAGTGGACATCGCCCACCACCTTGGTCCGGCCGGCGGCGGCCTTAACAGGATCGTCGAAGGGCACCCGGTTGATGCCCACGTCGATCACCGCGGCGCCCGGCTTGATCCAGTCGCCCCGGATCATCCGGGGCCGGCCGACGGCGGCCACCAGGATGTCGGCCTCGCGGCACACGGCGGGAAGGTCGCGGGTGCGGGAGTGGGCGATGGTCACCGTGCAGTCGGACTGCAGCAGGAGCTGGGCGACCGGACGGCCAACCAGCACCGAGCGGCCGACCACCACGGCCCGCAGGCCCGAAAGGTCGCCGACGGTCTCCTTCAGCAGGATCATGCAGCCCAGCGGCGTGCAGGGCGTCAGCGCCGGCAGGCCGCTGGCGAGGCGCCCGGCGTTGACCACGTGCAGGCCGTCCACATCCTTGTCCGGACTGATCGCCGCCAGCACGGCGCGTTCCTCGATGTGCTTGGGGAGCGGCAACTGGACGAGGATTCCGTGGATCAGCGGATCGGCGTTGAGCTCGCCCACCAGCCGCAGCAGGTCGTGCTGGGGCGTGTCGGCGGGAAGTTTGTGGGTCACCGAATGCATGCCGGCGGCCAGGGAGTGCTCGCCCTTGGAGCGCACATAGATCTCGCTGGCGGGGTCCGCGCCCACGAGGACGACGGCCAGACCGGGCTGCAGGCCATGGTCGGCCTTCAGCTTGGCGACCTGCTCGGCCACCTGGGCGCGCAGCCGCTCGGCGTAGATCTTGCCGTCGATGAGTTTGGCCTGACTCATGGATTCTCCCGGGACCGGCTCCGACTAGCCGTTCGGGCGGCGCTGCGCAAACCGCAGCCAGGCCGCGACCGCCCAGACGTGGGATTCGCGGCTGAGTTCGATCAACGCCTCCTGTGGCGTCATCCAGGCGAGCGCGTGGTCATCCTCGATCTTCAACTCGGGCGCCTCGGCCACCAGGCGGGCCGCGAAGAACAGTCCCCGGGTGTTCACGCTCTCGCCGTTCGGGTTGATGAAATAGTGGTCCGCCGCGGTGAAGGGCTCGGCGTCCGGCTCGACCCTCAGCCCGGCCTCCTCGCCACACTCCCGCCCAGCCGCACCGCGCGCCGTTTCGCCCGGATCGAGGCCGCCGCCGGGCAGGTCGAGCCGGCCGCCGCCGTTCGCAAAGGTCACCCGCACCGTGGCGATCCGCCCGTCCCGTTCGGTCACGACAAAGGCCGCCGGCCGATCCGGATAGTCCCGTCCGGCCTCGGGTTCCCCGAACTGCGGCGCGGTCATCAGTCCATGCCCGAGAGGATCGGATAGGGATCGACCTTGCCGGCCAGGACGTCGGCCAGCGGCGCGGGCCGCCACCCCACGGCCTGCTGGCCGCTGGCCCGCCAGGCCAGGACGATCAGGTCGCGCAGTTCGGCCGCCCCGACGGCGATCTGCTGGGTCGCCAGCGCCGGCCCCCGTGGATCGCCCGGATTGAGGCCGCCGGCCTTTTCCATTTCGTAGAACGGGATGACCAGCCGGCCGGTGGCGGCGAGATAGTCGGCGGTGCGCTGCTCGACGCCGCCGGAGAACGGGCGCGGCGGCAGCATCTTCGCCGAAACGGCCGCCAGGGTGACGTTGGCCCTTACCAGATCGCCCTCGAAGGGGGCGTGCAGCCTGGCGTTCGAATAGCCCGCGGGATTGGGGAAATCGCCCCAGCCGTTGAAGTGGACGGTGACGTGCAGCGGCTGGCTGCCGTCGCCAACGAAGTGCGAGAGTTCGCCGACGGTGGCCAGGATCAGGGCCTCGCGGCGCCGGCGGTCGGCGGCGTACCAGGCGCGATGGGCTTTCCACCTGGGATCGCGCTCGGCATAGGCGTCCGCCCGCCAATAGGCGAAATGCCGGGTCAGCTGCTGGTAGCGGCCGACGATGGCGTAAGGCAGGTAGCCGGCCTTCCAGCTGTCCTGGCCGACGGCGCGGAGCGCGGTGTCGTAGTCCTCGCGGGTCGGCGGCAGGGCGCCCAGCGCCGGGCCGCCGAAGATCTTGCCGTCGTCGCCCAGATCGACGAAATGCTCCGGCGAGCGCTCGGCGTCGTTCAGCCTGCCCGCGCCCTTCGCCCGATCGGGCTCACGCGACAGCTCGCCCACGTCGCGGGCGGCTTGCGGCGTGCGCAGGAAGGCCGGCAAGGCCGGAGGCAGAGCGCGGATCGCGGCCTCGCCGACCAGCCTGTGGCCGGTGTTACCCCAGGCCAGGGCGGCGCCGGGCGCGAGCCCGAGGACGGCGGCGAGCGCGAGGATCAGGCGGCGATGCATGCGGCAGGATTGCGGGCTGGCGCCGGGCAAGGCAAGCGGTCAGGCGGCGATTTCGAGCGCCTTTTCCACCCGCCCCACCCAGGCCTGCACCGCCGGATAGTTGGTGAGTTCGAAGCCGCCCTCGTGAGCCACGCGGGTGTAGGCGACCAGGGCCACGTCGGCGAGGCTGAGGCTCCCGCCCGCCAGGAACGGCTGGCCGGCCAGCCCCTCCTCCAGCCGCCGCAGGGCCGCCTCGCCACGCTCGACGATGCGGGGCTCGATCTCGGCGGCGGACTTGCCGAGGTAGCGCACCTGGAAGCGCGCCACGGCGACGTAGGGCTCATGGCTGTACTGTTCCCAGAACATCCATTCGAGCATGCGGGCGCGCTGATAGGCGTCGGCGGGGATGAGGTCCGAGCCTTCCGCCAGGTGCAGGATGATGGCGTTCGACTGCGCCAGCGGCCGGCCGTCGGGGAGGATCACGGTGGGCACCTGGCCGGCCGGATTCATCGCCAGGAATGCGGCCGTGCGAGTCGCCCCGACCATGATGTCGGTCTCGATCCAGGCGTAGGAAAGGCCGAGATAGTCGGCTGTCCACTTCACCTTGAGGCAGTTTCCCGACTTGGAATCCCCATAGATTTTCATGAAATCTCCCCCGCGTTGATCGGACAGTGTGCAACCCATTCGCCTGGGAATGGTGGCCGCCTCACCGTCAATTTGCTATCAGGTTTGCTCATAGGACAACCCGCCGCACCCCCCGCGGGGTTGCCGCTTGGGACGCCAGCCGGTAAGAGTCCGGGCGTTCCAGTTCAACGACGAAGGAGGAGCCGTCTTGCGACGCCGCCTCGCCGCCCTGGCAGTTCTCCCCATCTTCGCGCTCTCCACAAACGCCTTCGCGGGTCCAAGCGATCCCGTGGGCGACCTGATCATGTCGGTCATCACCGGCGACCTCCCGGCCGGACCGGGCTGGAACCTGAAGGCCACGCTCTATCATGCCGGGGCCAAGGGCGTCGGCGCGCTGGACAGCCTGGGCTGCAAGGTGGTGGCGATGCGCACGGTGGCCGTCGACCGCAACCTGATCCCCAAGCGCACCGTGCTGTTCATCAAGGAGACCGTCGGCCTGAAGATGCCCGACGGCACCGCCCACGACGGATACTGGTACGCCTCCGACGTCGGCGGCGGGATCAAGGGCAAGCGCATCGACCTCTACACGGGCGCGGGCTCGCGCTCGATGGGCTCCATGCGGGCCCTGAACCTGGCCAGCCTCACGGCGGTCAAGGTGGGCGAGTTCAAGGGCTGCCCGCCGAACTAGCGGCGCCGCCGCGCACAACCTCTCCCGGACCGCCTTCCCGCCGACGCCCGTCGGCGCGCATCGCCTGCGCCTGGAGGAGCCATGCCCATCCACCGATCCAACTTCTTCGTCTTCACCGGCGGACCGGGCGTGGGCAAGACGACGCTGATCCGTCACCTGCAGAGCCTCGGCGAAAAGGTCGTCGAGGAAACCCACCGCGCGGTCATCGCCGAGCAGACGGCGGTCGGAAGCCGCGCCGTGCCGTGGGATGACTTCGCCGCCTGCTGCGCCCTGTGCGTTGGGCGCGACATCGAGAAGTTCGACGCCGCCGCCTCAGAGACCAGGCGGGTGTTCTTCGATCGCGGCATGATGGACGGCTTCGATCCCCGGTGGGCGGCGCCCAAGGCGCTGGTCGCCGCGGCCAAGGTCCGCCGCTACAATCGCCGGGTCTTCGTCTTCCCGCCCTGGCGAGAGATCTACCGGATCGACGCCGAGCGGCGGCAAGACTGGGCCGAGGCGGAGGCCACGTTCGAGCGGATCTTGGGCGTGCTGGAGCGGTTTGACTACGAGGCCGTGATCGTGCCGAGGGACACCATCGAGGGGCGGGCACGGTTCGTGATCGCCGCCGTCGATCGGCTCGCCCACGGGTCTGGTCATCCCCCGGCTTGTCCGGGCGAGCCGTGATCTCTGTGTGTGGGATGCGGGCGCGAACATACTTCCGCTCCTCCCCGCGAAGGCGGGGACCCAGGTTCTTTGTGTTTCCGAGGACCAACGTCGGAAGCCTTCGCCGGCCCAGGCTCACATTACGAAAAAAGCCTGGGTCCCCGCTTTCGCGGGGAAGAGCGGAAGAATCAGGCGGAGCTGTTCCAGTAGTCGTCGGCGAGGACCGGGTCTGGCGCGGCGGTTTCCTCCGCCGCCGCGGGCTTGCCGAGGCCGATGGACTTGCGGATGCGTTCGACCTGGGCGTCGAGGGGTTCGGTGGTGAAGCTGTCGACGAGTTCCTCGTCGTCGAGGCTTTCGCCGACGGCCATTTCCCAAGCCTCGGCTTCGTCGCCCTCGTATTCGTTCCAGA